>CAZFTQ010000017.1:0-36090 GCA_964522365.1 uncultured Desulfovibrio sp. | reverse complement strand
ACGCTCAATCCCGGCTACCGGGAGGTCTGCTCCGGCCGCACGGGGCATGCCGAGACCGTGCGCGTCAGCTATGATCCGAGCCGCGTGAGTCTGCGCACCCTTGCCGGACAGCTCTTCAAAATCATCGATCCCCTGAGCCTGAACCGCCAGGGCAACGACACGGGCACCCAGTACCGCACGGGCATCTATTACACGGAAGAAGAGGATCTGCCCGTCCTGAAGGCCGTCATGGCGGCTGAGCAGGCAAAGCACACAAGGCCTCTGGCCGTGGAGCTTCTCCCGCTCCGGAACTTTTCTCCCGCTGAAGAGTATCACCAGGACTATCTGAAGAAGAATCCCTACGGCTACTGCCACATCAGCTTTGAGAGCCTGAAGGATCTTCCGGCCCAAGCGCGCGTCACCGTTGATCCCTCCCCCTGGCGCAGGCCCTCCCGGGAGGAACTTGAGAAGACGCTCTCCCCCGAGGCCTATGCCGTGACCCAGGAGGCGGCCACGGAAGCCCCCTTCACCGGGGCGTACTGGCAGAACGACAGGCCCGGCCTCTATGTGGACATCGTCACCGGCGAGCCCCTCTTCTCCTCAGCCGACAAGTTTGACGCTGGCTGCGGATGGCCGAGCTTTGCGCGGCCGGTGGACCCGGACGTGGTCACCGAGCACAGGGACACAAGCCACGGCATGATCCGCACGGAGGTGCGCAGCCGGGCAGGCGACGCCCACCTGGGCCACGTCTTTGACGACGGGCCGAGGCAGCTGGGCGGCCTGAGATACTGCATAAACAGCGCGGCCCTGCGCTTCGTGCCCTATGAGGACATGGAGAAGGAAGGCTACGGCCGGTACAGGTCCCTGGTTCGTCCGGACTGAAGATGCTTCAGCGGCCCGGACGGGCCGGATGCCGGGGTGCGGATCAGGCGGACTTGAGGCCAAGCAGATCGAGCAGAAGTCTGTCTCTGCCGCTCAGATCAGTCTGGCAGACAATCTCCGCTGATCCGGCGGTAACCGTCGTTGTTGTCATGGTGTCCAGCAAAGCCAGCAGATCATGGCCGCTGCAGGTGCGAAGCCAGTCCCGCAGTTCTTCCCGCGTGCGGAGATCAGAACCGGACTTTTCCGTTTCCAGCCTGTTTTTCACGCCGGCAAGCAGTCTCGACAGAACGCAGCCGTAGGAGAAAGAGAGAAAGCGGACAAAAAGTCTGCCTTTCAGAGCTGCCTCTGACCAGACTCCTTTCTTCCCGGGAGCCGGACGGAGCCTGCAGACGGCATAGCCCTCTTCGAAGGCGTCGCGCTGTCTGTACAGATCAAGCGCCCGGAAGGGATCCTCCTGCACCGAGGAGATGAGAACCGTGGTTCCCATCGCTCTTGCCTTTTCGGCAAAGCGATCTTCCTTCACTTCGGCCTAGATGTTTCCGTCCTTGTCCTTCCGGATGTGCAAAAGACTTGCGATTTTCCGTTCCTCCCCCGGAGCAAAGTCCTTTTCTCCCTCCCGAAGGCGCTGCCGGAGCGCAAGTGTTTCCCGGTACAGGCTGTCAGTCCCCGTCTGCCACAGATCAAGATCTCTCAGCAGAAGAATGAAAACCTTGGCCTTTTTTCAGGCTGCGCAGTTTGCCGCCTGCTCCGCCGCTTCCTGCTCCTGGCCTGAGAAATCTCTCTCCCCGACAAGGCGGAAACCCCGCAGACTGCAATTGTCAGGACTGATCGCGCGATACGCATTGAACCTGGACTCACAATCCCGCAGCGGCCCGGCTATCCACGGGCGCCGGATGTCTGCCAGGGACAGAAAATCCACTCCGAGCTGCGAATACTGACGGAGAATTTTTTCCGCATAACAGCCTTTGTCGCTGACAATGAGCGGCCTCAACGCGCACAGAGAACGCAGATCTTCCAGAGCTCTCAGGGCCGGTTCAGAATGCGAGGCAGGCTGACAGGCAAAGGCAACGGGTTCACCGCCGGAAAGAAGCGTCAGAACGCAATAATACGGCAGCCCGGAGGTTTCCCCGTCAAAGCCTTCCCGGACGTCCGGGAGATGTCCGGGATGGCAGGCGGTGACGCTCGTCTCCAGAATCAGACAGTCGTCACTTCGCAGTTCTCTGGCACGGGCGGAAAAATACTCCCAGACCCCTGACCCGCTGCCCCCCAGAGTCTCAAACAGCTCAACTGTCTCCTCCTCGGTGACAGGGCTTGCGCAGGAGGGATGCATCTTCTGCCAGAAGTCCATTCCGGAGAGCGCCGCTCCCTCTGTGACCAGCCAGAAACGGGCCAGACTGATGGCCTTTCGGGCGTCCGGCCCGGACAGGAAGGCAAGCAGATCCAGGTCTATGCCGCTCTCCTTTCCGAGCCGCTCAAGAAGCTGGGAAAGCAGAGTGCTTTCCACTTTTGCGGTGGCCTTCTTTCCCTTCGCCGCAAGCAGAGTCTTTCTGGTCGACGGCTTCTTGGGACGTGTCGGGACAATCTCCGTTTCTCCGGGAAGGATCTTGCCAATCAGCCTGCAGCCAAGCACCCGGGTTTTTTTCGTGTCAGGATCATAGAGAGTCCTGCGTTCGTAGATATACCTGGTGCCGTTGGGCAGCGTTTCAGTCCTGCGGCCCACATGCTCTACCCCGGATCGTGGTCTTGCCATTTGCAGCTCCCCATAAGTCTGACTGCGCCAACTTCATTCATTCAGCCCGCGGATGTCAAACCTTTTCTAAAACGCTCTGGTATCATTGAAAATCCTGATGCCGTCTTTTGGCTGATACCAGCATTGAAGGCCGTAGGCGCACCTGTCCTGCGGGAAAAGCTGACGCGTCACTGTTCGGATTGAGTTAACAGATCCTAAGGATATTCCAGCAAACGCACAGTTATCCAGCTGCATACTGTCCAGACTGGAAGTACCTGCCTGAGACTTTGCGATCTGCCCCATGAGAGAAGGCTTTGCTTCGGGCGAAATTCTGACAGCAGCAAGAAAATTCCTGGGGGTGGGGAAAGGCAAAGAAGAGGACAGCAAAGAAAGGCAACATGCGGTTCATTGCCCCATGTGCTAGCGAATTCGAAAATCCTTTGAGAATCAGGTCTTGTATGAGAGAGTGGTTGTTGCAAAAAGAGCAACAACCACTCCGGGCGTCGTAATCCCTTTGAAAATCAGGTCTTTCTAGAGGGCTTGTATCGCCGCGCGTAAGGCCGTCAATGATTTGCTGTCGTAATCCCTTTGAGAATCAGGTCTTTCTAGAGTTGTAACTAACGCATACGACAATCACATGTGGTGCTATTGGTCGTAATCCCTTTGAGAATCAGGTCTTTCTAGAGGAATTGGAATGTGGACAAATTAAATTTCAGTAGAAAAAAGTCGTAATCCCTTTGAGAATCAGGTCTTTCTAGAGGTGTTCGAGACGCCCGTCCACGGCGTCCGGGCGGCGGGTCGTAATCCCTTTGAGAATCAGGTCTTTCTAGAGAGCACCCATTTTTTACGAAGTGATATCATGAACTTGGAAGCCGTTTTGCGCGAACCTCAGCGCTTTTTCGTGCCGGATCGGAAATCTCAACCTCATGTCTTCGCTATCTCTTTGATATTACTTATTTTTCAAGGTGCGCGAACCTCTTCATGCCTCTTTTGGCTAACTACTTGATATTCAAGGAATTTCCGTTTCTGAAAAATTTTGCTCCGAGGTTCGCGCAACGACAAATGCGCCTTTGCTTAAACATTCTTTCTGAACTGAAATTCTACGGCAGTCAAGTTCTTTTCCAGCTTACCGTTCTTAGGGGCAGGGTCTCAACGATAAACACCACCGACAAAATGAAAGACTCATGTCCTGCTGTTTCCAAGGAGCCGGGCATGACAACAGAGGATCTATTTCAAAGCAGCAGCGCTGCAAGCCTCCGGCACGGTTCTCAGCACAAAAACCCGCAGCCGCGGTCCGGAGAGAGGCGGAATCTGTCTGTGCCGTGGTCATCCATGCCGCCGCTGACGCAGAGTTGCAGGCGGCTGGCCTGACCGAGGAGACATCTCATTTCCGGGGTCGGGTTGTCGCTGTGCCAAGCATCCTGACAGCAGAGCCCCCGGTGGGATATTGCTCCTGATGAGGTGTTTCCAACCGCCCGGCGGGAATGTACCCGCCGTCTGGAAAAAGCACAGAGAAACTCCTCCAGCCAGTCCGCCCTTCCCCTTCAGACGAGTCGGCAGAACCGCCCTTCCCTTTTCCAGGCACTCTCTGCTCAGGACGCAGACGCCGTCTGAAAGCCGGAGACGGAACAGGAGCGCTGCCGGCCATCAGAGCAGGGGATGTTGCCCGCATAAACCGCCCGCCGTCTCCCCACACTCAGGTAAAAGTCTGCCGCGGCTCACCCTCGATCCCTGCCTGCCTTGTCCGGCACATCCCCCGTTTCCTGCCAGGATATCTCTTCCGGCAGAGTACAGACACCTCGGCAGTGTCGGGACAGAAGGAACTCCTTCCCTTCAGGGGAAGCCTCTTTCTCCGTACCCGGCTCCCGTTGCTTTTTTCTGTGGGACAGCCTTCAGCCTTTTCCAGAGGTTTCCCCACGGCTGAGGGCGGGTAAGCGCAAAGGCCCGCGGGGATTGCTTCCGACGCGACTGTCCGGCTGCCTGCAGGCCATTTCTGATTCTTCGCCCGTCAGGCGTGACGCAGTTCCGCTTCCCGCGCTACGGCGGCAGCTTTTCCGCAGTATCCCCGCCTCTTCTCCTGAGGCGCAGGGATCAATGCTGCCGCGTTCCTCCTACCACTCGTGGAAGATGACAAAGGCCGCGCCCACGATCATGGCAAAGCCCAGGATGTAGTTCCACTTGAGCTGTTCTCCCAGATAGAACACGGAAAAGACCATGAAAATGGTGAGGGAGATGATTTCCTGGATGGTCTTGAGCTCGGCGGCCGTGAAATGGCCGAAGCCAATCCTGTTGGCCGGCACCTGGAGACAGTACTCAAAAAAGGCGATGAGCCAGCTGATGACGATGACCCGCCAGAGGGACATGGCGGGAAACTTCAGATGGCCGTACCAGGCTATGGTCATGAAGAGATTGGAACAGATGAGCAGGCCGACGGTCAGGACTGGAACAGGAATGTGCGGCATGACGCGGATCCGGAAGAAAAGGGCCGGTGGAACTCTGCCGGAGGCAGGGAACCGGCGGCCCTTGCAGCACAATTTCCTTTGCGGATAAAACGACTGCCCCGCAATGTCAAACATTCTCTGCCGCTGAGCCGCTTTGCGCCCGGGTCAGGCGGACTTTTCCTCCCCTCTGCGGCCATCCCGGCGAAAGCCTCGGAATCCCTTCGTTGACAAGGCAAATAGAAGGCTGTAACTATTTGCATTCTAAATCTGATATTCTGACCTGCCACAGGAACGACCCGCACGGAGGGCATCCCGTCTTGAATTCCTTTTCTCGCAACATGGTGGTCTGGGCAGCCATCATTCTGGGCATGATGATGCTGTTCAACGCGTTTCAGCAGCCTCGTCAGAACCGCCAGAGCATTGCCTACAGCGACCTGCTTTCCCGCATTGAAGACGGCCAGATCTCGGCCGTAACCATACAGGATCAGGACCTGACCGCCAGGACCACCGACGGCCGGACGGTCTATGTCTACATCCCCAGAGACGACCGCCTCATCCCCCTCCTGCTGGAAAAGAAAATCGACATCAAGGCCGAGCCCCAGGACAGCCAGCCCTGGTACATCTCCATCCTGGTCTCCTGGTTCCCCATGGTGGTCTTCCTGATCATCTGGATCTACCTCATGCGCCAGATGCAGGGCGGCGGGGCGGGCCGCGCCATGTCCTTCGGCCGCTCCAAGGCCAAGCTCCTGGATCAGAACGCCAAAAAGAAGGTCAAGTTCGCCGATGTGGCGGGCGTGGACGAAGCCAAGGATGAACTGGCCGAAGTCGTTGAATTTCTTTCCAACCCCCGCAAGTTCACCCGTCTGGGCGGACGCATTCCCAAGGGCGTTCTCCTGGTGGGCCCGCCCGGCACCGGCAAGACACTCCTCTCCCGGGCCGTGGCCGGCGAAGCCGGCGTCCCCTTCTTCTCCATCTCCGGCTCCGACTTCGTGGAGATGTTCGTGGGCGTGGGCGCCTCCCGCGTGCGCGACCTCTTTGAGCAGGGCAAGAAAAACGCTCCCTGCATCATCTTCATCGACGAAATCGACGCCGTGGGCCGCCGGCGCGGCGCGGGTCTCGGCGGCGGCAACGACGAGCGCGAGCAGACCCTGAACCAGCTCCTGGTGGAGATGGACGGCTTCGAATCCAACGAGGGCGTCATCCTCATCGCCGCCACCAACAGGCCGGACGTGCTCGATCCCGCCCTCCTCAGGCCCGGCCGCTTTGACCGCCAGGTGGTGGTCTCCACCCCCGACCGGCCCGGCCGCCGCAAAATTCTGGACATCCATTCCCGCAGGACCCCCCTGGCAAAGGACGTGAACCTGGACATCATCGCCGCGGGCACCCCGGGCTTTTCCGGAGCGGATCTGGAAAACCTCGTCAACGAGGCGGCCCTGCAGGCCGCCCGTGACGGCCGCAACCGCCTGTCCATGCACGACTTCGAATACGCCAAGGACAAGATCATCATGGGCCGGGAGCGCCGCAGCCTCATTCTCTCGGACGAGGAAAAGCGCATAACGGCCTACCACGAGGGCGGTCACGCCCTGGCGGCCAAGCTTCTGCCGGGCTCGGATCCCGTCCACAAGGTGAGCATCATCCCCAGAGGCCAGGCCCTGGGCGTCACCATGCAGCTGCCCGAGGAAGACCGCCACGGCTACGCCAGAGACTTTCTGGAAAACTCCCTGGTCATGCTGCTGGGCGGCCGCGTGGCCGAGGAGATCGTCTTCCAGGATGTGACCACCGGGGCGGCCAACGACATTGACCGGGCCACGAACATCGCCCGCCGCATGGTCTGCGAGTGGGGCATGAGCGAAACCATCGGGACCATCGCCATCGGCGAATCCGGCCAGGAAGTCTTCATCGGCCGCGAATGGGTCCAGAACAAAAATTACAGCGAGGAGACGGCCCGCGTGGTGGACACCGAGGTCCGCGCCATCGTGGACAGGGCCCGCGACCGCTGCCGCCGGCTCCTCACGGACAATCTGGCCACGCTGCACCGCATCGCCGAGGCGCTGCTTGAGCGCGAGACCATCACGGGCGAGGACCTGGACATCCTCATCGCCGGCGGCGAGCTGGCGCCCGTGCCGGATCCGGCGCCGGCTCCGGACCCTGGGCAGGGGCCGGGGGACGCAGGCCCCTCCTCCGGCACCCCAGACGGCCGGGACGGCCCAGACAGGGCCCGGGACGAGTCTGAGTCCCGGTCCGCGGGCGACTTCACCTTTGAGCCCGCCTCTCCGGAGGACCGGGATCAGAACAGCGGGAAAAAGGCCTGAGCCTGTGCGTCCCGCTTCCCCGACGCAGACGCCTCACACGCAGACTGCAGCCCCCGCCGAACCCGTCTGGCTTTCCAGCCGGGGTCCCCTCCGCCACCGGGCGCCCGCCGGCGTCATGGGCATTCTCAATCTGACCCCGGACTCCTTCTACCCGGCAAGCCGCGTCCAGCGTCCGGACGAGGCCGTGGCCCGCGCCAGGGCCATGGCCGCCGAAGGCGCCGACCTGCTGGATCTGGGGGCCGAATCCTCCAGACCCGGCTCCCGTCCCCTCTCCCCCGCCGAGGAGCAGGAGAGGCTTCTGCCTGTCCTGGAGGCCCTGGCGGAAGAGAAGGATCTTCCCCCCGTCTCGGTGGACAGCTGGCATGCCGACACCGTCAGGGCCGCCCTCGCCCGCGGCGCCGCGGTGGTCAACGACATCTCGGCGGTCTCCTTTGATCCCGGCCTCCTGGAGGTCGTCGCCGAGGCGAGGCCCGGCTATGTGCTCATGCACTGCCAGGGCCGGCCCGAGACCATGCAGCGGGCCCCGCGCTACGACGATGTGCTCAGCGAGGTGACGGCCTTCTTCGAGGCCGGCCTTGAGCGCCTCACCCGGGCGGGTCTCCCGGAAGAGCACATCATTCTGGACCCGGGCATCGGCTTCGGCAAGCGCATGGAGCACAACCTGGCTCTCATGGCCCATCCCGAGGCCTGGGCCCATCTGGGCCGCCCCACGCTCATGGCCCTCTCCATGAAGTCCGTCTTTCAGGACCTTCTGGGTCTGCCCGTGGAGGCCCGCGGACCCGCCACCCTGGTGGCCACGGCCCTCACCTATCTGAAGGGCTGCCGCTGGCACAGGGTCCACGATGTGGCCGGCGCCCGCCGCGCCCTGGCCCTCGCCGCGGCCCTTTCCTCTCCTTCCTGAGCAATCCCGCAGCCATTGAGGCTTTTCCATGTTTGACCACATTCCTCTGCCAAACTGGAGAGACATCCTGGACATAAGCCTGGTGAGCTTCCTGCTCTACCAGGTCATACAGCTTCTGCGCGGCTCCCGGGCCCTGGCGGTGCTCACGGGCTTTTTCTTCCTGGCCGTGCTCTACGCCGTCAGCCGGACCATGGGCTTTTACACCCTGTCCTGGCTCTTGGACCACGTCTTCTCCTCCCTCTTCCTGGTCATCGTGGTCATCTTCCAGCAGGACATCCGCCACGCTCTGGGCGAGATGGGGGCGCGATCCTTCTTCCGGGACAGGTCCCTCAAGGCCTCCGGCATGGAGGAAGTGGTCCTGGCCTGCGAGGACATGGCGAGCGCCCGCATCGGCGCCCTCATCGTCATTGAGGGCAACATGCGGCTCAACGACATGATCAAGCGCGAGGGCGTCTCCATTGACGCCAGGCTCTCCAGGCAGCTGCTCAAGAACATCTTCTATCCCAAGGCCCCCCTGCACGACGGGGCCGTCATCATCAGCCGCGCCCGCATCGCGGCGGCGGCCTGCATCCTCCCCCTGGCCGAGGTCAAGGGCCAGGCCTTCGGCACCCGGCACCGGGCGGCCCTGGGCATCACGGAGGAAAGCGACGCCATCGTGGTGGTGGTGAGCGAAGAGCGCGGCGAAATCTCCCTGGCCCGCAAGGGCATCCTCACCCGCAATCTCAATTCCAGCAAGCTGAGGAGTGCTCTCAATGAGTTTCTCTAGTTTCAGACGCTCCTTCGGCACGCGTCTGGTACCCATTCTGGTCTCCATCGTCATCGCCACGGCCATGTGGCACACGGTGAGCGTCAGGGACCGGGTGGAATCCCAGTACGAAGTCAACGTCAACTTCACGGGCATCCCCAAGAATCTCATCGTCACCGAAGGCCTCATCAACAAGGTGACCATCCGCATCAGCGGTCCCGCGACCCTTCTCCAGTCCCTCAGCGGCCAGCATCTGAGCCAGCAGGTGGACCTCTCCTCCATCAAGAAGGGCGTGACCATCGTCCCCCTGGCCATGGACCCCCTCACGGGCTATTACCGGGCCTTCGAGCTCATCGACGTGCAGCCGCCGCGGCTGGTGGTCAAGGCGGACGTCGCCATCGAGCGCTCCGTGCCCGTGCAGCCCGTCATCACCTCGCCCCTGCGCAGCGGCGCCCTCACGGTGGAAGACGTAACCGTGGATCCGCCTCTGGTCTCCCTCTGGGGCCCGGAAAACGTCCTTTCCGACATCACGAGCCTGCGTCTGCCCATCACGCCGGATCCCAAGGCGGCCGGGACCAAGGTGACCCAGACCATGGCCCTGGACACGCCGGGGCTCGTCTCGGTGACCCCCTCCAAGGTGGTGGTCAGCTACACCATCACGAGCCGCCGCACCGTGGTCGAGCGGCGCTGCCGCATCCACATCTCCTCGGAGCGCGCCGATCTCTACCAGATCGAGCCGAAGGACGTGCAGCTCTCCCTGGAAATCCCGGAGGCCCTGGCCCGGAGCAGCTCCTATCTCTCGGGCCTCAAGCTGGACGTGCTCCCGCCCTCCGATCTTGACCCCGGCCAGAGCGAAAGGGTCCAGATCCACTACCGGGTGCCCGATGGCATGACCATCGTCTCGACCAGACCCGAGACGGTGCTCATCCGCATGCGGGCGGACAGGGACAGACAGCCCTGACGCTTTTCAAGAAAGCCGCAAAAAAAAGCTCCCGGCGCAGATGCCGGGAGCTTTTTTTCGCGTTCCTTTCAGGCCTTTCCCGCGGTTCAGGCCCGCTTCTTCTCCTCGTAGATGAGCGTGGGCTCAGCGCCCTTGGTGATGACCTCTTCGGTGATGATGCACTTTTTGAGGCCGGGCAGCGAGGGCAGCCGGTACATGATGTCCAGCATGGTGCGCTCGATGACATTCCTGAGGCCGCGGGCGCCGGTCTTGCGCTCCAGGGCTTCCCTGGCGATGGCCGTGAGCGCCGCGGGCTCGAACTCCAGCGCCACATGCTCCAGCTCAAAGAGCTTCTGGTACTGTTTGA
Organism: uncultured Desulfovibrio sp.; assembly: GCA_964522365.1. Classification (GTDB taxonomy): domain Bacteria; phylum Desulfobacterota; class Desulfovibrionia; order Desulfovibrionales; family Desulfovibrionaceae; genus Desulfovibrio. The sequence continues at coordinate 25,794 of CAZFTQ010000017.1, read as the reverse complement.
CCAAGGCGTTCTTTGGCTCCATGAGGATGCGGATGAGGCTTTCCTCGTCCAGATCGTCCACATGGGTGACCACCGGGATGCGGCCCACAAACTCGGGGATGAGGCCGTACTTCACCAGATCCTGGGGCTGCACCTGGTCGAGGAGGACGGAGAGGGAGAGGTCCTTGCTCGTGCGCACCTTGGCGCCGAAGCCCATGGCCGAGCCGGTGAGCCGGCTTTCCACCACCTTCTCCAGATCGATGAAGGCGCCGCCCACGATGAAGAGGATGTTGGTGGTGTCCATGCGGATGAATTCCTGCTGAGGGTGCTTGCGGCCGCCCTTGGGAGGAATGTTGGCCATGGTGCCTTCCACGATCTTCAGCAGGGCCTGCTGGACGCCCTCGCCGGACACGTCGCGGGTGATGGAGGCGCTGTCGCCCTTGCGGGAAATCTTGTCGATTTCGTCCACATAGACGATGCCCTGCTGGGCGGCTTCCACATCGTACTCGGCGTTCTGCAGGAGCTGGACCAGGATGTTTTCCACGTCCTCGCCCACATAGCCCGCTTCGGTGAGGGTGGTGGCGTCGGCGATGGCGAAGGGCACCTGGAGGATTCTCGCCAGGGTCTTGGCGAGCAGGGTCTTGCCGCTCCCCGTGGGGCCCACCAGGAGGATGTTGCTCTTTTCGATTTCCACGTCGTCGGCCTGGCCGCGGCCCCTGTCGGCGGCGTAGTAGATGCGCTTGTAGTGGTTGTAGACGGCCACGGAGAGGATCTTCTTGGCGTCTTCCTGGCCGATGACATACTCGTCCAGGCGCTCCTTGATTTCCCGCGGGGTGAGGAGCTTGCCCATGGAGGGGGTGCGCCGGGAGGTCCTGCGGGCGTTCTGGCCCATGCGGGCGGGCGGAGCCTTGGAGGCGGAGCGTTCCGGGGGTTCGCTGAACTGGGTCAGCACGGCGTAACAGGCGCGGATGCAGCGGTCGCAGATGGCCACGCCGTTTTCGGCGATGAAATTTTCGGCTTCTTCGCGGCTTCTGCCGCAGAAGGAGCAGTGGGTGACCTCAATGGTGTCATCAGGGCCGCCGGGGCCCTTGGGCGATTTAGCCATCGTTTTTCCCCATTTCGCTGCGGGAAGTCATGACTTTGTCGATGAGGCCGAAGTCGAGGGCTTCCTGCGGCGTCAAAAAGTTGTCCCGTTCCGTGGCGGCGCTCACTTCCTCCACGCTGCGGCCGGTGTTTTCGGCGAGGATGGCGTTCATGAGGGCCTTGACGCGCCGCATCTCACGGGCGTGGATTTCCACGTCGCTCGCCTGGCCGCGGAAACCGCCCAGGGGCTGGTGGATCATGATGGTGCTGTGGGGCAGGGCGAAACGCAGACCCTTGGTGCCGGCGGCCAAGAGGAAGGCGCCCATGCTGGCGGCGGTGCCCATGCAGAGGGTGCTTACGGGCGCCGTGATGTAGCGCATGGTGTCGTAGATGGCGAGGCCCGCCGAGACGGAGCCGCCGGGAGAGTTGATATAGAGGCTGATCTCCTTCTCGGGGTCCTGGCTCTCCAGGAAGAGGAGCTGGGCGCAGATGAGGGAGGCGACCGTGTCGTCAATCTCCGTGCCCAGGAGGATGATTCTGTCCTTGAGCAGACGGGAATAGATGTCGTAGGAGCGCTCGACGCGTCCGGTGTTTTCGACGACGATGGGGACGGTGTAATACGGCATTGAACACCTCGTGACAGGCTGCTGGACAGTGTCCGTCACACAAAAAAAGTGAGGGAAGGAAGCCTCCGGCTCCAGGCCGCTTCCTTCCCTCGGAAGAGAGGCAGAGGGAAGCGCAGTTCGACCTCCGCCCTTTGAGCGTCTCAGTCGGCCTGTCCGGCCTCGGAAGCGGGAGCTTCGGGGGCCTGGGCCGGGGTTTCAGGGGCCTGCGCGGCGGCTTCGGGAGCCTGGGCGCCGGCTTCAGGGGCCTGGGCGGCGGGCTCGGGCTCCTTTTCGGGCACGAGAACGACCTTGGCCTTGGCGTAGAGGGCCTGGGCGGCCTTGTCCGTGCGGATCATGTCGCGCACGGCGAAGAGATGGCCGGACTCGCGGTAGTAGTTGTAGAGTTCCTGGGGATTGGTCCCCATGCTCATGGCCTGGTAGGTGATGCGGCTTTCGATCTCGCGCTCGTCGGCGTTCAGGCCTTCCTTTCTGGCCACGGCCAGCAGGAAGACATGGGAGCGCACGGACTCGATGGCCTTGTCCATGTTCTTCGCGCGGATGTCGGCTTCCTGCTCCTCGGTGAGGGCCTTGCCGGCGCGCTGGGCGCGCATGCGTTCGCGCTCGATGTAGGACTTCAGTTCGGTTTCCACCAGGCTCGGGGGCAGCTCGAACTCCGTCATCTTGAGGAGTTTCTGGAGCAGGGTGTTCTGGGCCTTGCCGCGGTAGAGGGTCTTCAGGTTGGCCTGGTAGGAGTCCACGCATTCCCTGCGCAGATCCTCCATGCTCTCCTTGTTCTTCTCCCTGAGCAGCTCTTCGTCCGTGGGCAGCACGCGGTTCTTGATGGAGTGGATATGCACCCGGAGGACGGCGTCCTTGCCCTTGAGGCTCGGATTGAAGAAATCATCGGGGAAGTGCACGGCCTTCTCGCCGGTCTCGCCCACCTTGAGGGTCCTGATGAGATCGTCGAGCTCGGCCATGGCGCCCTGCTGCCCCACTTCGTACTCGCTGCCCTGCGCCTTCTGGATCACCTTGCCGTTCTCGAGAACGTCCAGGTCCACATTGGCGTACTGGCCGTCCTTCGCGGGACCTTCGCCGTTTATGGGCAGGTATTTCACATAGTCATTGCGCATGCGGCTGAGAAGATCCTCAACCACCTTTTCCGGGGGCGCCGCGGGCTCGGTCTGCTCCACTTCCAGACCTTCGTAGTCGGGAATGGTCACTTCCGGCAGATGCTCGAAGCTGACGGTGTACTCGGCGGACTCGCCCTTCCGGAAGAGCAGGGGATCGGGCTGCACATTGAGCGGGGTGACGGGCTCCAGGTTGAGCTCGCTCAGAATCTGGTTCACATGGACATTGACGAGATCCTGGGAGGCGTCGGCGTAGATCTGGGCGCCGAAGCGTTTCTCGATGATGCCCAGGGGGACGTGGCCCTTGCGGAAACCCGCCAGGGAGAGGCCTTTCTGCTGCAGGGTGAGGGCCGCGGTGATGGCCGCGTTCACTTCTTCAGCCTCCACGCTGACCGTCACTCTGGTCAGGCAGGCGGAGAGCTGTTCCGAGGTATATTTCACGGGAGACTCCTTCTTTTCAGACTGGTGCGAAAGGGGGGATTTGAACCCCCGCGCACAAAGGCGCTGGATTCTAAGTCCAGTGCGTCTACCAGTTCCGCCACTTTCGCATTGTCAGAACCGCTCTTTTATCTCTCTTTTCCGAAAGACTCAAGGCGGCAGAGGCGGACTCCAGGGCCGGACGGCCCGCGGGCGGGCGGCTGACCCCGGGATAAAAAAAGGAAGGATTGAAAGCCAATCCTTCCCTTTGCTGAATTTTTTTCCGATGGCCGAGAAGAAAAGCGGATTACGCTTTGGGCTCGGCGGCGGGGGCTGCGGGGGCGGCAGGGGCTGCGGCGGGAGCCGTTCCGTGCCGGACGAATTCGATGCAGGCCATGGGGGCGTTGTCGCCCTTGCGGGGCATGGCCAGCTTGAGCACGCGGGTGTAGCCGCCCGGCACGCCGGCGAACGCGGGACCGATGACGTCAAAGAGGCGCTTGACGAGCTTCAGGTCGTTGAGCACGCGGTAGGCCTGACGGCGGGCCGCCACGGTGTTGGCCTTGGCCAGGGTCACGAGGGGCTCGACGACGCGGCGCAATTCCTTGGCCTTCAGTTCCGTGGTCGTGATTCTGCCGTGAGTGATGAGCGCTTTTGCCAGATTCCGCAGAAGCGCCCGGCGGTGCGAGGGCGTCCGCGAAAGTTTGCGGCCGGAATTGCTATGCCTCATTTTGCTCTTCCTTCTGTTTCTTCCATTCCTGGTATTTTTTGTCGAAATTGTCGATCTTCAGGCCGAAATCAAGGCCCATGTTGAGCAGGACGTTCTTGATTTCGTCAAGGGACTTGCGGCCGAAGTTCTTGGTCTTGAGCATGTCGTTTTCCGTGCGCTGCACAAGCTCGCCCACCAGGGAGATGTTGGCGGAGCGCAGGCAGTTGGTGGCGCGGACGGAGAGCTCAAGCTCGTCGATGGACATGAACAGGTGCTCGTCCATGTCGCTCACTCCGGCGAGGCCGGGGCCGAATTCGCCCCCGGCGCCTTCATCGAAATTGATGAAGACCGTCATCTGGTCCTTGATGATTTTGGCCGCGTAGGCGATGGCGTCCTCGGGCCGGACGGACCCGTCGGTCCAGACCTCGAGGATGAGACGATCGTAGTTGGTCATCTGGCCGACGCGGGCCTGCTCAATGGTATAGCTCACCCGGCGGATGGGGGAGAAGCTGGAGTCCAGGGCGATGATGCCGATTTCTTCTTCCAGGCCCTCGTGCATGTCGTGGGGCACATAGCCCTTGCCCATGCGGACCTCGAGTTCCATCTCCAGAGGAACGTCCTCGGTGAGGGTGGCGATGTGCAGGTCGGGATTGAGCACCAGCACATGCTGGTTCGTCCTGATCTGACCGGCGGTCACCTCGCCCTTTCTGTCGGCATGCAGGCTGAGCTTCTGGGGGACGTCCGTATCCATGGCCATGCGGACCTGCTTGAGATTGAGAATGACATCGGTGATGTCCTCAAGCACGCCGCGGATGGTGGTAAATTCGTGCTGGACCCCTTCAATTTTCACGGAGACGAAGGCCGCGCCCTGAAGCGAGGAGAGCAGGACACGCCGCAGGGCGTTTCCAATGGTCGTTCCGAACCCGCGCTCCAGAGGCTCGCAGGTGAACCGGCCATGCATGTCGTCCGACTCTTCTTCGTCGCGGACCAGCTGCGGAGGCTTGACGAGCTCCGACCAGTTCCGGGCATTGATGAGACGATCGCCCTGTTTGATAAGCATTCTTCCTCCGGACTACTTGCTGTAGAGTTCGACGATCAGCTGTTCGTTCACGTCCGTGCGGATGTCGTCGCGCTGCGGCAGGGCCTTGACCGTGCCCTTGAAGGCGCCGTAGTCGGCTTCGAGCCAGGCGGGAGTGCCGCGGCGGCCGATGGTCTCGGAGGCTTCGACGATGGGCTTGACGTTGCGATTCTTTTCAGGAACTTCGATGGTGTCGCCGACCTTGACAAGCAGAGAGGGGATGTTGACCTTGCGCCCGTTGAGGGTGAACAGGCCGTGGCGGACGAACTGGCGGGCCTGGTTGCGGGAATTGGCGAAGCCCAGGCGGTAGACCACATTGTCCAGACGGCTTTCCAGCATGACCAGCAGGTTGGTGCCGGTGACGCCCTTCTGGCGGTCAGCCTTGGTGAAATAGGTATGGAACTGACGCTCCAGCAGGCCGTAGCTGCGGCGGGTCTTCTGCTTCTCGCGGAGCTGGACGGCGTATTCGCTGACCTTCTTGCGGGCGCGGCCGTGCTGTCCGGGGGCGACGGCGCGGGCGGGGCGGTCCATGGCGCATTTGGGCGAGAAGCAGCGGTCGCCTTTCAGAAAAAGCTTGGCCCCTTCCCGACGGCAGATGCGGCATTTGGCTTCAGTATATCTAGCCATGAATTTTCTTCCTTCCGGTGCCTAGACGCGGCGGCGCTTGGGCGGACGACAGCCGTTGTGAGGAATGGGTGTGATGTCGCGGATGAAAGCCACCCGCAGTCCGGCGTTGGCCACGGCGCGCATGGCCTGCTCACGGCCGGAACCCGGTCCCTTGACATAGATGCCCACGGTGCGCATGCCGTTGTCCTGCGCCTTGCGGGCCGCGGCTTCGGCGGCCACCTGAGCGGCGAAGGGCGTGGATTTGCGGGAGCCCTTGAAGCCCGCCTGACCGGCGGAGGCCCAGCTCACGGCGTTGCCGTGCGTGTCGGTGAAGGTGATGATGGTATTGTTGAAGGTCGCATCGATGTGGACGAGGCCCACGGAGATGTTCTTGCGTTCCTTCTTGCGGGTGACCTTGGATACTCTGGCCATCTTTTCTCCAGTGAAATTTCTTCAGTCCGGCCTGCGCCCGGGGTCAGCCGCCGGCAAAGTCCGCTTCAGCCGCAAAGCCTGACTTTCCGGTCCTGCCAATCGCCCGCTCACCCGGGGTGCAGCGCCCTGTTTATTTCTTCTTGCCAACCAGACCGCGGCGCGGACCCTTGCGGGTACGGGCGTTGGTGTGCGTCCGCTGGCCGTGCACGGGCAGGCCGCGGCGGTGACGCAGACCGCGGTAGCAGCCGATGTCCATGAGCCGCTTGATGCTGGTGCTCACTTCGCGGCGCAGGTCGCCCTCCACCTTGTGGTTGCTTTCCAGCTCCTTGCGGATCTCGTTGACTTCGTCGGCCCGGAGGTCGTCGATGTTGCGTTTCCAGTCGATGCCCACGGTGTCGCAGATCTGGAGGGCGGTCGTCCGGCCGATGCCGTAGATATAGGTCAGAGCGATGTCCACGCGCTTGTTGCGGGGAAGCTCCACGCCTGCAATTCTAGCCACTGTCTGTCCTCCAGCTAGCCCTGACGCTGTTTATGCCTGGGGTTTTCGCAGATAACCCGAAGAACGCCCTTGCGCCGGATAACCTTGCACTTGGGGCAAATCTTCTTGACGGAAGGTCTGACTTTCATCTGTATGTGCTCCCTATCAAAGAGAAAATAGAGTCTCTCCTGCCAGTGTGAAACGGTCCGCCGGGTGAGTTGCCCGGACAGGACGCAGGGCGCGGGATCAGCATCATCCCGTGCCCTTGAAAAGGCTGCGCACCGCGGACGGGCCAAGAGGAAATGATGGGGGCCAGCCACGGCCCGTCCGACAATGTGAGCCAATATTTCTAGCGGTTTCTCCGGATTCTGTCAAATCTGGAGAAGATCCGCCTCAGCGGGCGCTTTCGGGGTACTGGGGCCGGTAGCGCACGAGCCCCCGGTCGCCCATGCTCAGGATCTGAGGTCCGCGGGACGTGATGGCCACGCTGTGCTCGAAGTGGGCGGCGAGGCGCCGGTCCCTGGTCACGGCGGTCCATCTGTCCGGAAGGATGTCCACTTCGTAGGCGCCTTCCGTCACCATGGGCTCGATGGCGATGGCCATGCCGTGCTGGAGGGTGATGCCCCGGATCCCGGGGTCGAAGTTGGGCACCTCCGGCTTCTCGTGCATGCTCGCGCCCACGCCGTGGCCCACATAGCGGCGGACCACGCCGAAACCGCGGGCTTCCACGAAGGTCTGGACCGCCCGGCCCACATCGTGCACGTCCCGGCCGGGCTGGGCCGCCCGGATGCCTTCGAAAAGGGCGTTTTCGGTGACGCAGAGCAGCCGGTCGGCGATCTCGGAAATCCGCCCCACCGGGAAGGTGCGGGCCGAGTCTCCGGTCATGCCGCCGTACTCCACGCCGAAGTCGATGCTCACGATGTCCCCTTCCTGCAGAATCCTCTCGGCGGAGGGGAAACCGTGCACCACCACCTCGTTGACGGAGCAGCAGATGGCGAAGGGGAAGCCGGCGTAGCCCAGGAAGGCCGGCTTCACCCTGTATTCGGCGCAGAGGCGTCTGGCGAGATCGTCCAGAACAATGGTGGCGATGCCGGGGCGCACTTCGTCGCCCATGGCATCCAGGATGTTGGCCGTGATCCGGTTGGCTTCGCGCAGGTTTTCAAGTTCCCGCGCGTTCTTGATGAAGACACCCTGGTGTTTCTTCATGGCCCGATGCCTCTAGCGGAGCCGCCCCGTTTTTCTGGCCTTTTCCATGAGTCCGGCGTACTGGCTCGAAATCAGGTGCGATTCCACCTGGTTCATGAAGTCCATGGCCACGCCCACCAGGATGAGCAGACTGGTGCCGCCGAAATAGAAGGGCACATTGAACTGCGCGATGAGGAGCATGGGGAGCAGGGAGACGCCGGCGATGTAGATGCCGCCGGAGAAGGTCAGGCGGGAGAGCACCATGTCTATGTAGGCCTGGGTTTTCTCGCCGGGACGCAGACCGGGAACGAAGCCGCCGTTCTTCTTCAGGTTCTCGGCCATGTCCTTGGGATCGAAGATGATGGCCGTGTAGAAGTAGCAGAAGAAGAAGATGAGCACGACGTAGCAGACATTGTAGACCACGCCCATGGGGGCGAAGAAGTCGGTGATCTGCTTGACATACTCGTTCTGCGAGAACTGGCCGACGGTGGCCGGGAAGAGCAGCAGCGAGGAGGCGAAGATGGGCGGAATGACGCCGGCGGTGTTGAGGCGCAGCGGCAGGTGCGTGTTCTGGCCGCCGAACATTCTGCGGCCCATCTGGCGCTTGGCGTAGGAAATGGGAATGCGGCGCTGGGCCCGCTCCACGAAGACGATGAAGACGATGACCACCGCCATGAGGACCAGGATGCAGAGCGCCAGGAAGATGGAGATGTCGCCCGTGCGGATGAGCTCGATGGACTGGATGATGCCGCGGGGGATGCCCACGACGATGCCGCAGAAGATGATGAGCGAGATGCCGTTGCCCACGCCCTTGTCGGTGATCTGCTCGCCCAGCCACATGATGAGGATGGAGCCCGCGCAGAAGGTGAGCGTGGTCACGAGGAGGAAGCTCATGCCGGGATGCAGCACCACGGGCAGACCCGTGGGGCTCGTCATGCGCTCCAGGCCCACGGCGATGCCGAGGCCCTGCACCAGGGTGATGAGCACCGTCAGATAACGGGTGTACTGGGTTATCTTCCGCCGGCCCGCCTGGCCTTCCTCCTTGTAGAGGCGCTTGACCTCGGGGCTCACCACCTGCAGCAGCTGCATGATGATGGACGCGGAGATGTAGGGCATGACGCCCAGGGCGAAGATGGAAACGTTGGACAGACCGCCGCCGGAGAAGATGTCAAAGAGGGCGAAGATGGTCCCGCTCATCTGCTGGAAGAACTGGGAAATGGCCTGCGCGTCCACGCCCGGAACGGGTACGTGCACGCCCACGCGGTAGCAGCAGAGGAGGAAGAGCGTCCAGCCCAGGCGCTTGGCCAGCCCGGCCTGTCCGGGGGTGAGTTTCTGAGGGGGTTGTGGCATGAATCACCCTTTCGTCCCGGCCAGATTCCTGCCAGGAGGATCTAAACAAGCGCCTTTGCCCGGTTCGGAGCCGGGCAAAGGCGCGGAGCAGACGAAGTGGAGGGGAGGCTCACCTGGAGCTTCAGCCTACTCGGCGTCTCCCTGTTCCAGGGCGGTCGCCTTGCCCCCGGCCTGCGCGATCTTCTCGGCCGCCGAGGCGGAGAAGCGGTGGGCTTCCACCGTCACCGCCGCCTTGACCTCGCCCTCGCCCAGAATCTTGACGGGCATGCCGGACTTGACCAGGCCGCTCTCGTAGATCTGTTCCAGGGAGATGCTTTCGGCGCCTTCAAAGCGCTTGAGCAGGTCGCCCACATTGACGACGCTGTAGGTCACCTTGAAGGGGGCGTTCTTGAAGCCGTGTTTGGGCAGGCGGCGCTGCAGGGGCATCTGACCGCCCTCAAAGCCGGGGCGGACGCCGCCGCCGGCGCGGGCGTTCTGGCCCTTGTGACCCTTGCCGGATGTTCCGCCGAGGCCGGACGCGGCGCCGCGGCCGACACGGCGGCGGGTTTTGCGCTCCTCGGGGAAGGGATAGAGTGAATGCAGATGCATGAATGACTCCTTAGAACGGCCAGGTCACTTGACGATGACCACAAGGTGCGGAACTTTGCGGATGATGCCGCGCACGGCAGGAGTGTCCGAAATCTGTCTGGGCACTTCCCGGCGTCTGAGGCCGAGGGCGTCCAGGCATTTGCGCTGGGCCGGGGTGCAACCCGCGCGGGAGCGGACAAGCTTGATGGTGATCTGTTCTGCCATAACCTACTTCCTCGGAGCTTCCAGCTGCTTGCCGCGCAGAGCGGAAATCTCTTCAGCGCTGCGCAGAGAGCGCAGGCCCTCCATGGTGGCGCGAAGGACGTTGTGCGGGTTGTTGGTGCCGATGGCCTTGGAGAGCACGTCGTGGACGCCCACGGCTTCCATGACGGCGCGCACGGCGCCGCCGGCGATGATGCCGGTACCGGCGGAGGCGGGCTTCAGGAGGACGCGGCCCGCGCCGTAGCGGCCGAGCACTTCGTAGGGCAGGGTGCCGTCAAGCAGGGGAATGTAGACCCGGTTCTTGCGGGCGCGCTCGGTGGCCTTGCGCAGGGCCTCGGGCACTTCCTGGGCCTTGCCGAGACCGAAGCCCACATGGCCCTTGCCGTCGCCCACCACCACCAGGGCGGAGAAGCTGAAGCGGCGGCCGCCCTTGACGACCTTGGCCACGCGGTTCAGCGACACGACCTTCTCGATTTCTCCCAGTTCATTGACGGGAGCTTCAACTTTCTCTCGCATATCAGAACTCCAGTCCGCCTTCGCGGGCGCCGTCGGCCACGGCCTTCACGCGGCCGTGGTACAGGTAGCCGTTTCTGTCGAAGACCACCCGGGTGATGTCTTTCTCTCTGGCCAGGCGGGCGATCTCGCGGCCCACGACGGCCGCGCCTTCCCTGTTGCCGTGGAGGCCTTCCTGGGTGCGGGACAGAACGAGGGTGGAGGCGCTCACGAGGGTGACGCCGCTCTCGTCGTTGACCACCTGGGCGTAGATGTGCCCGTTGCTGCGGAACACGACGAGACGGGGACGTTCCGCCGTTCCGCTGACCTTGCGGCGGATCCGGATCTTGCGGCTGAGTCGCGCCTGATTCTTGCTGATAGCCATTTTTCGCCCCTCCCTACTTCTTGCCGCCGGACTTGCCCACCTTGCGGCGGATGGTCTCGGTCGAGTACTTTATGCCCTTGCCCTTGTAGGGTTCGGGGGCGCGGACGCGGCGGATGCGGGCGGCGAACTCGCCGACCTGTTCCTTGTCGGCTCCGGACAGCTTGAGAACATTGCCCTCGACGACGGCGCTGATGCCGTCGGGCACGTCGATGAGCACGGGGTGGGAGTAGCCGACCTGCAGTTCGATGACCGGGCCCTTGACGCTGACGCGGTAGCCGATGCCGACCACTTCCAGCGCCTTGGTGAAGCCCTGGGTCACGCCCACGATGCAGTTGTTGAGCAGGGTCCGGCGCAGGCCGTGCTGCGCGTTGGATTCGCGGCTCTCGTCCTTGCGGGTCAGAAGGATGTGACCGTCCTTCATTTCATAATTGAGCAGGGAGCAGACGGGCGTGGCGACCTGCCCCTTGGGGCCTTTCACCTGGATGGACTCTTCGCCGATGACGACGTCCACGCCGGCAGGCACTGTGACGGGCATTTTACCGATTCGTGACATAGCGCACCTGCCTACCAGATCTCACAGAGAAGTTCGCCGCCGACCCGCTTTTCCCGGGCGGTGTCGCCGTCCAGGACGCCGGAGGAGGTGGTCAGAATGCAGATGCCGAGGCCGTTCTGCACGCGCGGGATCTCGCCGGCGCCCACATAGACGCGGCGGCCGGGGGTGGAGACGCGGCGCAGACCGGTGATGGCCGGCTTGCCGTTCTGATACTTGAGGGTGATTCTGATGCCGCTGTCTTCGATGGACACGTCATCGACGTACCCTTCCTGCTTGAGGATGTTGGCCAGTGACGCTTTCATCTTCGAGCGCGGCACATTCACTTCCTTGTGGAGGGCCAAATGTGCGTTGCGGATACGCGTCAGCATGTCCGCAATAGGATCTGTGACCATGAAAAACTCCTGAAAAGAGCTGAAATCGGAGCGGACGCCCATGCGTCCGCGCCATGCCGTGGGCTGATCGGACGCCTATAGCAAAAAGACGCTGCCGCGGCAAGCCTCATGGCCCGCGGGCGGGCCATGGGGATGCTGCGACAGATCCGAAAGACGCTGTCTCCCGGCCGGGTTACCAGCTGGATTTGCGCACGCCGGGCAGTTCGCCGCGCAGAGCCATGTTCCTGAAGCAGATGCGGCAGATGCCGAACTGGCGCAGGAACGCGCGGGGACGGCCGCAGATGGGGCAGCGGTTGTACTCGCGGGTGCTGAATTTGGGCTTGCGCGTGGCCTTTATCTTGAGAGCGAGACGAGCCATGGGAACCTCTTACTTGCGGAACGGCATGCCGAGCTGGTCAAGGAGCATCTTGCCCTCGCGGTCGGTCTTGGCCGTGGTCACGATGGTGATGTTCATGCCCTTGGGGTTTTCCACACGGTCAGCTTCCATTTCCGGGAAGATGGTGTGTTCCTTGATGCCCAGGGTGAAGTTGCCGCGCCCGTCGAAGCCGCGGTCCACGATGCCGCGGAAGTCGCGCACGCGGGGCAGGGCGAAGTTCATGAACTTGTCCAGGAAGTCCCACATGAGGTCCTTGCGCAGGGTCACGCGCACGCCGATGGGCATGCCTTCACGGAGCTTGAAGTTGGCGATGGACTTGCGGGCGCGGGTCACGACGGCCTTCTGGCCGGCGATGGCCGTCAGCTCGGCCACGGACTCTTCCATGAGATTGTTGTTCTGGGTGGCGGCGCCGAGGCCGATGTTGAGGGAAATTTTGGTGATCCCGGGCAGCTGCATGGGAGACTTGTAATTGAACTCCTTCTGCAGGGCCGGCACCACCTTTTCCTTGTATATTTTTTCAAGGCGGGTCATAGCTACCCCTTATTCCATGACTTCGTTGCACTTCTTGCAGAAGCGCACTTTTTTCTGCTTGCCGTCCGCCTCGATGTAGCGGTAGCCCACGCGGGCGGGCTCGCCGCAGGCGGAGCAGACAATCATGACATTGGAGATGTGCACGGGCATGGCCTTGTCGACGATGCCGCCGGGCGTACGCGTGTACGGGTTGGCGCGCATGTGCCTCTTGGCCTCATTGGCCTTCTCCACCAGCACGCGGTCGTGCTTGCGGATGACCTTGAGGACCTTGCCAATCTTGCCGGTGTCCTTGCCGGCGATGATCATGACCTTGTCGCCCTTGTGGATACGAACATTCGTCATTTCTGGGACTCCTTACAGCACTTCGGGGGCAAGAGAAATGATCTTCATGAAGTTGGCTGCGCGAAGCTCGCGGGCCACGGGCCCGAAGATGCGGGTGCCCACGGGCTCGCCGTTGGCGCCCAGAAGCACGGCGGCGTTGCCGTCAAACTTGATGTAGCTGCCATCGGGACGGCGGAGTTCCTTGGCCGTGCGCACGATGACCGCGCGCATGACATCGCCTTTCTTGACCTTGCTGTGCGGGATGGCTTCCTTCACGGACACGATGATGATGTCGCCGACCGTGGCATAGCGGCGGTGGGATCCGCCGATGACCTTGATGCAGGCGACCTTTTTGGCACCCGAATTGTCGGCTACCTGAAGTGTGGTTTCTCCCTGAATCATAGTCTCACCCTACACAGCCTTTTCAAGGATGGAGACCAGATGCCAGCGCTTGTTGTGCGACAGCCTTCTGTACTCCACGATTTTCACTTTGTCGCCGATGCCGCATTCGTTCATGGGATCGTGAGCCGTAAACTTCTTGCGGCGCCGGATGTATTTCTTGAGCAGCGGATGCTTGACCAGTGTTTCGACGCGCACGACAATGGTCTTGTCGTTCTTGTCACTGACGACAATGCCGGTCAGGGTCCTGCCCTTCAGATGATCAAGAGCCTGCATTGATTTCCTCGCTTGCCTTTTCTCTGAGGATGGTGCTGATGCGCGCCACCTGTCTGCGCATGGCTTTGAGTTCGCTGACCTTCTCGAGCTGCGCAGTGGCATGCTTGAAGCGTGCGTGCAGAAGCTCCGTGCGCGTGTCAGCCAGCTTTGCGGTCAGTTCGGCCGCCGAAAGAGCGCGCAGTTCCGCCGCGCTTTCGCGGACCGCGGCTTTCTTCTTGTCAGCCATTCTAGAATCCCTCCCTCGTCACGATGACGGTCTTGACGGGCAGCTTGTGGGCCGCCAGCGTCAGGGCCTGCCGGGCGAGATCCAGCGGGACGCCCTTCACTTCGTAGAGAATGCGGCCGGGCTTCACCGGAGCGCACCAGCCCACGGGCGCGCCCTTGCCGGAGCCCTGACGGGTTTCCAGGGGCTTCGCCGTGACCGGACGGTCGGGGAAGATGCGGATCCAGACTTTGCCGCCGCGGCGGATGTGCCGCATCATGGCGATACGGGCGGCTTCAATCTGCTGGCTGGAAATCTGGCCGTGCGTGGTGGTCTTCAGGCCGACATCGCCGAACGCGAGAGAGGACCCGCGGTACGCCAGGCCGCGGAGACGGCCTTTCTGCCATTTGCGGTACTTAACCTTTTTGGGCGCTAACATGCTGTTCTCCCTCTCTGTCGAGGATTTCTCCCTTGTAGATCCAGACCTTCACGCCGATGATGCCGTAGGTGGTCCGGGCTTCGGCGAAGCCGTAGTCGATGTCGGCGCGCAGGGTCTGCAGCGGCACGCGGCCGTCGCGGTACCATTCGCTGCGGGCGATTTCGGCTCCGGCCAGGCGGCCGGCGCAGGAGACCTTGATGCCTTCGCCGCCGAACTTGCGGGCGCGGGTCACGGTCTGCTTCATGGCGCGGCGGAAGGCCACGCGGCGCTCGAGCTGCTGGGCGATGCTTTCGGCCACCAGCTGGGCCTCCACCTCGGGACGGCGGATTTCGCTGACCTCGATGGAGAACTCGCGGCCGAACTCCCTGCGCAGGCTGGCGCGGAGCTTTTCGATCTCCACGCCCTTGCGGCCGATGACGACGCCGGGACGGGAGGTGGAGATGATGAGGCGCACCTTGCCGCCGGCTCTTTCAATCTCGATGCGGGCTATGCCGGCATCGCTGGTATTGCTTTTCTTGACGAACGTGCGGATTTTGCTGTCTTCCAGGACGTAGGCAGGATAGTTCTTGGCTGAGAACCAGCGGGAGAGCCAGCTCTTGTTGTAGCCCACGCGGATGCCATAGGGATGAACTTTCTGACCCATGCTATTCCTGCTCCTCGGCGAGAATGACGGTAATGTGGCTCGTGCGCTTGCGCACGCGGGTGGCGCGGCCCTGGGCGCGGGGCATGAAGCGCTTCCAGGTCGGGCCTTCGTTGACGAGCACTTCCTTCACGACCATGGTGTCCACATTGACGGAGAGTTCCGAGGCGTTGGCCAGGGCGCTCCTGACCACGCCGTAGAGGACGCCGGCCGGCTTGTTGGGGGTGAAGCGCAGGACGTTCAGAGCGTCCTCCACGCCCATGCCCACCACGTTGCGGGCAACCAGGCGGGTTTTCCGGGGAGAGACGCGCTGGAATTTCGCGATGGCTTTCGCTTCCATGACTTTCTCTCCTTATCTGGACGCGGCCTTCTTCTCGGCGGTGTGGCCGTGGAAGGTGCGGGTGGGGGAAAATTCGCCGAGCTTGTGGCCGACCATGTTTTCCGTCACGAAGACGGGCACGAACTTCTTGCCGTTGTGCACGGCGAAGGTCATGCCGACCATTTCGGGCAGAATCATGGAGCGGCGGGACCAGGTCTTGACCACGCGGCGGTCGTTGTTCGCCTGGGCGGCCTCCACCTTGGCCATGAGATGACCGTCGATGAACGGCCCTTTCTTGAGAGATCTAGGCATGTCTCACTCCTACTTCTTGCCGCGGGCCTTGACGATGAGGCGGCCGGAAGGCTTGTTGCGGTCGCGGGTCTTGTAGCCCTTGGCCGGAATGCCCCAGGGGGACACGGGATGACGGCCGCCGGAGCTTCTGCCTTCGCCGCCGCCCAGAGGATGGTCGATGGGGTTCATGGCCACGCCGCGGACCTTGGGACGGCGGTTCAGCCAGCGGTTGCGGCCGGCCTTGCCGAGGGACACATTCTCGTGGGAGATGTTGCCCACCTGGCCCACGGTGGCGGTGCAGGTGGCGAGGACCTTGCGCACCTCGCCCGAGGGCAGGCGCAGCAGGGCGTACTTGCTTTCCTTGGCCACGAGCTGGGCGTAGGTGCCGGCGGCGCGGCAGAGCTGGCCGCCGCGGCCCGGGTAGAGCTCGATGTTGTGCACCACGGTGCCCACGGGGATGCGGCCCATGGCCATGGCGTTGCCGGGCTTGATGTCGGCCTTGTCGCCGGCGAGGACCTTGTCGCCCTGCTTCAGGTCGACAGGAGCGAGGATGTAGCGCTTTTCGCCGTCTGCGTAGGTGAGCAGGGCGATGCGCGCCGTGCGGTTGGGATCGTATTCAATGTGCGAAACCGTGGCTTCGATGTCACGTTTCTCGCGCTTGAAATCAATGATGCGGTACAGGCGCTTCACGCCGCCGCCGCGGCGCCGGCTCGTGACGCGGCCGAGGTTGTTGCGGCCGGCCTTCCGGGGCAGACCCTGGGTCAGGGATTTCTCCGGCGTCGAGCGGGTGATTTCCTTGAAGTCGGAAACCGTCTGGAAGCGGCGGCCGGCTGAAGTGGGATTCAGTTTGCGGACTGCCATGACTTAGGCTCCCTCGAAGTATTCAATCTTGTTGTCGGGCGCCAGCGTCACATAGGCTTTCTTGCAGCCGTTTTCATGGACGAGGCGGCGGCCCTGGCGCAGAAAGTCGCGGGGCCTGGAGCGGACCACATTCACCTTGAGCACCGTCACATTGAAGACGGTTTCCACGGCGCGCCGGATTTCCAGCTTGTTCGCGTCGGGATGGACCAGAAAGGCCACCCGGCCGGGAGCCTGTTCGCGCAGTTCGGTGCTTTTTTCGGTCACCAGGGGCCTGAGAAGGACTTTCGTCAGTTCCATGTTATTCCCCCTTGCTCACAAACCGGGCTTCCACCGGCGCCACGGCGTCCTCGAGCAGGACCAGCTGTCTGTTTCTGAGGATCTCGTAGACGCTCAGACGGTCCGGCGTGGTGAGGGTGACGCCGGGCAGGTTGCGTGCGCTGCGCTCCAGGGTCTCGGACAGGGAAGCGGCCACCACCAGGGCGCCGTCCAGTCCCAGATCCCTGGCCACCTTGGCGAAATGCTTCGTCTTCGCTTCGGGCAGCTCGATGCCGCGCACCACCAGCAGATCCTCGGACTGAGCGCGGGCGGAAAGAGCCATGCGCATGGCGAGGGCGCGGACCTTGGCGTTCACCTTGAAGGAATAGTCACGGGGCTGGGGCCCGAAGATGACGGCGCCGCCGCGCCACACGGGAGAGCGGCGGGAGCCGGCGCGGGCGCGGCCGGAACCTTTCTGCTTCCAGGGCTTCACGCCGCCGCCGGACACAAGGGCGCGGGTTTTGGCCATGTGGGTCCCGGCGCGTCTGGCGGCCAGCTGGGCGCGCACCACCAGGTTCAGGATTTCGGGGCGGGGGGTCACGCCGAAGACCTCGGCGGAGAGCTCCACGCTGCCGACTTCCTGTTTTTCCTGATTGTATACTGTAATGGTAGGCATTTTTTCCACCTGTTACTGCTTGCGAACGAACACAAGGCCGTTCCTGGGTCCGGGCACGGCGCCCCTGACGAGAATCACGTTGTCCTCGGGGCGGACAGCCACCACGAGGGCGCTGGGCTGGGTCACCGTTTCGTTGCCCCAGTGGCCGGCCATCTTCCGGCCCTTGATGACGTGACCGGGGAAGGTGTTGTTGCCGATGGAGCCGTTGTTGCGGTGGACCTTTTCGTCGCCGTGGGTGTCCTTGCAGCCGCCGAAGTTCCAGCGGCGCATGCGGCCCTGGTAGCCCTTGCCGATGCTTCTGCCTGTCACCTTGACGACGTCACCCGCGGCGAAGAGCTCGACGGTGAGGGCCTCGCCGGCCTTCTGCTCGGGAGCGTTTTCCAGGCGGACTTCCCGCAGGGTGCGGTAGAGGCCCGTGCCGGCCTTGGCGAAATGCCCCTGCATGGCCTTGCCCACATGCTTGGCCTTGGCTTCCACGAAGGCAATCTGCAGAGCGTTGTAGCCGTCCGTTTCCGTGGTCTTCACCTGAGTGATGGGGCAGGGACCGGCCTGAATGACCGTCACGGGCACGGCGGACCCGTCGTCGGCGAAGACGCGGGTCATGCCCAGCTTGCGGCCAAGAATTCCGAGTTTTTCAGCCATGATTGCCTCTCACTAGATTTTGATTTCAACGTCGACGCCGGCGGGCAGGGAAAGCTTGCCCAGAGCGTCCACGGTCTGCTGCGTGGGCTCGAGGATATCCATGAGCCTCTTGTGCACGCGCAGCTCGAACTGCTCGCGGGATTTCTTGTCCACGTGCACGGAACGCTGAATGGTGAATTTATGAATTCGGGTAGGCAGGGGGATGGGCCCGGCCACTCCGGCACCGGTATTCCGCGCAGTGTCCACGATTTCCGCCACGGCCTTGTCCAGGATGCGAAAATCGTAGGCCTTGAGCTTGATACGGATGCATTCGCTGCTTACTGTCGTCATTGTAATACCTGCTCCATGAAAAATCGCCCGTGTCAGTGGGGAGACGCGGGTTTCTCGCGGCTCGGGCCGTACGCGAAAAGGCCCTTGCTGGCCTGACCCAGAGGGAACGAACTTTCGGGGAGCTGCGCCCGGCGGCGCTCGGTGTCTTTCTGAAGGGGAAGCGCCATGGCGGGCGTGAGAACGCGCCAGGCATCCACTCTTCTCGTGACGCTCCCGGCGTTCTCCGCGCCCGGGCGATGCAGAAAGGCACCGCAGGCGGGTCCCGCAGGGTTACCAAACGGGGGCAGTATCCCCCAAAACCTTTACAGCCCCGGGCGCGCCTGGCGGCGCGGGATCCGTGGGTGGGCTGGTACGGCTCGATCAAGTCGGCATTTGGCAACGCCTGCACTTGTCAAACCGGCCGGCCTCGCGGCCTGCCGGTACTGCAGGGCGGAAACGGTCTTCCGCCCTTCCCTGCCGTACAGGGAGTCCCCTGAATCAGGGGCAAGGGGTCTTCTAGCCTTCCGGGCCCGCCCTGTCAAGGATTTTCCGCGGAAAAACTTCCCGCTTCTCCCCGGCCCCGGAGGGAAAAAACAGTCCGGCCGGGATCTTCCCCCCGGCCGGACCGATCTTTTCCGGATAAAAATTTCCGGTCTCAGCTTTTCAGCAGGGCGTCGGCGTAGTCGTCCCCGCTGAAGGGACGCAGATCGTCCACCTTCTCCCCCAGCCCCACGAAGCTGATGGGCAGCTGGTACTGCATGGCCACGGCGATGGCCACGCCCCCCTTGGCCGTGCCGTCCAGCTTGGTGAGGATGAGCTCGTCCACCCCCGCGGCTTCCCGGAAGAGCTTCGCCTGGGACAGGGCGTTCTGGCCCGTGGTGGCGTCGAGGACGAGCACCGTGCGGTGGGGGGCGCCCGGATGGCGCTTCGCGATGACGCTTCTGATCTTCACGAGCTCGTCCATGAGATTGGTCTTCGTCTGCAGACGGCCCGCCGTATCCACATAGAGAACGTCCACGCCTTCCCGGATGGCCCGCTCCACGGCCTCGTAGGCCACGGAGGCCGGATCGGACCCCGGCTTCTTCGCGTGGAAGAGCGCCCCCACCCGCTCGGCCCAGACCTGGAGCTGGTCGATGGCCGCGGCCCGGAAGGTGTCGCCCGCCGCCACCATGACCTTTCTGCCCTGCATGCGGTCGCGGTAGGCGAGCTTGGCGATGGTGGTCGTCTTGCCCGCGCCGTTCACCCCGGCCATGAGCACCACTTCGGGCGGAATCACCCCCACCACGCGGCGGGGCCGGGCGAAGAGCGTCCGGATTTCCGTGCGCAGAAGCTCCCTCGCGCCCTCGCTGCTGCGGATCTTCTTGGCCGCCGCCCGCTCCCGCAGGCGCTCAGTCAGGGTCCGCGCCGCGTCCACTCCCAGATCCGCCGTGATGAAGATCTCTTCCAGTTCCTCCCAGAAGTCCTCGTCCAGTTCCCCGTGGCTCGAGAGCAGGCCCTCGAAGCGCCGGACAAAGCTGTCCCGGGTCTTGGCAAGACCCTGGGAGAGCTTGAGGAAGAGACGGCTTCTCTCGTCCTCCTCGTCTTCCAGATCAAGGGCCAGGGCCAGACGGTACTGGAGCTCCGAGCGGAACTCGTCCAGGGCCCGGTACTCCATGCGCTCGAGCCAGGCGGCGAAGTCCGTCACGAAGCGGTCGGCCTCTTCGGCCGGGGCCTCCAGGGTCAGCAGCAGGAAGCGGATCCGGGCGTTGAGGTCGCTTCCCGCCTCCTCCACGCCCTCCAGAACGATGTCCAGCCAGACCGAGAGCCTGGACTCGGCGCTCTGGAGCTTCCGGGTGAGCTCGTCGCGCAGTTCCGGCGCGAGACCCTCCTCCCCGGCCGGGGAGGTTCCGGCGGGGGTTTTCTCCGGCGCCGGAGGCGCCTGCTCCGCCCGCGTCTCTTCAGGCTTCGGGGCCTTTTCGGGCTTGGGCGGCTCGGGCTCCGAGGAGCCTGTGAAGAATTTCCGTATCTTTGAGAAAAAGCCCATAGCTGTTTCCTCCTGGTTTCGCGGACAAAGCCGTTCAGCTTTCCTTCTTCCGGCTCCGCCTCTCAGAAAGGAGCAGGAGCAGGAAGAGGACGGCCCCCGTGCCCGCGGCCGTGCAGGCGAGATGCCGGCAGGCAGCCCTGCCGAAGGCCGCCCGCCGTTCCGCCTGGGGACCGGGCGGCAGGGCGACCCAGACCCGCCCGCCCCCGGGCAGGGGCAGAGAGGCGGAAAGACCGCTCTCTTCGAGGGGCACCCTCGCCAGGGGCGCGAGGCTGCCGTCGGCGAGGCGCTCCTGGGCTTCCAGAAGCCCCTCCGCCCCGTACACCGCGGCGGCCCTCAGATCCCGCCTCTCCGACAGAAAGGCGAGGACCAGGTATCTCGCCGAAAACTCGTCCGGCGCCTCGCCCTCCGGCAGGCTCAGCGCGATCATCGTCCGCAGAAGCCCGGCTTCGGCGAGGGCGAGGGCCCGCGTCTGACGGTCCAGTTCCTCCCCGGCGAGACGCAGATCCAGCAGGGTCTGCGCCGTGAGCCCGGCGAGCAGGCAGAGCCAGAGGGCGAGCCAGCGCGCGGCCACGCTAGACCTTCAGGGGATCCGGCTCGGCCTTCCAGTCCAGGACGGCCCGCCGGACGGCGGCCAGACGCTCCGGGGAAAGGTCGTCCGCGTATTCCTCGGCCAGCACGCAGATGCGCGTGCCGCCCCGGGGCACGAAGAGGCCCTTGACTCTGGCCCAGGCGGGCCTGAGCAGGGAGCAGACGTCGTTCAGAACCGTGTTGGTGATGGTCTCCATGAAGGAGTGGTGGCTGCGGAAGGCGAACATGTAGAGCTTCCAGCTCTTGGACTCCACGCAGAGCTCCCGGGGGATGTACTCGAGGACGATGGTCCCGAAGTCGGGCTGGCCCGTGACGGGACAGAGGGAGGTGAACTCCGGAAACACGATGCTGACGACATAGTCCCGCCCGGGGAAGCGGTTGGGAAAGGCTTCCAGCAGGGCCGCGGACGGGGGCCCCTGGGGCACGGGGGAGCCGCTGCGGCCGAGCACATGGAGCGACGCTGTCTGATCGGGACTGTCAAAGGGCACCGGGGTCACCTCGCTGAAAAATTCGGTTTTCTTGTACGCCCAAAAGCCGGCGGCTGGAAGAGGCGCCTTCTTGAAAGGGGCGGCGGCCCCATGTAGAGTCCTCTCCCGGAAGCCCCGGGAAGGACCCGGGAACAGAACCGGGCGCCTTCTGCACGGGGGCGGGGAGGAGACATGCGGCGCGGAAAAGAGCATCTGAGAACGGACGGAGAAGGCGGAGAAGGCGCGGAGCGCGTGAGCCGCTCCGAGCGCAAGCGCCGGAGCGCCGCCCTGCAGGACCTGGGCGCCGATCTGGCCGCCCTCCCCCTGCGCGAGCTCGCGAAACTGGGTCTCGCCCCCGCCCTGCTCCAGGCCTTCCGGGATCTGGCCGGCATCACGGCCCGCGAGGCGAGACGCCGCCAGATGCAGTACATCGGCCGTCTCATGCGGGAGGAAGACGATCCCGAGCGCCTGCGCGACGCCGTGGCCTGCTTCCGGGAGGGACGTCTGCCCTCCTCCCTGAGCGGGACTCAGGACGCCGGAGACTGAGGAAAAAGCCCGCGGGAAAAATTTCCGCCTCATCACGCGTCCGGGGCCGCCCTCCCCTGTCCTCAGGGGAGAGCGGCCCCGGTTCTTTTTTCGCGGAAAGAAATCAGTTGCGCAGGCTGTGGATGGGGGCGGGGATGCGGCCGCCCAGATTGATGAAGGCCGAGGCGTCGCCCCTGGGCACGGGGATGATGGTGGCCTCGCCGAGCAGGCCCCCGAAGGAGACCTTGTCGCCCACGCCGCGGCCGGGCACGGGAATGAGGCGCACGGCCGTGGTCTTGTGGTTGATCATGCCGATGGCCATCTCGTCGGCGATGATGCCCGAGATGGTGGAGGCCGGGGTGTCGCCGGGGATGGCGATCATGTCCAGACCCACGGAGCAGACGCTCGTGAGGGCCTCGAGCTTTTCCATGCTCAGAAAGCCCGAGGTGGCCGCCGCCTCGATGCTCGAGTCCTCGGAGACGGGGATGAAGGCGCCGGAGAGGCCGCCCACCGAGGAGGAGGCGAAGGAGCCGCCCTTCTTGACGGCGTCGTTGAGCATGGCGAGCACGGCCGTGCTGCCGGGCGCGCCCATGACCGAGAGGCCGCAGCTCTGGAAGATTTCGCCCACGGAGTCGCCCACGGCCGGGGTGGGCGCCAGGGAGAGGTCGGCCACGCCGAAGGGGATGCGCAGGCGGGCGGCCACCTCGTTGCCGATCATCTCGCCCACGCGGGTGACCTTGTAGGCCGTCTTCTTGATGACTTCGGCCACGTCCAGGAGGTTGAGGGGCCGGCCGGAGGTTCTGCCCTTCTCCAGGGCCCTGTCGATGGCCTTGCGCACCACGCCGGGTCCGGAGACGCCGACATTGATGACGACATCGGGCTCGCCGATGCCCAGATAGGCGCCGGCCATGAAGGGCACGTCCTGGGGAATGTTGGCGAAGACCACGAGCTTGGTGCAGCCGAAGCCCCCCTGGTCGGCCGTGGCCGCGGCCGTGGCCAGGATCTGCCGGCCCATGAGGGCCACGGCGTCCATGTTGATGCCGCTGTGGGAGCTCGCCACATTGATGGAGGAGCAGACGCGCCGGGTGCCCGCCAGGGCCTCGGGAATGGCCTCGATGAGGGCGGTGTCGCCCCGGGCCATGCCCTTTTCCACCAGGGCCGAGAAGCCGCCGATGAAGTCCACATTGGCTTCGAAGGCCGCCTCGTCCAGGGCTTCGCAGATGCGGACCATGTCCCTGGGCCCGAAGGGAGCGCCCACCGCCGCCACGGGACTGACGCTGATGCGCTTGTTCACCACCGGGATGCCGTACTTGTCTCCGATTTCGTTGCAGACGGCCACGAGATTGCGGGCGTACTGGGCTATTTTCGCCCGGACGTTGCCCAGAAAGAGTTCCACGTCATGACTGACGCAGTCGAAAAGACTGATGCCGAGGGTCACGGTGCGCACGTCCAGATGCTCGTTGCGGACCATGTCCAGGGTGCTGATGACTTCACGTTTGGAAAGCATGTCTGTCTGCCTCTGCGCTTCGGGGAGGAGGAGCGGGTCCGGGGGCTAGAGATCCGTGATGCGGTGCATGGCCTCGAAGATGTCCCGGTGCTGGATGGAAACCTTGAGATTGAGGGAGCGGCCGGCGCTCTGGATCTCGCGGCTGAGTCTGCCGATGTCCTGATCCTCCGGCACCTGGATCTCAAAGACGAAGAGGGCGTGGGTGGCCCCGCCGTGGCCGAGGACGGCCTCGAGATTGTCGATGTTGATGTTGTGGCGGGCGAAGACCCTGGCCATGGTGCCGATGAGGCCGGGGCCGTCCTCGCCGTCGGTGGTCACCACATAGGGCTGGCAGGCGCTCTGTTCAGCCCAGGCGCCTTCGGAGGCCTGGCGGATGAGCACGGAGATGTCGTGCCTGTCCCCGCGCAGGGCCGCCTCCAGCCTGGACTGCAGGACCTCGGCCGTGAGATCGTCCGGCACGTCCACGATGAAGATGGCCGCGAATTCGGCGCCCAGAATGGTCTGGGTCACCTGGAGGATGTTGCATCTGCTGCTGCTGAGCCCCTGGCTCACGGTGGCGACGATGCCCGGACCGTCTTTTCCCAGGAAGGAAATGGAAAGTTTCTGCATGGTTGTTTTCCCCGTCCGGCAGGCCGGAAAAAAAAGCTGTAGAGCGGAAATTCCCGGAATCAGCCGATTTTCACGGCGGAGGCCGGCACGCACAGAGTGAACCGCGTTCCCCCTATGGCACAGGAGGCGCGAAAAGTCAAAAGCGTCGGAAAGAAGCCTCTCCTTCCCGGCTCAGGAGCCCCTTCCGGGGCCCCGGGACCGCCGTCTGCCGGGTTCTCTTCTTCTTGACGGGCCCGCCCTGTCGGCATAATGTGAGGGTTCAATTTTATGAGCTCCTAACAGGGAGTCAGGAGTCCTTTTGTGGAAGAGACCAGAAATAGCAGCCAGAAGAAGGCGGCGCCCAGGGTAAAGCTGGCGACGAAGTCCCGGCATGCCGCCTATTTCATGCCCATGCTGGAGAGTTTTGCGGAGCGGGGGAACCTCAACGAGGTCATTAAAAGCCGCGTCGCGAAATCCTGCGACCTGCTCGATTCCGGCGTTCCTCTCTTCCCCAACGATTTCCGCAAGGGCCACACGGTGTCCTGGCTCCTCGAGACCTACGACGGCATGACGCCTGAGGAACTGGAGGGCCAGAGCGACGTGGTGGCCATCGCCGGCCGCATCGTCTCCCTCCGCTCCTTCGGCAAGGTCATCTTCTTCCATCTCCAGGACGAGACCGGGCGCATTCAGTGCTACGCCCAGCGGGAGAACCTGGGCGAGTCCTTCGCCGTGGTGAAGAAGCTCGACGTGGGCGACATCGTGGGCATTTCCGGCCACATGTTCCGCACGAAGACCGACGAGCTCACGGTGGCCTGCAAGGCGGTGAAGCTCATCACCCGCTCCATGCGGCCCCTGCCGGAGAAGTACCACGGCCTCAAGGACACCGAGACCCGCTACCGCCAGCGCTACGTGGATCTCATCGTCAATCCCAAGGCCCGGGAAATCTTTCAGAAGCGCAGCCTCATCGTGAGCGGGATCCGGCATTTCCTGGAGGACGAGGGCTTCATGGAAGTGGAAACGCCCATGATGCACCCCATCCCCGGCGGCGCCGCGGCCAAGCCCTTCCGGACCAGGCACAACGCCCTCGATCTCGACCTTTTCATGCGCATCGCCCCCGAGCTCTACCTCAAGCGCCTGCTGGTGGGCGGCTTCGAAAAGGTCTTCGAACTCAACCGCAACTTCCGCAACGAGGGCATAGACACCCGCCACAACCCCGAGTTCACCGCCTGTGAATTCTACTGGGCCTACGCGAATTTCCATGATCTCATGGATCTCACCGAGCAGATGTTCGGCAGCATCGCCCTCCGCGTCTGCGGAAGCACCGTCATTTCCTACCAGGGCGAGACCGTCGACCTGACCCCCGGACACTGGCGGAAGATCACCTTCTACGACGCCCTGGAGAAGATAGGCGGCCACAGGCCCGAGTTTTACAACAACTTCGGCAAGGTCAAGAACTATCTCCTGGAGCGCGGCACCAAGGTCCCGGAAAGCGATCCCCTGCCCAAGCTGCACGCCCAGCTCTTTGACCTGGATGTGGAGGAAAAGCTCGTCCAGCCCACCTTCGTCTACGAATACCCCCTGGAAATCTCCCCTCTCTCCCGGCGCAGCAACGCCAATCCCCAGCTGGTGGACCGCTTCGAGCTCTTCATCACGGGCCGCGAACTGGCCAACGCCTTCTCCGAGCTCAACGATCCCATCGACCAGCGCACCCGCTTCGAAGAACAGGTCCGCGAGCGGGCCGCCGGCGACGAGGAGGCCCACTGCATGGACGAAGACTTCCTGCGGGCCCTGGAATACGGCATGCCGCCGGCCGCCGGCGAAGGCATCGGCATCGACCGTCTGGTCATGCTGCTCACGGACTCCGCCTCCATCCGCGAAGTCATCCTCTTCCCGCTCCTGAGA
>CAZFTQ010000016.1:13054-36517 GCA_964522365.1 uncultured Desulfovibrio sp. | reverse complement strand
GGCGAAGTCATTGAGTTCCTGAGGTTCCATGGAAACGCTGCGGTAGCGGTCGTCACTGGGCAGCGGGCCGGCATCCGTCAGAAGAAGAATGATGCGGGAGTCGTATTCTTCCCAGTTCAACGAGCGGATGGCCTCGTCGACACCGGCGAGAGAATCTTCGTTGAAGGCATGCGTGGAAACCTTGGCTTCCTTGACCTGGGCAAGTTTGGATTCCAGTTCGCCGCGGTTCTTTGCCGTCACGAAGTCGCTGACAACCTTTGACCTGTATTCCACCCCCGGAACAGCGTCTGTGCTGTTGCGGAAAGCCACAAAGGCAAAGCCCACATGATCAGAGGCCTGGGTTTTCTCAAGATGATCGAAAATGCTTTTGACGAGAGCGCGGCACTGGTTGATGTAAGGCTGCATGGAGATTGTCGTGTCCATGACAAAGGCAATGCCGGTTCTGGGCTTGCCTCCCGCGGCGCCAGCGCGTGCGCCGGCCCTGCTGCCTCCGGCTTTTTTGCCGGTGTTGCCGGGGTCGATGGAAGCGACATTGAGGAATTTGGTCTGTTCGTATTCTTCATTCATGTCCAGAATGGGCATGAGGTAGAAGCGGTTGAGATCCACTCCTGAGCCAGTGGGCTCAACGGCGATGATTCTCGGATCGTTCCTTTTCTGGGCGGCTGCGGCCTGGAGCTGAGCCAGCTGCTGGTCCATGTCAGTGGCATCGCAGAGGTTTTTCAGCGACTGAATGTCCTTGAAAAAGAGGACGGGGTCACGCTCCGATCTGTTGGCAAAAAGCAGCGTCAAAGACTGATCCCAGGCCGTTGTCTGGCTGGCGGGGATCCAGCCTTCCGCCTGCCTGGTGCCCGTGCCCACATTGATCCAGTCTCCGCTCCGCTCATAGACATAGAGGGGCGTGAAGGGGCGCAGGCCTTTGCCGACAACCTGACTTTTGTCGCTGGCCTCGGCATGGAGGACAGCCGTCGGATGGCTGATGACACGCTGATAGAGCGTTTTTTTGCCTTCCTGGAGGAGCGGTGCAGCCTGCGGTGAAGCCGCGCTCATGGCAAGGGCACAGCAGAACAGACCGAGGAAGAGAAGGACGGGCAGCCGATGCATGGAACAACCTCGTGCGAAGCGGGGAAAAGAGAGAATGGTTTGCTTAAAAGTGGATTTCAGACAGAAGTCGGGCTGACAGCTGCGGGGAACCGGCAGGCTTGACCGGCTGGGTCAGCCTTCTCCTGCAGGCGGAATTTGTTCGGGATGAGGAGAGGTCCTGCCGCCCCGGGCTTTTCATGCCGGTTACGTGCCTTCGCGGAGCCCAGGAGGATGCCTCAGGGAAACGCGTTCCCGGATCGCCGATCTTTGTCAGCAGGAACATGGGGCCTACTCGCCCTTCAGGGAGGAAGGTACGGGCTCTGTCCGGAGTTTTCCCCCATCCGTCATGTTGATCATCTGTCCCATGGACCTTGCCAGCGCTTTGGTCATGACGGCAAACTGTCTGACCCCTTCTTTCGGCGTTCTCGCCTGAATGACCTGGTACTGCGGTCTGCCGTTTTTCATGCTCAGAGCCTGATATGCCTTGCGGGCATACTCAAAGTTCTTCTTGCCGGCCGGGGTCTGGATATGGGCTGTGACAATCCAGATACCTTTCTGAGAGGCGAAGTCATTGAGTTCCTGAGGTTCCATGGAAACGCTGCGGTAGCGGTCGTCAGCGGGCAGCGGCCCGGCATCCGTCACAAGCAGAATGATGCGGGAGTCATAATCCTCCCAGCTCAGTGATTCAATGGCTTTCCGGACACCGGCGAGGGAGTCGTTGTTGAAGGAATGGGCGGGGACCTTGGCGGCCTTGACTTTCGCCAGTCTGGACTCCAGCTGACTGCGGTTTCGGGCTGTCACAAAATCACTGACGACCTCTGACACATATTCCATCTTCGGAACGGCGGCCGTGCTGTTGCGGAAAGCCACAAAGGCAAAAGCCATGCGATCAGCAGTCTGGGTTTTCTCCGCATGGTCGAAAAAGGTTTTGAAGAAAGCTCGGCACTGATTGATGTAGGGCTGCATGGATTTTGTCGTGTCCATGACGAAGGCAATGCCGGTTCTGGGCCCGACGTCTGCAGTATCGGCGCCCTGCCCGCTTTTCACGATCTGCGGGGCCGCCTGCGGAGACACCGGACTCATGGCGAAAGAAAGGCAGAAGAGACCGAAGAGAAGAACGGCAGAGAGACGGCGCATGGAGCAACTCCGTGAGAATCGCGGTGAGGAAAAAGCGGACAGCTGAGAAAGATCGGTCTCCTGCAGAAGATGGGCTAGAAGTCCTTCAGGATCTGAGCGGCTTCCCTGTCGCCCGCGGCGGCCTTCTGTTCCAGCCAGCTTCTGAGCGAGGCGAGGGCGGCGTCAGCCCCCTGCACCTGAGCATTCGAGGCCTTTTTGTACCAGTCGCGGGCCAGAGCAGGATCAGGAATGATGCTGCCGTGGGGCAGCGTGTTCGCGGGATCATAGAACTGGCCCAGCAGGAACATGGCCTCCGCCTCTCCCTTCTGGGCGGCGTCCTCAATGAGCAGGAAGGCGCCATCGGCTTCATCTTGCGTTGCGTTAGCGGTGCGGAGGGGCTTGGCAAGGTCCAGGCTCATCTTCGTATCGCCGTTTTCCCGGAGATGGGTTCTGGCCTGGTTGACGGAAAGCTTCCCTCTGGCAGGCGGCTGAGACTGGGCCTGCTGCTGCGGCGCAGGCTGCGCGGGCTGCTGGGGAGCAGAGCCGTCTCTCAGAACAAACCACCATACAGCGCCGGCAACGGCAAGACAGAGGACGAGGGCAACGGCAATGATGCCTCCCTTTCCCTTCCTGCCCGGGGGCACCTGAAGGTTCATGTCGAGAGAGGGCTCCGGTTCGTAGACGTTTGCCTGCAGTTCCACTTCCTGTCCGGGCCCCGCCGGCTCAATCTCCTGAATCGGCGGCTGGACCGGCTGATGTGCCGGCTCAGGAACAAAGGGCTGAGCAGGCTGAAGCTCCGGTTCCGGACCATACTGCGGCGCTGGCTGGGGCTCCGGTTCGGGAACATACGGCGGAACAGGCTGAGGGGCCGGCTGCGTTGTGGCGGAGGCCGTCGGCATGTCTCCCACAGCTCCGGTCGTTCCGCTTGAGACGGATTCGAGCGCCTCCTCATCAACCTGGAAGGTGCCAAACTCCTTGTCACCGATGCAGAGGCGATACATGTCCTGCGTCTCAGTGATGGACCGAGTGAGCTCGGGACCGAGAGAGATGAGCAGAGTGCCGTTCTCGTAGTGCGCGTCAGGGCTTGGAATGGACTCAACGGTACTGAGCCAGCGGGCGTCCCTGGACAGGTACATCTGGTCGCTGGCGCGTTGCAGAGAGAAAGAGGACTTTTCGTCGATGAATTCACATTCGCTTATCGCCAGGAGGGCATGCCCCGGTCCGCGGCTTTTGTCCTGCACTATGCGTACTTCCATCAAAGTGCTCCTTGTTCAGCAGGCGCCCCGGAGGCACCCACCTGACGCCGGCAGGGTAGCCGGCCGGTCTTGTTCCGTGGAGAAAAAAGCGCTGATATCCGGTTGGCTCAGGCGCCGGGAGCTTCCAGAGCGGCCAGAATTTTCCCGAGAAGTTCATTCTGGACCGGATTGAACTTGTCGTCCGTTTCATTGACGCTGGAAATGACGCAGTCCACGAAGGCCCTGAACCAGTCCATATAGTAGGGCTTGTCATATTGGGTCTGCTGTTCGGGGACAACGGGCTCGCCGTGGGGGCCGAAACTCAGCTGGGGAATGGCAAATAGACGTACGGGAGTGCCGTTGTAGATGATTTCGGTTCCCTGTCCCAGTCTGACATCATGTCCGAGCCAGGCCACGAAGCTGTTGATGCGGTAGGCCGCTTCGCTGGCCATGCGCCAGGCAGCCACTTCCTTCGGGATGTTGCGGAAACCGCTGTTTGCGCGGATGGAGGCGATCATTTCCTCAAGAAGCTTGACATGACGCGCGCCGAGCACGAGCTCCGAAGCAAAGGCGTTCATGAATTCAGCTCCGACCCCGTAGAGCTTCTGCAGAGGCGCTTTTTCAGCCTGGGCTCTGACGACTTCAGACCAGTGGCTGACTGCCTGGCTGCAGAAGACGGTGATCTGGTCCGTCCCTTCCAGAGCGGCAGTCCGTGCCGGATCTTCCCGGGCGGGAGCCGTATCGATAGGGGGCGGGGAATCCGGCAGGAGGCCGGAAAGATCAAGCTCGTCCAGAAAATCCTTTTCGCTGCCGGCGGTGCCGACGACAGTCTGAGAAGGCACAGAGCCGTTTTCCGGGAGCTGGGAGCAGTCGAGAGCAATCTCGTAGAGCTCATGATCATCGACCTGGAACCTGGAAAGAAAGTCCGCAAACTGCTGATGACTCGCCACTGAGACCAGCGTCCTTGTCAGCGATACGCCCAGGGCCTTCTTCTGGAGGATCCGTTCCTGGAGCTCGCCGGCCGTGTAGTAGGGCTGAAGACGCTCGCTCAGTTTTTTGGCTTCACTTATGGCCCGGCTTTTTGTCTGATTGTACTTGCGATCCGGGTCGCAGATGGGAGCAAGTTTTCTGCGCAGAAGTTCAATGCCGCCGTCATTGAGCTTCATGGCCGCGTTCCAGGCTTCTTCCGGATTCAGGAAGTGCCTGAGGACCTTTTCAGAACTCAGAAAGGCCTGATGCACCTGCCCCACAAAGTCTTTTATATCCTGGCGGATGCCTGTTTCATTTCCCTGATCATCGAACGTAAAGAGCGCATCGCTGCGGTAGTTGGGATTGCGCAGGAGGAACATGTTGCGGAAGGGCTTGCCGTCCCAGTTCGAAGGCCAGTTGTACTGGGCGCCGAAGAATCTGGTCAGCGAGCTTTCCATGCGGTTGTTCCATCGGTTGCCCGCGTCTTCCACGCCCTGCTTGCGCTCAAACTCCACGTCCATCTTGGTGAGGATGAAGTAGAGCATGGGATCGCGGCCTCTGCGGGCTTCGGGCGTTTCCCCCTGTGTCAGGCAGATCCAGTTGTTTATGGCCTCCGGCAGATCCTGGACTTCCTGGTTGCTCGGGCCGATGCACAGGAGCATGCTCGTCAGTTCCTGCTCGTCGCAGTAGCGCTCAAAGAGATAGGCCACTTTGCCGCGCAGAAAGAAGTTTTCCAGCTGTCCCGGAGTCTTGAGAGCCTCCGCAAGATTGTTGGTCTTGAGCCTTGAGCGGTAGCCGGGGAAGTCGAGCAGGTCAGTGTACTCAAAAAATTCATCCGGCTTTTCCGGCATGTAGATGCTCAGCTCAGCCGTAAGGGCGGTCACGAGACACCGGTCAAGCATGGCGGAGCGGCCTTCATCGCTTTCAAGGCGGATCTGCTCAGTGGCGCCGGGTGTCTGGGAAGAGAGCAGAGACACATCGATGATGCCCTTTTCCCTGGGGAGAAGGGCCTCCAGGGGGCAGTTGACCTCAGCCGGATTGCCGAGCTCATGCAGGGCCCGGGCCAGGGCGAGGAAATAGCGGTCAAACTCTTCAGTATTGTTCCAGATGATGCCGAAAAGTCTGGCGCGGTCGACAAGTTCCAGCTGCGGCAGCAGCCGTCCGGCCATGCCCCAGTAGGTGTTCTGCAGCATCTGCACCCTGGGTCTGGAGGCAAAATGCTTCTGCAGATACTCACGGAGATCTTCCAGATCATCCCTGGTCAGATCGTTGACCGGATTCTTGTCTGCCTTGGCTTCAACTTCACGCAGCTTTGCCAGAATGGCATCCTTGCTGGGGGCCTCTTTGTGATCACAGTCCGCGTAATAGGTGTTGGCAAAGATGCGGACCAGATCCATTTCTGAGAAGAGGCGCAGACGGACCGGGTTTTCGGGGGTAATGCCCTTGGGCGGGGTCGTGGTGAAGCGGGTGACAAGGCCGGTGGATTCCTTGCCGCCCTCCGGATTGATATCCTTGATGAAGTTTTTGGTCTTACCGGCAAAGTCGGCCATGAGCTCGCCCTTGCTGTCTCTGGCCAGGGCGGAAATGAGATAGCTCTTGCCCGCCTGACTGGGTCCAAAAACGCCGACGCACATTTTTCGGGAAGCCGCCGTGGCCAGACGGCCGAAAAACCTGGCGGCGGAGCGCATGTTTTTGCAGAGCAGATCACATTCCCCGCCAACGTTTTCACTGTTTTCCCTGAGCCACTGCTCAGCGTTGCGGGCGGTCTGCGCCCAGTTCTGGCACTGTCTGGAAAGCTGTCTGTCTTTTTCTCTCATGAGGAATCCCGAAGACGCCCGTCCGGCGGAGGGGCGGGATGACGCAGCCGCGGGTTCGAATGCCTCTGCCGAGGCCGCGGCCTGAGGGGGAGCGGAAAAAGCTGAGGAAAGAGGAGCCCGGGCGGACTCTTCCTTGAAGTTCGGCTCGTGGTCGGCTGTACCCTGTTCCGGAGAGCCGCTCTTTTCTGCCGCTTCGGCCTGCGGATGAGAGGATTTGGGGGCAGGCTCGGAAGCGAGGAAAGCCGCTTCTGTTTCGTGTGCGGGGATTTCAGGCGAAAGGCTGACCTTTTCTTCGGCCTGCCTGAGCCCGGCTTCCGGTCCGGGCTCTCTGAAAGGCGGTTCCGGCTGGAGAAGAGTTTCCCCGGCAGCGGACATGCCGGTCTGCGCCGGATTTTCCGGTGGAGTCTCGGCCCCGGGCCGGGCCTCAGGCTCTGCTGCCTGCAGGCCGGACGGCCTGGAAGATGCCTCCGGCTGATTTGCCGCCAGACCTGTTTCAGCAGCATCCTGACTCTGGGCCTGGGCGGCAGGCCGAGCGCCGGAGGAGGTCTTCAGCCAGCGGGGGATAAGTCTGGGCCGTACGGCAGATCCCTGTTCTTCCCGGGGGGCGCCGGACGGAGACTGCCCGGCGGCAAAGGGGTTGGCCATGCTCCGGCGGCCTGAGGACGCACCGGATTCAGGTCCGGTCGCATCTTTCAGCCAGCGGGGAGAGAGGGGAGGCCGGCCGGCAGTTCTCTGTCCGGTCGGAGACGGCGCCCTGGATTCCCGGTGTTCAGGGTACCGACTGCAGGTTTCACAGCTCTGGTTCCGGGTGCAGTCCGCAGGGTCTGATTCTCCGGCGGATTTTTCGTAGTAGGGGCATTTGCTTGGTGAATGGCTGTCGTTGTCTGTCATGACGATGTCCTGCGGGCGCCCTGCTCCGGACTGAACGGAGGAATTCGGCGATCAGGAAAGAAAAGCCGGTTCCGGACAGAACTCAGCTGTCCGTCACAGCACGATGCCGGAATCAAGCCAGTAGCCCTCTATGCTGGGCAGAGTCTGCAGGGTAGCGGCCATGAGTCTGTTGCTGACCTGCCGTCCGTCCGGACCGAGCACGGAATTGACCTTGATGGTCCCCTCGGACTGAGCAGGCTCATCGCCGCCGCGCTGAGGCAGCAGATTGCTTTTTTTGGTCAGGCTGAGCTTCACCGTGAAGGGACCGTTGAGGGATTTTTCAGTGAAATCAATCTTGTAGTAGGCGGAGGCGGGCCAGCGCTCCACACTGAGCTGGCGGTAGCCCACATTGATGGGGCTGTAGTAGGTAATCGTCCGTTCTTCAGGTTCCACGCTGCCGTCTTCGTTGACCGTGAACCAGATTTTGGCGTTTTCCAGCTGCCCCTGAAGATTGAGCTCACCCACATATCTGGCCGTGGACGTCATGACCATGCGCGTGGAATCGAAGTTGATGTTTTCCAGATAGCCGCTGGAGAGGGTGCAGAGAATGGCGCCGACAACCACTGTGGATTTGGGATCGGCAATGCAGCCGAAGAGATCCGCGCAGGGGTACCAGCTCCCAACATGGTAGTCGCGCATGCTGATGATGCGGTCTGGCGGAAGGGGTGTTTTGGCGAGAACGGTCTGGACAACGCCCTTCCAGGAACTGGGCCGGCCGGTGAGAATGAGCAGATCCGCGTCATAGAGGCGGACCATTTCACACAGGCTCGAGAGCGTGTCGCCCAGTGTGCGGCGGATGCAGTCGCTGACGGCGTCAAGCGAGAAGACAATGGGAATGTTGTAGAGGTCCAGGTCCTCTCTCGTTCCGAAGGATGCGACGGCGTTCTGGACAAAGTCCAGGACAAGTTTCGGAGGCTGAGCGGAAAGAATGTCGGGTTTGTAGGTGACGTAAGCGGATTCCTGTCCGCGTTTTTCCGGCTGGGCGGATTTTTCTTCTCTGACCTGCCCCTTTCCGGGGGTCTTCAGCGGCCTGCCTGCCGGGGTGGCCTCAGCGGGAGCCTGTTCGAAGAAGTCTCCTAGGCGGCAGGTGTAGATGCGGGTGTCATCCTTGTCAGCTTTTTCAATCTGTTCGCAGGCCTGGAGAATGCCCAGCGCGGCCGGAACGGCCACCTGGCGCACGAACTGCCCCTGACGGACGCGGAATTCTTGCGTCTTGCCGAGGGTATAGGGTCCGAAAAGGGAGAGGATGACGCCCCTTGAGTTCAGCCCCATCTCGTTCAGCCTTTTTTCCAGGGCCGGGATGAAGATGCGCTGGATGACTTCGCGGACAATTTCATCGCCGGCCAGATTGAAGCCGTCGCGGAATTCCATCTGCGGGGTGATGCGGGCCGTTTCAGAGGGATCGCTGGTCAGAACATGCGTCGTGATGGAGAGATCGGTGGTGCCGCCGCCGATGTCAATGGAGGCAATGCGGACGGACGGCCGGAGTTCGGTCGAATTTTTCAGGGCGCGCTTTCTGCCGAAAAGCGAGAAGTACTGGTGAGCATCGCCGATGTGCTTCACCATGATTTCATTGTAGAGAAGCACGAGCTGGGAACAGCTTGCCTCGTCCCATTCGCAGATGATTTCAGGCTCTTTCTGATAGAGGAAGGACTGATCCTGCTTCTGCCCCTGATTCGGGAGCCAGCCAAGACCGTTCCAGACCAGATGCACGGCCAGTTTCACCCAGCGTTCGAAGATCTCCCTGGCGGCGATGGGCATGGCCGTCGGTACGGTGAAGATGATGCGGCGCAGATGGCGGGGCTTGTCCGACAGACTGCGGCGGGCCCGGCTGGCCGGCGAATTGATGTTCACCAGCGCCTGGGAGACGATTTCCGCAACCATGAACATCATGAGGGACGAGCGGGTGAAGTAGGAGCCGAAGAGGGCCGTCCCCTTCTGGGCGCGCAGAGCATCCGTGGAGAGGAAGCGGCGCAGCATATTGTCTTTCCAGCAGGCCAGAGGCGTGCCCTCTTCATTGAGCTGGCGCGGGAAAAGACCGCGCGTGACCATGGGCTCGGCAGGGCTCTGCGTGTTGAAGCGCCAGCTCTGTGTCCAGCGGCGTTCATCCCAGAGGTAGCGCTTGGGACTGGACATGCCGGTATTGCCCTGGGCGCAGATGGCAAAGGTGGAGAGACGCACGGCTTCCGGCCCGACGCGGACGCAGGAAGGCCAGGCAAAGGCCGCCGACCGTCTGCCGGAGCGGCGTGAGAGCATGTCGCTGCCGAAAGAGACTTCCACGAATTCAACCTTTGTCTCGAAGGGCTCCGTGGAGATGAAATTTGGATTGGTCAGATCGCGCAGTTCCAGCATGTAGCCATCGTTGAGGTCGGTTTTCTTGCCGGTGGAAGTTTCCACCAGGATGCCTGTGGTGCGCGAGTTGCCGATGTCGAGAACAAGATCCACGTCAATGGCGTCTGAACGGTTGGAGTCCGAGACCTTGACGTAGACGTCTCCCATGGCCCGTCTGGCGGCATCGAGCCAAGCCATGTAATAGGCGATATGCTTGAGGCAGGAGGGTTTGCCGTACGGGTCTTCGACGATCCCCTTGCTCTTTGTCCAGGCCGTGTAGGCGTTGAGAATCCACTCATCCACCCACTGCTCATTGACAAACCAGGAATTGTCTCTGACCTGCCAGGCCAGCAGGAATTCAGAGGCCGCGTTGAGGTCATCCTGGGAGAGGGCAAAATACCGCCCGTCAGGGTCGTCAGGCTTGGCCTCGACCTTGGTGTCAAAGGCAATGCAGAGATGCCAGATATTCGGTTCGTCTTCAGTGGGGAGGAACATGCCCCTGGCCCAGTTGGAGGGACCCTTGCCGACCCTGCTCAGAGAGTCCGGCCAGGGCTGGCCGGTCATACGGAGGAAGGGCATGGGCAACCACTTGCCTGAGAAGCATTCCAGACTTTCCGGCAGCATGACGGAGTAGTCTTCCGTAAAGGAGGGGACCTGACCGCCGAACTCCAATGTTCCCCTGGCGTCGCGGGCGTCAATGAAGACGTCGTCTTCCTGCACGAGGCAGCGCAGGAAGTGCGGGTAGCCCTGATCCTGGCGCTGAGGAATGGTTTCTTCAAAAAAGAAGCGGGTTTCCCTGCGCACGGTCTCGATGTCGAGACCAAAGTCAAGGAACTGCAGGCATCCGCCGGGGATCAGGCTGACAAGGCGTTTGTATTTGGGAAACTTCATGTTCTGCTCAGGCCAGTTCTCAGGGCACCAGGAGAAGAAGCGGCCTCCCCTTTCCTGTTTTTGGGTTGTCTGTCGGGTTCTTGAAGACCTGCTGACTAGCAGGCGTCTGATCGGAAAGTCTGCCTCGAAAAGTATATCTCTGAAAACTGCAAGTGCCTGCCGGAAGAGGCAGACAGTGACGCGGACGGACCCGCGGGGATCCGTCCGGCGTCCATAAATCGTACCAGTAATGGGGCGGAAAGAAAAGCAGTTAGACTGTCAGCCGCCCTGAGGCCGCGTCCAGAGGATCTGCCGGCATTCTCAGGATATCAGCTTCAAAAGAAGACTACACGGCACCGGTTCTCGTCGTGACATTCATATCGCTTTCAAGGGTAGCGTAGAAGGTTTCAGATTGCGCTTTCTCTTCACCGAGGTTGTTAAAGGACTTGCCACGCTTGTTAACACTGGCGCTGATAGGAGAGGTTCCCTTCGAAGCCTTGCGACTCTTCTTGGCAACTGGCTTGGGCTGAGTGAAGTCGGTGCCCAGGAGCGTTACATATTCATTGTCCTTTTCTTTCATGGCATCGTACTTGCCAGTCAGAACCTTGATGGATTCCTGCATGCCGGAACGGATTTCTTCGTAGCGGGCCATCAATTCCTTTTTGGCGGCGTCAGCTTCGACAGGAGAAATTTTGATCCTGTTTTTGTACTCTGCCTTGGCCCTGCTCCATTCCTTCTCGTAGCACTGCCTGGCCACTTTGCCGGCTGCCGTCACGCGGTCCATTCCAGCGGTATCTTCGTCCAGCTGCTGGACGAGCTTTGCGGTCTCGGCAGCGTCCTTTTCTTTCTGTTTGCTCTTGCCGTAGACATTGCCGGCGACGGCGCCCGCAGCACCGCCGGCAACAGCGCCGGCAGCAGCGCCCTTCCAGCTGCCCGTGGCGAGTCCGCCGACGAGAGCGCCGGTCAGAGCACCGCCCACGGCGCCAACGGCCGTGGATTTGGCTACGTTGTTTTCATCCTGACGCAGGTCGCTGATGGGTTTGTAGCACTGGGGGTAGTAGTTGACCTTGGTGATCTGTTCGCCGTACTGGCTGGCACAGCCGGAGAGCAGCATGGCAAGGGCCATGACCGCGACGGCGAACGAGAAAAGTTTGGAACGGGTACGCATAGCACATTTCCTGGATAAAGGTTGAAAGGGATATCTCCTGGGCCTGACAAGCCGGGCTCAGAGAGAGGTTGGGGCGTGTTGTCCAGTCATGTCCTGGCGGGCATGAACCGGAAAGTCTTGGCTTTTTCCGATCTGCATGTCAAGGCGCCCGGGCCTGGACGGGCGGCAGTCAAAGCCCTGCGGCATGGACTGCCGGCGTTCTGTCAGAAAGTAAAAAAGTCGTCTGATCATAAGCAGAATGATGCTGAAAGCTTTGCCTGAGGCCAGGATGGCGGAAATCGTGAAGATCGAAACCGGACATTTCAGGAAAAGCCGGTGTTCGCCCGAGATGCTGATCCATAGTAGAGCAGAAGGATTCCGCCGCCAGGCCGGTTTGCGATTCTTGCTTTTGAGGCCCCCTTCTTTTCTTTGAAGCCTTTCCCCTTGTCCAAATCGCCTTTTTTCTGCCGGAGAGCCCCTCTCTCCGGGGCTTGGCTTCGTCCCGTGAGTTTACAATGAGTTTCGAAGTGTTACAGTCTGCCCGCAGATTTGCTGCCATGCTTTGTCTTGCCCTTCTTCGTGGCGGCAGACCGGGTGGGCTGAAGAGGTGACAGTTCTGGTCTCCTGTATCCTTCCCTCAATGTGTCCCGGCCGCTGCGCCTGAGAAGGGAAGCAGGCATGATACGCATCCAGGGGTAAGGGTTGATGAGGAGGTCTCCCGGGGACTGACATGCCCTGTCGGGAGAGTCCTGAGCGAGTTGTCTTGTCGTGCCGGACAAGAGGGACTTAAAAATCTATTGCTTTTTGTGTCAAGACGCCCGCGCCGGGGCTGACGGCCAGACACAGTCATCCGGTGTGGACTTTCATTGCCCGGAGCAAGATTTTCAAAAAAATCTGATCTTCATTAAAACGAACTGTTTTTAAGAAAAGTCTCCGATAATTTTCCGGAGTAACGCTGGGCTCCTTGTCCTGAAGAAAACTTCCTTGAATTTTTTATAAAAAATAAGTAAAAAAAGACTGACTGTTGTACCTGTGAAGAGAAGAGTCCATTGAAAAACGGACAAGAAGAAATTTGCCGGGGAGGGAGACCAGCTTGCTCTGAACCGATGGAGTGGACTGGCAGTGGAAAGGAAGTCTGGAATTTTTTTGACTGGGACCAGGCGTGCCAGCTGCCGGCAGAAAAGGAGTGGAATACCGGCTGCCATCGGATCCCGTCCGGACGCCGGGTCTTCCGTCATGCTTTTTTCAGTTCGGGGAAATCCGGAGGCAGACACGGAAAAGAGGTTCTCAGTCTCAGTCGGTGAGTGCCTTTCGCTCGCGGGTATCGCCGCCACGGCCTCCGGGCGGTTTTCTGTGCTACCGCTTTCTGTCGTCTGATCTCGCTGGCACCGAGAGCCTCGGAGCGTCTGTTTTCAGGAAAATCAGAAGCTGTGCTCCGGCTGGATCTCAGCGGTGCTTCCAAGACCGGGGGGAAAGCCGGGGTCCAGGCGCATGCCGGGAAGATGTTCCCCGTCGCAGAGGAGAACTGCCTCTTTCCGCCTGTCCAGCCATTTGGCACCGGAAAAGGACGGATGAAGAAATGTCCGGCAGTTCATTGCCGGCCAGGGGCAGACCCCCAGTCTGCCAGCGGCTGAAGAAAGAGCGTTTTTCGCCTCCCCAGTCGGACTCCCTCCTGTCTTCCGAGTCTTCCGGGGGCGGAAAGCGTCCTCGTGGAATGGAAATGACTTGGAAAGCGGATCGGAATTGATCCGGAGTCCGCCTTTTTTCTTGACAGCAGGGCATAAGCGGCTAAAAGAAAGGTGTACCTCTTATGGCCTGTACGGGCAGAAGCGGTCAAGTGGACTTTCGGCTCTTTCCATAGCATTGTGGACTAAAAAAGGAGAATTTTCCAGAAATCTTTATGCAAAGCGACGAAGCGGGTCTGTATTCTGCCGGAGAGAAAGGGAGTTACGGCAGGGAAGAGGCCATTTCGGCCGGCAGGCAGAAGGGCACAAAAAAGAGGGGAATCCGCCTTCAGCCGGGAAAGAAAAGATTTTTAGAAAAATGAGTCCATACAGTTGTGGATTAGCCGCAGGAAAGACCTTGCCTCATTTCCTCATTTTATCCATAGTGCATCATCATGTTTCAGGAGGCGATGTCTGTGCAGAAAAACGGACTTCCCCAAAACGGGCACCAGTCAAGGAAAAATTCTTCTGAAGGAGTGCGAGTGAGCCGCCTTCTGCGGATTGCCCAGGCCATCCGAGAAGACCCGCATCAGCCGCTCAAGGCCCTCCAGGAACGTCTCGGCATCAAGAAGAGCCAGTTCTACAAGGACAAGGGCGCTCTCGCCGCCGTGGGCTTCCAGTTTGAGTACAGCAAGAGCCGCGGTTTCCGGATCACGGAAGACAGGCTGACGCCCATTACCGGGCTGAGCCTCTCCGACCGCATGGTGCTCATGTTCGCTCTGGAGCAGCTGAGCGCCACGGGCGACGGCATACTGGCTGCTCTGGCCGTGGAAGCGGGCAAGAAGCTTGCCGGGGGTCTGCCCGCGCCCTTCCGGGAAAAGCTGCTTTCCTGCTTTGACGCTCAGGTCACGAGCAGCTTCGGCGTCAAGCCCGACATTCTTTCCCTGCTGCGGGACGCCGTGGCCAACGGCTGGCGCATCCGCATCCTCTACACGCGCAGCGGCACCTGGGAGCAGAGATGGCGCGTCGTGGATCCCAGGCACATCTACATGCGTCAGAGAACGCTCTACCTCTACGCCCGCACCGTGGACGAATCTCCGCCCCAGTGGAAGGTTTTCCGGCTCAACCGCATCGATCAGGTGCAGTACTCCGGCATCACCATTCAGTGGCGTCCCGAAGAGGACGACGGCTTCCTCGAGCGTCAGCGCAACGCCTTTGACGCCTTCATCGGCGACAAGGCCTACCCCATCACCGTGCGCTTTACCGGGCAGGCCAGACACTACGTTCAGGAACGGCAGTGGCACCCGAGTCAGGTCCTGAAGGAGGACGGCAAGGGCGGC
This sequence comes from uncultured Desulfovibrio sp., assembly GCA_964522365.1. Taxonomy (GTDB): domain Bacteria; phylum Desulfobacterota; class Desulfovibrionia; order Desulfovibrionales; family Desulfovibrionaceae; genus Desulfovibrio. The sequence continues at coordinate 22,018 of CAZFTQ010000016.1, read as the reverse complement.
CTGCTCTTCACCGTGCGCGTGGCCGAGCCTCAGGAAGTTGTGCGCTGGGCCAGACAGTTCGGCAATGAAGCCAGAGTCGTGGAAAATTCCTCCGACGATGAACCCCAGGAAAAGGACGAGGCATAGCCCGGCTCCCCGCCTGCTCGGGGAACCGGTTCAGGCAGGCGGAAGAGCCTGCGGCCCGCGCGGCTCAGGCGGGCAGGTTCCTGGTGACATCCTTTCCGCGCCCGGAGCCGCCCGGGCAGGGACAGACGACTTGAGCGGGCTGGCCGGACGGCTGCTTCCTCCGCGCGGAAGCGGCGGAGCAGTCGAAGCGGCCCGACCTGAGCGGAGAAGAGAAGCTCAGGGCCGGAAAGGGTCCGGATGAGTGCAGCCGGCGGGGACCTGAAAGAAAAAGGGTTCCCGCGGCTTTCCATGAGCGACGCTCGGATGCGTTCCCCCATGCCGGCAGCCGGAGAGTCTCCGGCGCCGGCGGGGAGAATTTTTTCCGCCCGTCAAAGGGCGCGGGAGGCACCCCGTGGATCTCCCGAAAGGGGACGCATGAACGAGAGGCCTCTCCGGAGAAATGCCTGGCTGGAAGACATTTTTTTTGTGTGCCGGACAGTCCATGACAGGAAAAGGCGCTGTTCCGCCAATGTCGCAGAAAATCAGATTTTCGGGAAATCTGCCGGGGCGGCAGTCCATTGAAAGCGGGACAAGAGGGGCGGGATCTGTCTCAACGTCCCGATGTCGCGTCTTAAGATTGAGCGAAAGGTTCCGATAGAAGGAGTAGAAAGCACCCTGTCCCTCAGGGGGCGGCGCGGGCGATCGTTCCGCGTCGGGACCCCTTCCGGATCCGGGTGCCACTTCTCTGGCAGGAGGATTGCCGGGACCATGTCCCTTCCTCTGCCCGCTCCGCAGGGAGCGGAAGTTCGGAAAAGGGGCGGGTCACGGTTTCGGGCAGGCTGAGACCGCTGCGCGGGAGCTCATGTCAGCAGCGGCAGCCATACGGCAGTCAGGCCGACTGCCTGGTTTTTTGACAAGCAAGGATTGCATTTCGATGAAGATTTTTTCTCCCAGAACCCTCACTGGAAGCCTGGCGCTGGCTGTGGCGCTGGCGCTTTTCATGCCGGCGGTTCAGGCAGACGGCAGGGAAAAGTCCGTTCAGGTACGAGACACTGTCCGGGCTCTTCTCAGGACCCACAACTCATTGAAGTCCATCCAGGAAAACCGCACGGCTGTCGGCCATGAAATCACCCGGGCCAAAGCCGGCTGGGGGCCGAGGATTGACGTGACGGCGCGGGGCGGCTACGGCCGGCTCAACGACAGCACCACCCGATCATATGACTATGACCACGGCGGCATCCACTCGTCCCTGCAGGCTGTCGTCGCCCAGCCCATCTGGGATGGTCTGAACACCTACAACCGGGTGCAGGAAGCCGAGGCCACCTACCGCTCCATGGACTGGCGCGTGCTGGACAACGCCAACACCCTTGCGCTGGACGCCATCATCGCCCATGTGGACGTGGAGCGGCGGCACAAGATCCTCGATCTGGCCGAGACCAACGTGGCGGTGCACGAGGAGATCCTTGAGCAGGCCAAGTCCAGGGAATCCCTGGGCGCCGACACCCTGGCCGATGTCACCCAGGCCCAGAGCCGTCTCTCCCGCGCCCGCTCTTCCCTGACGGAAGCCAGAAGCTCCATGCGCATCGGCGAGGACACCTACACCAGACTGACAAAGATGCCGCCGCAGCGTCTCGCCGAGGTCGGGATGCCGTCCGGCATGTTCCAGAGCTGGGAAGACGTGCTCAAGGCCGCCCAGAAGAACAATCCCAAGGTTCTGGCCTATCTGGAAGACATCAAGGCTTCCAACGCGGTCCGCGAGCAGGCCAAGTCCGCCTTCACTCCCAACATCACCATCGAGGGCGGACCCTCCGTCTCCGACCGTGACAACCGCAAGGTGCTGCGCTCCACGGACATGGATGTGTCGGCCGTGGTGCGCTGGAACATTTTCAACAGCGGCGCGGACGTGGCCGAGACCAGAGCCGCCGCGGCCCGCATCCGCCAGAGCCGCAAGGTGCTCTACGACTACTTCGACGAGCTGAAGCTCAATGTGCAGCAGACCTGGTCGGAATTCCTGTCAGCCAAGGAACAGTACCAGTTCTATACGGAAGCCGTCGAGGCCAACCTCACCACCCTGGAAGCCTACAGGGAGCAGTTCCTCCTGAACCAGCGCACCCTTCTGGATGTGCTGGACGCCCAGAACGAACTCTACAACTCCTCCACCCAGGCGGCCACGGCCCGCGGCAACTACCTCATCGCGGCCTACCGCATGAAGGCGCTCTCGGGCACCCTGCTCGCGTGTCTCAAGATCGATGAGGCCGAGCTCAAGGAAGACCCGGAGGACCCGGAGGCCCTCCACCATATAACCCTGCCCAACTGATCGGAAGGCGGGAAACGCGCAAAGCCGGAGACTGCTGACGCAGCTCCGGCTTTTTTTCGCGCTCTCTTTTTCCGCCCGGGAAACCCGGGCCTTTTTCCGTTTCCCCGTCAGTACCAGCCGAAAAGGGATCGGCCGCTCTCCAGCGCCTCTATCGCCCGCATTTCCGAGGGCTCCAGGCTGAAGTCAAAGACGGCGATGTTTTCCGCCATATGCTCGCGGCCCGAGGCCTTGGGGATGACGGAGACGCCCAGCTGGAGGAGGTAGCGCAGGGCCGTCTGGCCGGCGCTTCTGCCGTGCCGGCGGCCTGTCTCCATGAGGACGGGGTTGCGGAAGAGGTCCCGGCTTCCGGCAGCCAGCGGGCTCCAGGCCTGGACATGGATGCCCTTCTGCCGCATGGCCTCCCTGAGTTCCCGCTGCTGGAAGAAGACGTGCGTCTCCACCTGGTTCACGGCGGGCAGGACCCTGCAGGAGGGCAGAAAGTCCGCGCAGCGGGCGGCGCTGAAATTGGAGATGCCGACGGCCTTGAGAAGGCCCCGCTGAAAGGCCTCCTCCAGGGCCGGGTACATTTCCTCGGCCTCCGGCCAGGGCTCGTGGATGAGCAGCAGATCGATGCTGTCCAGATTCAGGGCTTCCAGGGAGGCCTCGATGCCCTCTTTCGCCGCCCGGAAGGATCGGCACTGCCGCCAGAGCTTGGTCGTGACGAAGTACTCTTCCCTGGGCAGACCGCTGCGGCGCAGAGCCAGGCCAGTCTCCCGCTCATTGCCGTACATCTGGGCCGTGTCAAAAAGCCTGTAGCCCAGTTCCAGGGCTTCCAGCACGCTCCGCTCGCACTGGGCGCCGCGCAGCGCGTAGGTCCCCAGGCCCAGCATGGGCATGAGGGTTCCGGAGTTCAGTCTGACCGTCTCCATATCTGTCTTTTCCCGGCCGTTCCTCAGCGGGACCTGGCAAAGTGGGCGTCCCAGATCTGTCTTCTGCCGGACTGGGGTTCGTTGCCCCGGCAGAAGGTCCCGTCGCCGCTCCGGGTGCATTCCACGTTCTGGGGAGCGTAGACATTGCCGTCCGGGCAGGTCAGGGGACCTGATTCCAGGTGCAGCTGGGAGCCCCGGAAGCCGGCTTTCGCCTGTCCGACGCACTGCTGGTTCTTTTCGTGGTGAATCCTCCGGCCCCTGCCCTTGGCGTCAAAGCAGTATTCCACCACGATTTCTTCCTTGGTGATGTGGTGGTAGAGGGGGTCCTGGGAGCGCCAGCAGCCCTTGAGGAAGGAGAGATCCTTCGTCTTCGGGGCGTCGGGGGGCATCCGGAGATCTTCTCCCTTCCCGGATGGGGCGGGGGAGGCGGGCTGGTTCTTCGGGGTCTGCGCGCCGTCGTTCCCGCGCCGTGACTGCGGCGCCTGGTCCGCGGGCTGGGCGCCGAAGGAGGGGACATCCTCCTTTTCCTGGCCCTTTCCGGGGGCGTCCCTGCCCTGCGGGGACTCCTTTTCGCCGAAGAAGGGCAGATCGTCCGGGGCCTTGCCCGGCGTTTCCGTCTTCCCGTCCTGGGCGGGCGCTGCCGGCTCCTGTCCGAAGAAGGGGACGTCCTCGCCCGGGGCCGGCTCCTGAGGCTGATCCGGACCCGCCTGTCCGCCGGGGAGAAGATCTTCCGGCGGAGCGGGAGAGGCCCCGGGCGCCTGATCGCCCTCGACCGGGGGCAGATCCGGGAGAGGCGGCATGTCCTTGTCGCCCGACAGGGGGGCCGCGGGGGCTTCAGGACCCTCGGGCAGTTCGCCCGGACCCAGGGGAACTCCGCCCTCGGGAGCAGTCCCGAAGAAGGGCATGGCTTCCTCCGGCGTTCCTCCGTCTCCTCCGGGAAGGAGACCGGGACCGGGGACGCCTCCGGGCGGCTCTTCGTCAAAGGTGCCGGCTCCGCCGCCCTTGAGGTCGGAATTTTCTCCCTGGGGGACCTGCCCGGGTCCGCCCTCTCTGGAGCAGAGCTCCGCCCTGCGCACGAGATTGTCGTGCAGTCTGGCAACGGTGTCGTCATTGCGGCGGCTGCGCTGCATCTCGCCCTGGAGAGCGGCGGGTGAGTGATGACCGCGGAAGCAGCCCGAAGGCAGGGGCGAGGGCATCTTGCCCAGGGCCGCCAGGAGCAGCCAGAGCAGGAGCAGGAAGAGGGCGAGCGGCAGGATCAGGGAAAGACAGCCGAAGCGGAAGCCCTGGAAGCGCCAGTTCCAGCGGGGCCATCTGAAGTGGAAGGGCCACCTGAAATGAAAAGGCCATCTGAAGTGAAAGGGCCAGCGCCAGTGGAAGGGCCATTTCCAGCGGGAGCGCTCAGGCTCAGGCTCAGGCTCCGGCGTGAGCGGCGCCGCGACGGGGGAGGGAGTCTCCACGGGCGGAGGCGGTGCGGCGGGCTCGGGAGCGGCGGGCTCCTTGACGGTCTGGATCTCCGGAGAGGAGAGCCGCATGATGTCCTGCAGAGGTGCGCCTTCCTCGCCGGGCGCCATGCCCCAGTCCGTCAGGATGAGCTTCCCGTTGAGCACAAAGAAGTCGTTGTCCGACGGATGCTTCAGGGCCTGAAGAAGCACGCCGGCGAGGGCCTGGGAAGAAGGGGTGCTGTCAAGTTCGTTCACCAGGGACTGCAGGGCCGCCATGCAGCGCTCGCGCTGGCCGAGAAGGGCGGCCTGCTCCTCCGGCGGAAGAGAGCTCAGGCGCACGGGCGCCGTGTCGCCGGCCGTGTACCAGTCCGTGAGGCCGGTGGCCGGATCGTACATGGGTTCGGCCAGAAAGACGTCGGCCGCCGGCATGCCGCGGGCCGCCAGCGTGTCCCTGTGCTGGACAAGAAGTTCCTGGAGCTGAGGGTAGCAGTCAGCGGCGGTGATGCCGTTGTGGGTGAGAGGACGCATGCTGGTGCGCTGACTGGTGGCAAAACGGATGCTCATTGCCTGCTCCTGAACCGGAGTCTGTTGACGATGCGGAAAGCCTGCGGCGGGCGGCGGAAGCTGTCCTGCCCCGGCGGCCTTCGGGGCGGAGGCGCGCCCTATCTGCGCCGGAACCGGGTCTTCCAGGTGGTGGATTCTCGGGAAGATCGTTCCACTCCTCTGCACTGGGTGGACGACCCCTTGCCCTGGCATTCAATATTCTGGGGGGCGTATGCGTTGCCGTCGGAGCAGGGAGCGCGTGGGGTCCTGATGGCGAGTCTGTCCCCCCTGAAGCTCGCTCTGGCCGATCCGGAGCAGGTTCTTCCGCTGCGTTCCTTGCCCTTGCGGGTGCCGACGCCCTTTTTGTTGAAGCAGTATTCCCAGATCACCGGCTCGTTGGTCCGCGAGTTCACAAGACCCGTGCTCTCCCAGCAGCCCTCCAGGAAGGAAAGATCCTTGTCTCTGGCGGCATCCTGAGGAATTTCAATGTCATGGCCCTTGGGGATGACGGGGACGGGCCTGGGCTCTTCCCTGGGCGGTTCAGGGGCGGGCGCCGGCATGTCGGGCATGACGGCCTCCCGTTCGGGTTCGGCCTTTTTCAGAGGCGCGGCGGGCCTGCAGAGAGCGGCCCGCTCGGCGAGGGAACCCAGCAGCCGGGCTTCCGTGTCCTGCTGCTGTCTGCCGCGCAGCGTTTCGTTCTCCAGGGACGCTGTCTGCCTGAAGCAGCCGGAGGGCAGGGGAGAGGGGAACAGCCCCGCGATGGCCAGAAGAAGCCAGAGAAGGAGCAGCGCCAGGAAGGCCGGCAGAAGCCAGGGCAGACAGCCGGCGATCGGGAGGGAGACGGCGGGACCGGCGGGGAGGGCGGCTTTTTCCGGAATCGGTGCGGCCGCGGAGAGAGGAGCGGATGTCTCCCCGGGCGGGGGAGGGCCTGCCTCCCGCAGGCCGGCGGATCCGGGGCCCGCGGGCGGCGTCTCAGGCTCCTGAACGGGGAGAGGCGTCTTGACGGGAGGTTCAGGGTGCTCCGCGTGGCGCATGATGTCTTCGGGCACCGAGCCCTGCTCGCCCGCGGCAAAGCCCCAGTTGATGAGGACAGGCTTTCCGTCGCAGACATAGATGTCGTCGGACGTGGGGCAGTGCAGGGCTTCCCTGAGCAGGCCCGCCGCCATGCTCTCCTGCTGTCCGGGCCGGGAAGCGTTTTCCAGAAGTTCGCCCAGCGCCCGGGCATAGCACGCCAGCTTCTGCCGGACCGCGTCCTGTTCTTCGGGAGGGAGGCTCGCCAGCGGCGCGGGCTCCGTGTCGCCGGGCATGTACCAGTCGGTGAGCCCGCCCGGATCGTGCACGGGCTCGGCCAGGAAGGCCTCGGGATCGTCCATGCCCCGCTCGACCAGAAAGTCCCGGTGCTGAGCCAGAAAGGCCTGCAGCTGGTCATGGCAGTAGGCAGCGCCCACTCCCTGAAAAATCAGGGGGCGCATGTCCGTCCGTCGGCTGGTGGCAAAATGGATGCTCATGACCTGTCTCGTCGCGCGGCCTGCCGGGCAGGTCGGGCCGCGGAAGCCTTACTTCCTGACAAAGGTAGCCTTCCAGGAGGACCCTCTGCCGGACTGTTCCTTTCCTCTGCACTCGGTGGAAGTGCCGGAACCCTGACAGTCCACGGTCTGGGGCACATAGACGGAATTGCCCTGGCATCTGGCGGGCCCGGCTTCGATGTGGAGCTTCGATCCCCTGAAGCGGGCCTTGGCGGCTCCTTTGCAGACCTTGCCGTTCGATTCGTAGACGGTGCGGTGTCCCTTGCCCTTCCTGTCAAAGCAGTACTCGCCCTCGATGGAAACGCCGGAGTCGTTCGTCAGGCCCGTCACGGAGCGCCAGCAGCCGTCCAGGAAGGAAAGATCATTTTTCCTGGCCGCTTCTTCGGGAATTTCCATGGCCCTGGGGGCGGGAACTTCAGCCTCGGGGGCAGGGATCGCGCCGAAGAAAGGCTGATTTTCTTCGGGCAGAGGGGGCTCTTCGGGGAGAACGGGCACGACGGGCGCGGCCTCTTCCACTTTTGGAGCAGGCCTGGCGGGCCGGCACTGAGCCGCCTTTTTCGTGAGTTCGTCAATGACCAGCGCTTCTCTCTCGGCCAGCTGCCGGCCGCGGGCGAGCTCGCCCTCCGAAGCCACGGGCGTGCGGAAGCAGCCCGCCGGCAGGGGCGAGGGGAACTGGCCCAGAGCCGCCAGCAGAAGCCAGAGGAGCAGCAGGAAGAGAAGAAGCGGCAGAAGCCAGGAGAGACAGCCTGCCGGATTCCAGGACGCGGCGGCCGGGACGGGCGGGGGCGGAGGCGGAGGCGTGGGCGCGGCGGCCGGTCCGGGAACGGGCGTCACGGGCGCGGGCTCCGGCACCGGGGCGGGTTCGGGCACGGGTTCGGGAGCAGGAACGGGTCCGGGCTCCGGTCGGGGGATCGGTTCGGGCTCGGAAAAGGAGGCCGCGGGGAGTCTGGCCCCCGCCCCCTTCCGCATGATGTCTTCAGGAACCGCTCCCTGGTCGCCCGGGGCGAAGCCCCAGTTGATGAGGACCGGGCGGCCTTCGCAGAGATAGATGTCATCCCTGGAGGGGTGCTGCATGGCCTTGCCGAGGAGGCCCGCGGCCATGCTCTCCGGATCGTTCCGGCCGACCTGGGCGACCAGCTTTTCCAGAGCCTCGCCGCAGCGGTCCAGCCGCCGCAGAAGGGCCTCCTGCTCTTCGGGCGGCAGGCTCGCCAGGGGCACGGGCCTGGTGAAGCCCTCCACATACCAGTCCGTGACGCCGCCCGGATCGTGCATGGGCTCGGCCAGAAAGGTTTCGGCTTCCGGCATGCCCTGCGCTTCCAGAAAATCCCTGTGCTGCGCCAGGAAAGCCTTGAGCTGCTCGTAGCAGAAGGCCGCGCTGACGCCCTGGAAGACCAGGGGCCGCATCTCGGTGCGGCGGCTGGTGGCAAAGAGGACGCTCACCTGGTCTCTCCCGGGCCGGCCGGCGTGAAGGGCACGCCGTTGGCCTTGAGGAAGGCCACGATGACCGTGGAGGGGATGGAGAGCGAGGACTGGCGGTACGAGGCGTCGTCCTGCTTGATGAGGGTGTTTATGCCCACCACTTCGCCGGCCTTGTTGACCAGAGGACCGCCGCTGTTGCCCTGGGAGACCGTGGCCGAGTGCACGATGAGGGGCGGCTTTCTTTCCAGAATGACATTGACGGTGCCCTTGGAGAAGACCACTTCGGGCGCGGCTTCCGCGTTGCCCCTGAGAAGACGCTCAAACTTCGGATCATCGCCGGTGACGGCGCTGGGGAAGCCCCAGGCGCTCACTTCTTCCGTGCGGCTGATGAGCGTGGTCTGGATCTTGAGGGGCTGCACAGGCATGGGACCTTCCGTCTTGAGCACGGCGAAGTCGAGGCCCTGCTGGAAGAGCCGCACCCGGATGGCGGCGGAGCGGACGGAGCCCACGGTCTTGTTGATGAAGACGGCCTCGGTGGCGTCGCCCACCACATGGGCGTTGGTCAGGATGGTATCGGGGGTGATGAAAAAGCCGGAGCCCATGGAGAGCCCCTGACTCTGGCTGGCCAGAATGAGCACCGTGGCCTGTTCCAGCAGGGACGCCGTGTCGAGGGGCCGGGCGGCGGGGGGCTCCTGGGCGGCCGG
>CAZFTQ010000016.1:7554-12954 GCA_964522365.1 uncultured Desulfovibrio sp. | reverse complement strand
TGCCGGAGCGGCCGGAGCGGCGGGCGGGGTCCCGGGCGCGGACTTGTGCGGCGTGAGGGGCTTCTGCTCAGGCTTCCCGGCGGGGGGCTCCCCGGCGTCCGGATGTTTCGGGAGCACGGGCAGCTCGATGCCCTCCGGCGGGGTGATGGAGGCGAGACCCCGCTCAATGTCGCAGGGATCTCCCTGCAGGAGATTCTGAAGGCGGCGGATGTAGTCTTCCCGGGCGTCGTTGCGGGAGCGCAGATCGGCCAGCTGCCGCTCTTCCGTCGCCGTGCTCAGCCTGCCGGACTGCCAGCCGCTGTAGATGAGCCAGCCGAGGACGCCCAGAATGAGCAGGAAAAGAATGAGGCTCGGCCAGAGGGGGAAGTTCCTGACCTCGGGCTGCGGCTGTCCCGCGGCCCGGTTCTCCTCCCGGGGCTGAGTCTGGGCATCCTGGACGATGTACTGATCTCTGTACGATCCGCCTTCGGGAGCGGCGGCGGGATCGGCATGCCCGCCCGGATCAGACCCGGTCTGTCCGGGGTCGGCGCCCGCCGCGGGAGCCGCGGGCCGGGCGTCCGGCTGCGGGTCCGGCCGGGGGGCCTGACTGTCGGCGGGGAGAGGGGGCACATTGGGATCGTTTTCTGCCATGGGAGATCCTCACGACGCGGCGTGGCCGGCTGAGAGAGGGAGGTGCGCGACAGGGAGCGGGGAACGGGAAAGGGCGCGGACGGGCCTTACTTCTTGACGAAGCCCGCCTTCCACCTGGAGTGCAGGCCGCCGCCCGAGTCGCGGCCCTGGCAGGAGGTGGAGGCGCCCGTGCCCTGACAGTCTATGTTCTGGGGCACATATTTCTGCTTTCCTCTGCAGGCGGCCCAGTCGGACTCGATGTGGAGACGGCTGCCCTGGAATCGGGCGCGGGCGGAGCCGGAGCAGCGGACGCCGTTTTCCTGCCGGACAAAGCGGCGACCCTTGCCGTTCCTGTCAAAGCAGTACTCGCCCTCGATGGGCGTTCCGTTGTTGTTGTAGAGATCCGTCACCGAGCGCCAGCAGCCTTCCAGGAAGGAAAGATCGTTGTTTCTGGGAGCGTCCCTGGGGATCTCCAGATTGTGCCCCTTGGGAACGGCGGGAGCGGCCTTGGGCGGCTTCTTCGGCTCGGGGAGAGGCTTCGGCGTCTCCTTGGGCGGTTCCTTGACAGGCTGCTTCCGGGGCGGCTCGGGCTTCTTCGGCGGCACCTTTTCCGGAGCCCTGGGCGGCTCGGGCTGCGCGGGGACCGCGCCGAAGAAGGGGAGTTCCTCCGGCGGCAGAGGCTCGGCCCCGGGTTCCTCGGGCGGCGGCGCCTCGGGAAGTTCGGGCACGACGGGCGGCTGCTCCGCCTTCGGGGGCTCTTCGGGTCTGGCCGGACGGCAGAGCCGGGCCCTTTCGGTGAGCAGGGGCAGAATCCGGGCCAGCTCGTCGTCCAGAGCGCGGCCGCGCAGAATCTCGTTGTCAGCCGGCACCGCCTGCCTGAAGCAGCTTTCGGGCAGCGGCGAGGGGAAATGGCCCAGAGCCGCCAGAAGAAGCCAGAGGAGGAGCAGCAGGAGAAAGAGCGGCAGAAGCCAGGAGAGACAGCCGATGGGACGCACGGAAGGGGCCGCGCCCGCGGGAGGCGGCGGGACCGGAGCCGCCGCCTGCATCCGGGTCTCCGCCGCAGGCGCAGCCGCGGGTCCGGCGGGGGCCGTCAGGGGCGTCGCGACGGGCGCAGGTGACGCCTGCCCGGGGTTCGGGGGCTCATCCTCCGCGGGCGGGACCGCCGCGGCGGGCTCTTTCGCGGCGGGCGGCCGGGCCGCGGCAAGCCGCATGATGTCCTGGGGCGCCGCTCCCTGTTCGCCGGCGGCGAACCCCCAGTTGATGAGAACCGGTCTGCCCTCGCAGACATAGATGTCGTTTTCGGACGGGAAGTGCAGGGCTTCCTTGAGCAGGCCGGCCGCCATGCCTTCCTGGCTTCCGGGCAGGGAGGAGCGGTCCAGGAGCTGCCCCAGGGCCCGGGCGTAGCGGCCGAGGGTCCGGCGGACGGCGTTCTGTTCCTCTTCAGGGAGGCTTGTCAGGGGGACGGGGCTTGTTTCCCCTTCCATGTACCAGTCGGTGAGACCGCTCTGGTCGTGCACGGGCTCCGCCAGAAAGCCCGTGGCGTCGGGCATGCCCAGCGCCTCCAGTTCCTCGCTGTGCTGGGCCAGGAAGGCCTGCAGCTGGTCATGGCAGAAGGCGGCCGCTATGCCCTGGAAAACCAGGGGCCGCATCTCGGAGCGGCGGCTGGTGGCAAAAAGAACGCTCACCGGGCAGCCCCCCGGTCCGCTGCCGTGAAGGGCTGTCCGCAGGCGGAAAGAAATTCGACGAGCGCCGTGGAGGCGACGGCCAGAGAGGACTGGCGGTAGGATTCTTCGCCCTTCCGGATATGGGTGTTGACGCCGGCCACGGAGCCCGCCCTGGTGATCAGGGGGCCTCCGCCGCTGCCCTTGGAGAGAGTCGCCGAGTGCACCACGACGGGCGGGTTCTTGTCGGCGAGGACCACATTGACATAGCCTTCCGTGGCCACCACTTCAGGAGCGGCGTCGGCGTTGCCCTGTATCAGACTCTGGAATTTGGGATCGCTCGCCGTGAGCATCGTGGGATAGCCCCAGGCGACGACGTCCTCCCCGCGGCCCGCGAGAGAGGTCTGGATGGGCAGAGGGGTCACGGGCAGGGGCTTTTCCGTGCGGAGCAGGGTCAGATCCGCGCCGTTTTCAGGGGCCTGCCGGAAAATTTTCGCCGTGTTCACATGTCCCACGCGCCTGTTGGTGAAGTAGATCCGCCTGGCGTTTCTGAGCAGATGGGTCGCGGTCACGATGGCGTCCGGCGCCACGAAGAAGCCCGAGCCGAACTGCACGTTGCTGTCCTGCACAGCGGCGATGAAGACGGTTGCCTGTTCAAGCAGGGCGGCCGTCTGCGCGGGGGAGGGAAGAGCGCTTCGGGGCTCGGCCGCCGGAGGCTTGCCGCTTTCCCCGGGAGTTTCCCCGAACTGAGGCGGGGCCTCGGGCGCTGCCTCGGGGGCGGTCGCAGGAATCGTGCCGGCGTCCCCGGGTTTTTCCCCGGACTGCGGCGGGGCCGCGGGCGCGGCCCCCGGCTTCTCGGGAGCGGGTCCGGCTTCCCTGGCGGGTCCGGGAGCGGGGGGTTCAGGCTGGGCCGCGGGGGCCGGGGGCTCCCCGGCGTCCGGCTGTTGGCCCGCGTGGCCCGGGAGCACCGGCAGGGCCTCGCCCTCGGGCGGCACGATGCCGGCGAGTCCGCGCTCGATGGCGCAGGGATCTTCCTGCAGAAGCTGACGCAGGCGGTTCAGATAGCTTTCTCTGGCGTCATTGCGGGCGCGCAGATCGGCGAGCCGGCTTTCCTGCCGGGCAAAGTCCAGACGGGCGTTCTCCCACTGGCTGTAGACGAGCCAGCCGAAGGCCGGCAGGAGCAGCAGAAAGAGAATGAGGCTCGAAAGGAAGGGACCGCTCCGGTACCAGGGGAGGGGCGCGGGAACCGGCTGCCCGCTTTCGGGATCAGGCCGCGGAGAAGTTTCCCGCTCCGCGGCCGCCTGCCCGGCAGCCGCCCGGGGCTCGGAACCGGCCTGCTGATCGTCCGGCGCCGCGGAGGTCTCCGGGCCCGCCTGGGGCCCCTGCTCTCCGGCCGCCGTCTCCGCCGCCGGAAGACTCGGTGCCCCGTCCGCCGTCTCCGCCGCGGGATCCGCCGGGACTGCCGTTTCCGGAGCGGGTTCCGGTTCCGGCGTGATCGGAGAACTGTCTCCGGCCGGCGGCAGGGCGGCGGAGCTTTCGGTCGTATCGCCGCCGGGCGGGACGGGAGAGGTCTGATCAGGGGACGCGGAGGATTCAGGGGAAGCCGGCACAGTCTGTTCCTGGTCTGCCATCTGTGGTTTCCTCGAAGCGCAAAAAGGAGCGCGGGAAATGTCTTTCTGTCCCGGGGCCTTCGGGACGTCTACCAGCTGCGCAGGGCGCGCTGCGCTTCGTCATCGCCCTGGAGGGCCAGCTGCTCGAGATAGCTTTCCAGAGCCCGGGCCGCCAGGCCGGCATGGCGCACGCCGCTGGCCTCGGCCCGCCTGTACCATTCCCTCGCGAGGAGGGGATCGGCGCTCACGCCGTCGTGGGGCACGGAGCTGAGGGGATCGTAGAGCTGCGCCAGCAGGTACATGGCTTCCGTGTTTCCCTTTTCCGCCGCGTCCTGCAGCAGCAGAAAGGCCTCGTCCCGTTCCCGGGGATCGGCGTCCGGGCCCAGGAAGCGTCTGGCCTGGCCGACGCTGGACGCGGGCGCCTGGCTGGACTGGAACGAGCGGTGCAGCTTTCTGGCCCAGGCTTCCTCTCCGCCCTGGCCCCCGGCCGCTTCGCCGTCTCTGCCGGCGGCCCTGTGCGCGCCGGCGGCGGGCTTCGCCGGCTCTTCCTGCCGGACCTTCGCCCGCGCCTTCTTCGTTCCGCTTTCCCCCGCCGTCACGAGAACCACGGTCTGTCCGCTTTCCGCGCTGCTCACGGGCTTCGAGACCAGCTGAACGGGTCCCGGCTGGGAGACATGGAGCAGAAGCAGGGCGCCCGCCGCCACCGCGAGACCCCAGGCAAGGCCTCCCAGCCAGCCGGGCAGCCGCCTTCCTCCGCTCTCCTCCCGGCCGCTATCAGCCCCCGTGACGACCGGGGCGTCCGCGTCCCCTTCCGGGCGCAGGAGATCCTGTTCCAGCGTCAGGGGAAAGGAGGGTCCGGAGCCCAGGGACATGCGGTAGTCGGTCTTTTCGTCCAGTTCGCTGAGAATGTCCCGTCCCAGGGAAAGGACAAGCGCGTCTTCCGTGCGGCTGTGGACCTCGCCCCGCAGCTGGCTCTTGCCGCTGCGCCAGAGGGCGTCGGCGGTCAGGTACTTGCCGTCGGTCAGACGCTGAAGGGTGTAGAAAACCGGCTCGGGACAGCTGCCCGCGCCTGATATGCTGAGCAGACCGCCCATGGGGCGGCCGGCCGTGTCCCGCCGCAGATGTGCTTGCATGAGGTTCCTCTCTGACCTGTCCGCCGCGGGAAACGAGGGCCCGGCGGACCATGAAAAGACAGAGATTCAGCAGAAATAGGGGCTTCAGGAGACGCCGCCGCGGGCAAGTATAAGCCCTTTTGCCCCGATGCGCCAGATGGGGGATGACGCCCCGGGCGGGAAGGCGCGGGCGCGGAGACGGATTTTCGTGGAATTCCCGGGACACCGTTTTCTTCCCGGGATGAGCAAGGCCGCGCCATGACGCAGGAATCTTCCGGAAAGCCCCGTCTCGGCGGGGTTCTTCGGGGGACTCTCCGGCCGGGAAAGAAATCCTGCGCGCCTGAAAAAGAGATCCTTTTTTCTGTCCGGTCAGGCTCCCGCCGGGTCCGGGACCCGGAAGAAAAAGCC
>CAZFTQ010000016.1:0-7454 GCA_964522365.1 uncultured Desulfovibrio sp. | reverse complement strand
CGCGCCTCGCCGGCTACTGGTTCCTGCTCCTGCGGAAGGCGTTCTGGCCGTATTCGCCGAGCCGCGTCAGCCTGAGGTCCACCTTTTCGTAGAGGGAGCCCCTGGTGAAGGTGCCGTCCTTGCGGCGGCGGCCGGCGGGCAGGCCCGTGAGAAGCTCCAGGGCCTCTTCGATGCGGCGCACCGGGTAGATGGCGAATTTTCCTTCGTCCACGGCCCGGAGGATGGCCGGCGAGAGCATGAGCTGGTCCACGCAGTCGGCCGGCAGGATGACGCCCTGGGTGCCCGTGAGCTTCTGCCGGGCGCAGACCTTGTAGAAGCCCTCCACCTTCAGGGTGACGCCGCCCACGGCCATGATCTGGCCCGAGTGGCTCACGGCGCCCGTAAAGGCGAGGTCGAGGCGCAGAGGCACCTCGGCCAGTGCCGAGAGAAGGGCCGCGAGCTCGGCTCCCGAGGCCGAGTCGCCCTCGATGCCCACATAGCTCTGCTCAAAGAAGATGGAGCCCGAGAGGGCCAGAGGCTTGCGGCTCGCGAAGACCCCCGTCAGGTAGCTGATGAGGATCATCATGGCCTTGGTGTGGATGGGACCGCCCAGGTCCGCTTCCCGCTCGAGATCCGTGATGCCGTCGTGTCCCACGCCCACCGTGCAGGAGATGCGCTGGGGCAGCCCGAACTCGAAGCTTCCGGACTCGAGGATGCAGAGGCCGTTTATCTGGCCCACGGCCCGCCCGCTCGTCTCCACGCGGATGAGCCTGCGGTCGTAGTCCTCCATGTAGCTCTCTTCCATGAGGTTGAGGCGGCTGATGCGGGCGGCGTAGGCCTTTTCCAGGATGGCCCCCGTGACGATGTCCGCCCGCTCCATGCGGGCAAGGGCCGCGGCCTCCACCATGTATTCACGCACGATGGGGAACTTGAGGGAGAGCTTTTTCTGGTCCTCGCAGAGGTGGGAGCCCAGCTCCACCAGCCAGGCGAGGGCCGTGCGGTCGAAGGGCGGCAGATCGTCCGCCTGGATGATGCGGCCCACGGCCGTGAGGTACTGCCGCACGCCCGAGGCCGTGCGGGGCATGGACTCGGTGAGCTGCGCCTTGATGCGGAAGAGCTTGGCGAAGCGGTCGTCCGAGTCGAGCAGGGTCTCGTAGACGAAGTCGTCGCCGATGAGGATGACCTTGAGGTCGAGCGGCACGGGATCCGGGCGCAGCCCCTTGCTGCGCATGGCGTTTTCCGGCATCTCCGGGCTTTCGTCCATGCGGGCGCGGCCGGTGCGCAGGGATCTAAGCAGGCCTTCCCAGGCCGCCGGACTGTGGAGCAGATCGTCCATGCGCAGGATGAGGAAGCCGCCGTTGGCCCTGTGGAGGCTGCCGGACTTCACCATGGTGAAGTCCGTCACGAGGGCGCCAAGTTCGCTCTGGCGCTCTATGCAGCCGAGAAGATTGACCGCCGTGGGATGGTCTTCCATGATGAGCGGGGCTCCCCTGAGCCCGGCGCTGTCCACGAAGAGATTGATTTTGTAGTGCGAGAGGATTTCCTCCCGGTTCCAGGCTGGACCCTGGGCCGGACGCTCCGCTTCGTTCCTGGGCTTGGGAATGAGCAGGACCTCCGTGTGATCGATCATGTCCGCCTGCAGATCCGTGAAGAAGGCGAGAAGCTTTTCCCCGGACTCCGTCATGCCGGCCTCGCTGCAGAGCTTGAGGCAGCGCGCGGCCAGAGGAGCGACCTGGGCCTCCAGCACGGCGGCCAGGGCGGCCTTTTCCAGATCCGTCTCCTTGTCCAGAAAGCCCTCCTCGGTCTTCGTCATGGCCTGCATCAGGCCGGACATGTGCTGGAGAAGGTCCGCGCTGCGGTTCTTGAGGGTCCGCTGGAGCTCCGGATCGAGCCTCGCGAAGTCCTCGTCGGAGACCCTCCTGCCCTTGACGACGGGGAAAAGCGTGATGTTCCCGGCCTCGTCGAAGTCCAGAGTGAAGCCCTTGTGGCCGGCCACGGAGTTCATGCGGTCGAGCAGACGGTTGCGCTCGCGCTGGTAGGACTCCACGATGAGCGCGCGCTGCTTCATGAAGCCCTGGCCGTGCAGGCGCTTTTCCAGAGTGGCGCAGACGCTTTTCACGACGGCCGCCATGCTCTGGCGCAGCCGGCCGCCCTGGCCGGCCGGCAGGGGAATGAGCACGGGCCGTTCGGGATCCGCGAAGTTGTGCACGTAGACGAGATCCGGCGGAGTGGGGAGCTTTCTGGCCACGGGGCTCAGGTAGTGGCGCAGGATGTGGCTTCTGCCCAGGTTGGAGGAGCCGGCCAGATAGACGTTGAAGCCGGTCGCCCTGATGTGCAGAGCCAGATCCAGAGCCTTCATGGCCCGTTCCTGGCAGGGAATGCGGCCCTGGGCGCCGGGCCGCAGCTCGGTGCTGAGCTCCACGGGGATGAGCGCGGGGTCGTAGGTGGCGTGCAGGCGGGAGGAGGGGAGCGGTTCGGGCAGTGGCATGGCGTCTCGCGAAAAAAGGGAAAACCGGAAATCCGGCGCCTGAAACGGCGTCAGACTTCCGGAAACGGAGGAAAAGGGCGGAGGGCGCCTTTCTCAGACGCCGTCGTAGAGTTTCGCCAGAATGGCGGCCGCGCCGGCCGCCTTGAGCTCTTCGGCGAGACTTTCGCCGAGTTCGGACGCTCCGGCCGCGGCAGCGGTCTTCCGGCGGCGGATGACGAGGCTTCCGTCAGTGTCGGCCACCAGGCCGTCCAGGGTGACGCTTTCGCCCGAAAGTTCGGCGTGGGCGCCGATGGGCACCTGGCAGCCGCCGTCCAGGCCCCTGAGAAAGGCCCGCTCGGCTTCCACGCAGACGCGGGCTGCCGGGTCCTCCAGACGCCGGACCAGGGAGAGCACCTCCCCGTCATCGGCCCGGCACTCGATGCCCAGGGCGCCCTGGCCCACGGCGGGCACGAAGTCCCGGGGGTCGAGCTCGTGCAGGTGGGTGGCGGAAAGTCCCAGACGTCTGAGACCGGCCGAGGCGAGAAGCACGGCGGCGAACTGGCCGTCCTTCATTCTGCGCAGCCTGGTGTCCACATTGCCCCTGAGGGAAACGACGCGCAGGTCCGGCCGCAGGGCCAGAAGCTGCGCCTGGCGGCGCAGGCTGCTCGTGCCCACGACGGCCCCCTCGGGGAGGGAGGCCAGGTCGGGGTAGAGTTCCGAGGCCAGACAGTCCGTGCAGAGCTCGCGCGGAGGGACGGCCCCGAGGACGAGACCCTCGGGGAGGATCATGGGCACGTCCTTGATGCTGTGCACGGCGAGATCCGCCCGGCCGTCCAGAAGGGCCTCTTCAATCTCCTTGACGAAGAGACCCTTGCCGCCCACCTGGGAGAGGGGAACGTCCTGGATCTTGTCGCCTTTCGTGCGGATGACGCTGAGCTCGACACAGAGCCCGGGTTCCAGGGCGAGGAGGCAGTCCCGGACATGCCGGGCCTGCCAGAGGGCGAGCTGGCTGCCGCGGGTGGCGATGGTGAGGCCGTGCATGCGGTTTCCTAGTGGCAGCGGCAGGCGGAGCAGTTGTGGCTGGTGCAGCCGGCGCAGTCGCCGGAGCCGGCGCTGCTGCTTCCGGACATGCCGTTTTCGGTCTGGCAGCAGCAGGTGCTCATGAGGCGCTCGGTTTCAGCGCTGCCGCATTTGGGACAGGGCACGGCCTCGTCGGAGCCGCAGAGTTCCTCGTAGTCGGACCCGCAGCTTCTGCAGTGGAATTCGTACATGGGCATGGCTAGTCTCCGTTGAGATCCTCCCGGAGCCGGGACACGCCGGCCTGGAGCATCTCGTTGAGAATTTCAGGTTTGCTTGAGAGATAATAATCCACGAGGTCGTCCAGGAGACAGACAAGGTTCAGGTGGACGGTGTGGATGACTGCTTCTTCGATGCTGGGCACGCGCAGCTCCAGATCCAGGAGGTCGTTCTGCGCGAGGGCGCCGCCGTCGCCGCCCGTGAGACCCAGGGTGAACATGCCCTGCTCGCGGGCCGCCCGGGCGGCGGCCACAAGGGCAGGATGCCTGCCGTCCACGGAGAGCAGGATGAGAATGTCGCCGTCGCCGGCGAAGGCCTCCAGCTGACGGGCGAAAGCCGTGCCGGCCGGGTCCGGGTCCGGGGTTTCCTCTCCCGAGGGCAGGCTGCAGCTGAGAGCCGTGGCGGGCAGGGGCGAGCGGTCCGGCGATTTGCCGTGCACGAGACGCGCGGAAAGGACGGAGGCAAGGGCGGAGGAGACGCCCATGCCGGCCACGAAGACGCGCTGTTCGCCGGAAAAGCCGAGCGCGAGCAGCCGCGCGGCTTCCTGAATGTCCTCGCTGAACATGTCGTAAAAGCCGTTGAGGACGCTCAGGGAATCGACGGCGCGCCGGGCAATGAGCTCGGGACAGTCGTCCTTGAGGCTCAGAGACATGGGCATGGCGGTTTTTCTCCTGGGGGCTGGGGGACCGCCGCCCGCCCGGGGCGGGCGGGTCGGATGAAGGCGGGCGCGGGAAAAGACGCCGCCCGCGGCGGACCTCTCAGGGGGATCTATGCCAAAGAGCAGGCGGGATCAAGTGCGGAAAGCGGCCGCTGCGGCCCTTCAGGCGTGATTTTTTGCAGAAAGATCCCTTGGTTGACTTTTTCAGCCGACTCGGCTAGGCAAGTGACATCCGGACGTACAGACGGGACTCCGCAAGGGAGTTCCCGAAGCGGAATTTTGCAAGGAGATCAATGATATGCTGAACAAAGTCGTACTCATGGGCCGGCTTGGCAAGGATCCCGAGATGCGGCGGCTGCAGAGCGGCGCCGCCATGACGACCTTCACCTTGGCCACGGACGAAAGCTGGCTGGACCGCAACGGACAGAGAGTGGAGCACACGGAATGGCACCGGGTGGTGACCTTCCAGCGGCAGGCGGAAAACTGCGCGCAGCATCTCTTCCGGGGGAGCCTCGTCTATGTGGAGGGCAGCATCCAGACCCGGAAGTGGCAGGATCAGCAGGGACAGACCCGCTATGTCACCGAGGTGAAGGCCCAGCGCGTCATCTTCCTCGACAGGCGGCGTCCGGCCGGCGAGCAGCAGCCCGGCGCGGATGACGGCTGGGGCGGCCAGACCTGGCAGCCCGACGGCCAGAGCTGGCAGAACGATCGGCAGGGCGCGTACGCCCAGCGGCCGGCCCGCCAGAATCAGGGCGGCATGGAGGTCCCCGAGGCGGGTCCGGGCCAGATCGAGGAAGCGCCCCTGAGCGAATAGCCGGGCGCCGGAAACCCGGCCGGGGAAGCCGGGAACATCTGACGGAATCACTGTCCGGCCGGTCTTCTCCGGCCGGGCGGATCTTTTGGGGCCGGCCGGAAAGCCGGCCCTTTCACGGAGCGGACAGCAGGACGGGGAGCGGCATATGCGGCGCAGACGCTTTCTCAAGGTGCTGGCGGGCGCGGGCGCGGCGGCGGCCTGCGCGGGGGGCGGCGGCATGCTTTTTCTCAGGACGGAAGCCTTCGGGGCCCTGCCCGAGGGGCAGGATCTGGCGCGCATTCTGCGTTCGGCCCATCAGACGGGCGGGGTGTTCAGGAATCTGGAGCCGGCGCCGGTGCTGGCCGGCGGGCAGAATTTCGCCGTTTCCCTTGTCCGCTGGCTTTTCCGCAGAACCGAGCGGCCCGTGCCCGCGCAGCCCCTGCCCGTGCGCAGGCCCGATTTCGGGAGCCTTGAGGGAGATGTCCTCGTCTGGCTCGGGCACTCCTCCTTCTATCTGCAGCTGGCGGGCCGGCGTCTGCTCATAGACCCCGTTTTCAGCGGCTACGCCTCGCCGGTCTTCTTCGCCAACAAGGCCTTTCCGGGGCCCGCGCCCTGCACGGCGGCCGATCTGCCGCCCATCGACTGCCTGCTCATTTCCCACGACCACTGGGATCATCTGGACTACCCCAGCATCATGGCCCTCAGACCGAAGATCGGACAGACGGTCTGCGGTCTGGGCACAGGCGCCCATCTCCGCCGCTGGGGCTTTGACAGGGAGCGGGTGCACGAGGCCGACTGGGGCGAAAGTCTGGACATCCTGCCGGGGCTGCGCATCCATCTCACCTCCTCCAGGCACTTTTCCGGCCGATCGCTCGGAAACCACGACAGGGCTCTCTGGTGCGGCTTCGTGCTCGAGACGGCGCGGAGGCGGATCCTCTTCAGCGGCGACGGCGGCTACGGCCGGCACTTTCAGGACATCGGCAGACGTTTCGGGAGCTTTGACCTGGTCCTTCTGGACACGGGACAGTACAACGCAAACTGGCCCACGGTGCACATGTTTCCGGAAGAGGCCGTCAGGGCGGCGGAGGATCTCAGGGCGAAGGCCTTTCTTCCGGCCCATGTGGGCCGCTTCTGCCTCTCGGTGCATTCCTGGGACGAGCCCTTCGTCCGCTGCGCGAAGGCCTGCGAGGGCCGGGACTGCCGGCTCGTGACCCCGGTCATGGGTGAGCCCCTGAGGCTGGAGGAGAACCTGTCGGCGGGATCCCGCTGGTGGGAAGGTCTCGTCTGAGAAAGGGGGGCTTCTCCCCGGAAAACATGCGAAAAAGCAGGAAAAAAGCGCCGGAGAGTTCCGGCGCTTTTTTCGGGCCCTCAGGGGGAGAGCCGGCCTGCGGCCTGACTGTTCTGACGGGAAAAGGCGGCCGCCTTCCAGCGTCCCTCTTCCAGGAGGAACCGCCAGACGATGCGCTCCGCGCGGGGCTCTTCGTCCCCCCGCCGCCAGAGGTAGTCCGCGGCTGTCTGAAAGAGATCCTCTTCGATCAGGACCGTTTCGCTGAAGGAGAGGGAGACAAGTTCCTTGTCAGGGGGTTCGGGGGTCTCGGTTCTGTTGGCCCTGAGAAGCGCGGCCAGAGGTCCCGTGACGAAGGGAGCCACATCGTCCCAGTCCCGGTAATTCCAGTGCCAGACCGCCAGCAGGGCCAGGCGGGCACGGGCTTCCAGATCGGCAGATTCGCTTTTCCCGTTCATCTCTTTTCCCTGCCTTTGAGAGTCCCGTCCGCTCTTCGGGCGGGACGCTTGTCCTAACGGAATCCCGTCGGCGCGGCAGGCGCCCTGGCGGGGCGTCCGGTACATTCACGGCCCCGGGCCGCGCGACGGCGCCGGAATGGAGGATCACTTTTTTTGTGTTCTGTTCCGGGGACCGACGGGCATCTTTCAGAAGAGGCGGGTAGTTGTCAACGTGCGGAGGCCCGGGCGGCCAGGGCTGCCGCATGAACGACGGGGGAACAGACGACAGCCCCGATACCGCCGTCCTGAAGGCTCAGACCGGCCGGTCAGGCAGGGTCTTCCTCAGTGAGTGTCAGGCTGACTGTCAGACGCGGGCGGCATGTCGCCCGCAGGGAAATCCGTGCGGTACGGCGGAGGCTTCGCGGGATCAATGAACCCGATGACGAGGCGCAGAGTTTCCGGCTCAGCCTGGCTGATCAGTGCGGGGGACGTCCGGAGGAAGCGTGCCGTAATGCCCTGTCAGCGTCTTGCGCGCTGCC
>CAZFTQ010000015.1:35822-37263 GCA_964522365.1 uncultured Desulfovibrio sp. | reverse complement strand
CTCCGACAAGGGCCCTGTCCGCCTGCTTCTGCTCTCCGCCACTCCTTTCAAGATGTACTCAACTCTCCAGGAACTTCGTAAAAAATCTGAAGATCCTCCTTCCGTTGAGTTTCGCAAGGTCATGAAGTTTCTCAACGAAGGAGACCATAAGGAGTTATGTGCCAGCTGGAAAAACTACTTTCGCTGCTTGTGGGAACTGACTCCGGAAGACACGACGATACAGAAGGCCGAAGAAGCCAAGGAGCAGGCGGAAGAGGCCCTGTATAAAACAGTCTCCAGAACTGAACGAAAAACCGAGCCGGAATGTGCCGATGTCATTGACGTCAGCAATGATTCCATAGAAGTGAGCTGTGCGGACATCACTTCCTACATCGATGCTCAGAATGTCCTCAGACGTTTGGGCAAAGCATGGAGGGTGCCAGTAGATTACGCCAAGTCGGCTCCTTATCTGCTGTCGTTCATGCAAGGCTACAAACTGAAGGATAAAATTGAGAAAGAGTTCCTTGAACAGGAAACAGAGCTGGATCCCATAATATTGAACAAGGAGACTCTGTGGCTGAGAAAACCGGTTTTTGAGCGCTATGAAGAGATTCCCCCCAACAACGCGAGGCTTGCTTCGGTCATGAAGACCGTCCTCGAGGAGAACTCAGAGCGTCATCTCTGGATTGCCCCGTCCAGACCGTATTACGAGCCGCGGGGGGTCTTTGAAAAAGTCAGCAATCCCACCAAGACTCTCGTCTTTTCCTCGTGGCAGATGGTGCCCAGGATGCTGGCAAGCATGCTTTCCTACGAAGCTGAGCGCCGCACTGTGGGAAAGATTGTCCTCAGCCACAAGGAAAACAGGTCCGATCTGTACAGCAGCCACAACTATCCCAATCCTGAATTGAAGTTTGAAAATAAAAACGAAGAGCCTGATCGGATGGAACTTTTCTGTCTGATTTATCCGTCGCGCTTTCTGGCGGAATGCTATGATCCTGCAGACTGCCTGAACAGAGGGCTCACGCGGGAGCAAATTCATGAAGAAATTCAAAAGAAAATTGAGAAACGCCTAGCCAGGCTCAATTTGTCGGATCCCAGCAGCGGCAAGGAAGACCCCGACTGGTATTTCATGGCTCCGGTTTTTCTGGAGAAGGATCATTTCAATGCCTGGCTGGACACATGCAGTGATCTCGCTGACAACTACGAGGGAAAGGCTCTTCAAACGCATTTGAACGAGCTGAAATCTCTGTCCGAAAAGGAAGAATGTCCTAAAAAACGTCCGTCGGATCTGGCCCATGTGCTTGCCGATATGGCCATGGCTTCTCCCGCTGTCTGCCTCTACAGAACATACAGTCATTTTCTTGATGAAGATGACATGAGTTCAATTCTCTCTCTGCCAAGCGAAGCGGCCCTCGAATTCCTCAGCCGCATGAACACGACAGAAGCAACGGCTGTCGTGAAA
>CAZFTQ010000015.1:14400-35722 GCA_964522365.1 uncultured Desulfovibrio sp. | reverse complement strand
CACAAAGTCAGGCTCATGAACGCCTTCAACAGCCCGTTCTGGCCCTTTGTCCTTGCCTCCACTTCGATTGGCCAGGAAGGCCTCGACTTTCATCGGTACTGCCGCCGAGTCGTGCACTGGAATCTCCCCAGAAATCCCATCGATCTGGAACAGCGGGAAGGACGGATCATCCGTTACAAATGTCTTGCCATCAGACAGACCGTCGCGGCACGTTACGGGAAGATCGAATTCACAGGCAAAGGCATCTGGGAAGATATTTTCGCCGAGGCAGCCAAGAAAGAAAAAAGGCCGCAAGGTTCCGATCTGATTCCTTTCTGGGACCTGCTGCCAGGCGATGATCTCGTCAAGATTGAAAGGATTGTGCCGATGTATCCCTGCAGCAAGGATCAGCCGGACTACGAGCGCCTGATCCAGATTCTGTCCCTGTACCGCCTCACCCTGGGACAGCCGAGGCAGGAGGAACTTCTGGATAGTCTGATTGAGAAATTCGCCGGGAAGGAGCAGCGCCTAAAGGAATTCTTCATCAACCTGTCTCCCTTCTACAGGAAAAAGGCATCCGGGAAGACCCGGTAGTCTTCCCTGGAAAAGAAACACTTCTGAGCGGACGCCTGGTTCCTGTCCGACCGGCGTTCCCGTGAGAAACCTGAGTGGCGGCCTTTCGGCCGCCTCTTCTCATCCCCTGCCTGACCCGCACGGTCCCTGCCTGACTGTCTCCTGGTCTTCTGAGGGACAGGTCTCAGTTCCCTTGCCCGTATCGACCGGACATCACCGACGAGACAGGGACCGCGTCCGGGACTGAGTCCAGGAGGCCAAGGCTGCTGAGGTGATGGCCGGCAGGCTCTGGACGGAAGCGCTGAAATCAGGCATGTTCAACGAACTCCTGCTTTTCTTTTCCGCATCGTCTGCTGTTCGCCGGCGGGGAATTCTTCCGTTTCTTCGTAGACGATTCAAACAAATCATGCCGAAAAAAAATTATTTTCATTTTGATACATAATTTTATGATTTTTTATAAAAATCATTTTACAATTATGAATTATATGTGAATCAGGACATAAATATGAAAATTTTTATATAATACTGTATTATATTTTCCATGATTTTTCCATGACAGGTATGACATATGTGTAATTTTAAAATGTACAATGATGACTGCAGAAATGTTTTACCTTGTCTGGAGGCAGATTCAATCGATCTGATCGTCTCTGATCCGCCTTATTTCATTGACGGCATGGGAAATGAATGGAATGACAGTTCCTTGAAGAAAAAGTCACAGAAAGCAGGAGTCATTGGCGGACTGCCCGTCGGAATGAAATTTGACAGAGAACAGGGGAGACGCCTGCAGGAATTCATGACGCCTGTCGCAAAGGAATTTTTCAGAATATTGAAGCCAGGCGCTTTCTGCATCATTTTTTCTCAGGCAAGGCTGTATCACAGAATGGCCATGTCTCTGGACGAGGCGGGCTTTGAAATGCGGGACATGCTGGGCTGGAAGTACGAAGGCCAGGCGAAAGCATTCTCCCAGGACCATTTTGTCAAAAGGCGCGGAGATTTGTCCGAAAGCGAAAAAGAAAGAATTCTTGAGGAGATGCACGGATGGAAAACTCCTCAGCTGAAGCCGCAGATAGAACCCATGACTCTGGCTCAAAAGCCGAAAGAAGGCACTTTTGTTGACAACTGGCTGAAATACAATGTCGGTCTGCTCAATTCGGCGGAGACGCTGGACGGGATGTTCCCGGGAAATATCATGGAAATTTCCAAGAAGGAGAGAGCGGATGACGGGAGCCGCGGAACAGAGCATCTGACTGTCAAGCCTGTCAGGCTGATTGAGCACATCATCAAGCTGTTTACAAAAGAAGGACAGACTGTTCTGGATTCCTTTGCCGGCAGCGGCTCGCACGGAGTCGCGGCGCTCAGATGCGGCAGAAAGTTCATCGGCATTGAAAAAGAACGGAAATATTACGACATCTGCATACAACGCCTCAATAAAATACATTTTTCCGATACCTCAGGTGCGGCCGTGACCGCGGGTCGGCAGTTCAGTCTGCTCTCGTAAGCAGAAAGCAGGCTTTCCGCAGACATGCCTTTCCCGAGGCACATCTTTTTTCGCTGAATTTTCCTTTCCGGGCGACTGCACGGGTTAGACGCAGGCGGATCGCTGCGCGCAGGACCGGGAATTTCGGGCGGGGACGGATCTGCCATTGGTCTCTTCCCCTGGAAGCGCGGCAGACCTGCGCAGTACTCCTTCCTTCTCTCTGCCCCGCCTTCTCCTGCCCGCGCCGACGGAAAGGAGCGCGGCCTGCGGCAAACTTTTCTTCCCTTCCCTCTTCAGGGAGTCTGGGCTGGACGATCCGCCGGCCCGCCAGGACTCCGGCTGGATGGACCCTGCTGAGGGCGCCGCCGCGAGATGCCGTGGTCCCTGAAGCCGCCGGACACCGGCAGGGACCCTGTCCTTATCCCGCCTCGGCTGAGTCCGGGAAAATGTCTTCGCCGGGAACCGCGCCAGAGCGCCGTGCGCGGGGAGAAGAAAGAGCCTCGCAGGCACGGTCCCGCGCGGAGACCCCTTCCGTGAAGGCCCCTGCGAGGAGATTCTCCCGCTCCGAGGTATTGTCAGTCCGCCGGGAGAAGACGCGTGAACTCCCGGGAGTGCCTTCTGAAATTTTTCTCTTTCCAAGGGAAGAGTCTACGCAGATTTCATGTCCTTTCCACGGGACACTCCTCGCCGGCAGTCCTCACGGTCCGAGGGGACCCCCTTCCCTACGAACCGCGCGGAGCGATGAAAGACCTGAAGAGAGGAGCCTCTTCTCTTCCCCGGACCGCTTCCGGAGCCGTTTCCGCAAATCCCTCCCGGACTCTGTCCCCAAGTCAGCCGGTCAGGGTGTCCGATCGAAATGGGTCCACTCCTCCGGACTTCCTGAGGTGGAAATTCGTCCCTTCCCGTTTCTTTCGGGTTCCGCCGCACGAGGTCCGTGTCAGGGATGAACAGAAACTCCCGGCCGCGAAGGATCGTGTCTCCGTCGGACCAGGGCTGGCCATGTCCCGGACTTCCCGCCCTGGGGCCGGCAGCAGCGCATGCCCCCGGAAGAAACCTGAAGAGCGTGACGGCGCTCGGGCGGAAGTCAGGCGTGCCCGCGGCCCGGCGGAGAGGTCTCACGGATGGGTTACCCTCCGGGCGAATCCTTCAGACGGAGGCCGGAGCAGCGGGCATGGGGCCTGCCCGAGCCGGGAAAAGAGGATCCGGGAAAAGCCTCCGCAGGACCTCGGGAGACCTGGTCCGATGACGCCGGAAACGCCGGCCCGGCCAGGGGGCAGCGGCGCGTCGAGGCCTTCCGGGTGCGGATCTTCAGCGCCTCAGGGAGTCCTTCCCTGACAGGCGATGCCCTCTTTTCCCGCCCGGAGTTACCGCTTTTTTGCGGAGCAGGCAAAAAAAGAGTCCACATAGTAGCGGACTGTCGTCGGATTTTGTTTAGACATTGAAAATTTATCATTTTTTTTGAAGAAACCCCCTTGACAAAAGCTGAAAAATAGAGTATAATGAAGTCATGAATGGCACGAAGAAGAGGCCGAAATCACAGAGGGCAGAAAAGCCTTTTTTTCTTAATGCTTTGAAATATCAAGTTCTTGTCAGTAATCCTGATCGCCTGAAAGAGTACACAGTGTTGTGGACTACATGTAAGTCTGTTGTAACTTATTGATATTTCAAGACTTAAAAAAATAATTTTTCTTGACAAAATCCACGCGGAAGCTCATTGAGGACGCGTGACGGGGAAGAAAAAGACACAGCTCTCTTCCCTGGAAGTGCCGGCTCAGCGGCACTCATTTACCGGCGGCGGCTGTCCGTTCCAGCCGCCCGCGAGACACTGAGAAGGCAGTGACAGCTTCTCTTCCGAACGGAACAACATCTCCGGGACAGCGCCCCCGCCGGTCAGACAGAAATCCGGACCGAGCGGACCTGCCCGTCCCGGGTCCCGCCCGCGCCGCCTCGCCGGCGGGAGACAGATCGGCCCTCACTGCGGTTCTCAGTCCGGAACCGCCAGCATTCCTGCGGAGACATCCCATGCAGACAGCCCGCGATTATGACAGAGACATACTCCTCAACGCCCTGGCCATTCCCTTGGCCATGGAAGATTTCAAAATGATTGACAACGACTTCCGCTGCTCTCTGGAATGCGCCGTCCACTCGCAGGTCAGAGACAGGACTGAAAACGGAAAGGAGAAGTGGGAATATTCTTCCAGCCGTTTCCGACCCTCTTCCTGGAGGAAGACGTCTCTCTCCTGCCCTCCCTGCTTCCGGCTTCAGACCTTCCCCCCAGGTGAAGAAAACTCCTGGCTTGTCTGCGCCGGCGATGGAAAAAACCATGGTCTCTGCTTCGTGCTGGAATTTCTCTGCTCCGGCACGGACGACAGGGACTCTCTGACCGGAAACCTGAACGAGATCTGGGAGGCGATGCAGGAAGACTTTCTCAAAGCCAGCGGCAGGAATTTCCCCGGCGTCTTCACTCTGACCCTGCCCGGCATGGAGGAGTCCTGCCGCAGACTTGCTTTTCGTGTTCCCAGGATTTCCCTCGCTCAGCTCGCCAAGGCCTGGCCCGACATTTCGGGCTGTCTGGCTGACCCCCTGGCCGACGCCATGGCCCAGGTTTTCGGGGCGGCGAAACGTCTCACCCCCTTTGTCCTGCTCCTGTCCGCAGCCGGAGAAAACTCCGATCCGACGAAAACCGCGCGCCCCTGACATTTCCTTCCTTCCTGCCCGGCAAGGGCAGCGATCCCCCTGCGAGGCGACCATGCTGAATTTCACCTGCCAGGCCGACTATGTCCGCCATGCCCGGAGAGTCTGGGAAGCTCATCTGCGGCTGAAGGCGCTCGAGAGCAGTTTTCATGAGAGCCTGACGGCCTTCCAGAAAAAGCTCGTCCTCAGCTGGCGGGACTGGCGCTGGGACGACGGCTCCGACGGCTCCGATGACCCCTTCCATTGCGGGGACGGATGTCTCCATGCAGCCGACGTCTGCCCCGGCAGCTTCTGTCCCGAAAGCTGGCCTCTCCAGGGGCATGCCAACCTGGCCAGGTTCCAGCTGAGATGCTGGGGAGATCCTGAAAACCGCCGCTGGCTGGCCGGCGCCGCCGGAAAAAACAGCCTGCGTCTGGTCTATGTTCTGGCGCTGCAGGCCGGAATCACCAAAATGACAATCTTTGTCTGGAGACAGAAAAAACTCCTTGAGAGCCTGCCTGAGGATCTGAAGGGAGCCTCCGTGGAAACCTGGTCAGAAAGGTCTCCCCGCCTGGTCATCCCCGTCCGCAGCGTTCCTCTGGAAGATCTGGCGGACGCCTCCTCCGACTGGCTTTCCGTCATGGCAGAACCCCTGACCGAAGCCCTCGGCACTGTGCGGAAGCTGGGCGAAGCCATGGAAAGCCTGGTCCGCGACCTGGCGGACCTGCCCGCCGGCCGGGAGAAAGACGCCGCCGGTGTCCCGGGCTCCTCGTCCGCGGTCTGACTCCGCGCCGCGGAAAAGAGAGGAAGGGCCCGTCCGCACCGGCGGAGTCTCCCGCCGGGGACGGCCTTCTCCCCGCGCCACGGGCTGACTTTTTCCCGCGACGGCGGAAAGCCTCATGTCACGGTCTGCAAACTTTTCCAAGCTGCCAAATTTTTCCAGCAATTCATGAGTGTTGAATGTCAAAGATCGGCAAAAAAACGTCTAACTCCACACTTCCGGCCCCTGTTTTTCCTTTGATTCCAAATAGTTATCTGACATCAGTCCTCTCAGCTTCACAGGAGCCCTGTTTCCCTGCAATTCTGAAGACTTACCATGCCTCATCCCTTCGCCTTCCTGTCAGAATCAGACATCGGTCCAGTTTTTCCCTTTAATTTCAATCGGTTGCAAGAAAACATCATCTCATCCTCCTTTGACAGGTTTTCCTGCATAATTTCAAGGACATGTTCCCTGCCAGCGCCTTTTTTCCCCGCCGGGACCGGGCGCAAAATTCCAACTCCCTTTTTTCCTTCCGTCCTTTCCACCGGACGGACAGACTTACCGGAGGCACTTCTTATGATGACAAACCCTGACACGGCGGCCATGGTCCGCCAGGCCCTTTACCTCCGCAACGCGAACTTGGTGCTCGACGATCTCGACAATGAAGTGCACGACTCCCTGACGGAGCTCCTGCAGGAAGAGATCGACGGCATGACAGGCTGGATCAGACGCGGCGACAGATTCGGCCCGGCTGAATGGCGCAGGAAAGTGCGCGGGCGCTGGAGCCGGCGCTGGCTTCTCTTCTTCAGGCTCAGATGCTGCGGCGCCCCCTCCGACAACTGGCTCCTAGCGGCCGCACAGGAACGGAATCTCAGCCTGGCCTTCACGCTCAACGGCTCGTACGATCGTCCCCTGCAGCAGATCAGCAGCGAACTGCTGGAGATTCTGAAAGACAAGGGAACCGGCCTGTCCGGCGTCAGGATGGTCACCCCCAACAGTTCCCGGGCCTGCTTCAGCTTCCTGAAAATCCCCCTGACGGGAGTCCCGCTGGAGAAGTTTGTCGAGGCCTGTCCCCGCTCCGACTGGAAAAAGCTCCTCAGAGAACCTCTGCAGGAAGCCCTCAGACACGCCGTGAAGGTGCAGGAAAGCATCAGCGCGGAAGTACGCGCCTGCACGCGGAGAATAACCGGGTAAATTCCGGCCCGGAGAAAAGTTCTCACGAGGGGGGCTGCGAGCCCCCCTCCGGCGGACAGCGAACCTTCCCTCCCCCGCCGCGTACCCCCGCCGGGCGAACCGCTCTCCCCCCACCGCAGGCGGCCCCGTTCCCCCTGAAGCGACTCGTGATTATGCGTACATTCGCTCCCTCGCTTTCACAGCGCCCGGAACATGCTCAATTTCAGCAGCAATCCTCAAAACTTCCTTTCTGTCCGGGGAAAGAGCCTTTCCCCCTGGGACGCGGGAAGTCCGGACAGCCTTTCTTCCTGTCTATCCTATTGATATATACCACTTTTTTAGGAAAAGGAAACCTTGCTTCCAGCCTTCTCGGCAAGCCCTTGAAAAGAGTACAAAAAAATATTTTATAACCTATTGAAATTAAAGAGGTTATTAAGAAAAAACCTCTTGACATTTTTCAGAAAAAAGAGTATACAGGAAGTCACGGAAAATGAAGCAGGGCCCGAAAATCAGCAAGCCTGGGAAGCAGACGGAAACGGGCCCTGATGACTCTCTCACGCCGCGCCGGCCGACCGTTCAGACCGGCCGCGGAACACCTGGGAAGGCCTGAAAATCCCTTCCGCATCCCCTGAACGGAAAACAGTTCACCCGCCGGGCCCGTTGCCGGAGAAAAATGAGGACCGGCGAGTCTCCGACAGGCCAGCTGTCTTCCCTTCCCTGCCGCTTCCATCCGTGCGCGGATGGACCCGCCGCGCCTTGAGGCTTGCGTGATTATGCGTACATTCGCTCAGAGCTTTCACGGCAGCCTGAATCATGCCCATTTTCAACTGAAATCATCAACACTTGAGACATGTCTGAAAAAGCTTTCCCCTGGCCCTTGGCCACAGGTTTTCCCGGAAGCCCTCTTCACAGCTATCATACTGATATTTCTCTTCTTTTTTTGAAAAAAGGAACATGATTCCAACCTCTCCCGCAAGTCCTTGAAATGAGTACAAAAAATAATTTATAACTTCCTGAAGAAACACAATTTTTTTTGAAGAAGCCTCTTGCTTTTTTTTCGGAAATGGTGCAGAGTCTTCTCAACGAAGATGGTGCAGGGCCTTGCGATCAGCAGCCCGGAAGCAATGACTCTCTCACGCTGCGGCAGCCGTCCGTTCCGGCCGACCGCAGAGCGCACGGGAAGGCGTGAAACTCCCTTCCGCATCTCCTGAACGGAAAACAATTCACCCGGGCGGCCGGCCCGCAGCCAGAGAAAACAGGGGCTGGCGCCGGCTCTCCCTGACAGGCGGCCCCGGCTCTTTCCGGCCGGGCATCCTGCGCGGAAAAGTTCCGGCGGCCGCCGTCTCCCGACCCTTCCGCACCGCGGAGGGGAGACAGAAAACAAGGAGTATTTCATGAAGCAGAGTTTTGAAACGAAGGACCTTGTCCTGCACGCCGGCTACATCCGCAACGCACGCAGCATCCTTGAGGAATTCGATGAGGAAGTGCATGACGATCTGGGAGAGATCCTGGAAGAGGAGGTCGCGGAACTCGAAGGCTGGCGCGGCGGCGTATACTGCAGCGCTTTCGGCCCCGATAACTGGTACAACAAAAAAGAATATGAATGGTTCGCTTCGTTCAATCTGACATGCCTGGGCGGCGACAGACCTCACAGCTGGCTCCTGAGCGCGGCCAAGGAGCATGACTGCTGGCTGACCATCATGCTCGCTCTCTCGCCCGACCTGTCCAGACAGCGCCAGATCCTCCTCAAGATGGAAAAGGCCCTCGACGAAAGCGAAGAGGAACTGCAAGGGGTTCGGGTGCGGATTTCTTCCAGGGTCCCGGGCGCTCGCCGGCTGATGATCGGCGTGCGCAGAGTTCCCCTGGAGGCTTTTGCCCGGGCGGACGCAGACTGGAAGGAACTCCTGAGACCCCCTCTGCACGAAGCGGTGCTCAAGGCCGTGAAGGTGCGGGAAATCATCAACGATTTTGTGCTCGACTGCATCGGCTGAGTCAGGATCAGGGGGATCCGTCCCGCTGACTGACCCCCTCCCCGGGAAAGGGGCCGGAAAAAGCATCCCCGGTCCGGACCTCTTCCCTGTCCAGCCGGCCCCGGGCGGCCAGGAGGCAGCCTTTCCCCGCGGCTTCGCGCGACACCCGATCCCTGTCCCCCAAGAGACAGACAACGACCCCTTGTGAGGCTATTTCCATGAAGACAAGCTTTGACTCAGCCGACATTGTCCGGCAGGCCCTTTTCCTCCGCAACGCCTGCGGCGTGCTCGACGACATCGACGAGGAAATCCACAGAGCGCTCAGGCTCCTCGTGCAGGACAGACTCAGCGAACTGGATGGCTGGATCTACGATGACGAATACGACTGCTTCGGCCCGATCTACTGGTGCGATGACGACATATGGCCCGCTTCCTTCGAGCTCATCTGCTGGGGGAACCCGGACAGCTGGCTTCTGGCCGCTGCCCGCCAGGAGGATCGCTTCCTGGCCGTCGCGCTCAGCATCACCGGGACCTGCGCTGATCCGGACACTCTCCTGGAACTGGAAGCGATTGTGGAGGAACAGAAAGAGAAACTCGAGGGCGTTGAGTCGCGCCTTGCCCCTTCCGGCAATGTCGGCGGCCGCAGGCTGCTGATCCCCCTGCCGGGGCTTTCTCTGAAGCAGCTGGAGCAGGCCCGCAGCGGCGACGACTGGGAAAGACTCCTGAGCGCCCCGGTGCACGAAGCCATGAGCCGTGCCCTGAAGCTGTACGCAGCCATCCGGGAACTGATTTCCTCCCGCATTGAATGAGGCCCCTCCAGGTCCGGGCACTCCCTTCCCGGGGGGAGCCCTCCCCGCCCTGCTCCTCTCCCGCCGCGGCCGGCCGGCCGCCGGAAGGGCCCGCGGGCGTCCCCGTTCACCTTCCGCCCCCTGTGCGGAACAGGCAGACCCTTTCAGAGGTTTTTCACCATGAAGACAAAATATGATCAGGCAGAACTTGTCCGGCAGGCCCTTTTCGTCTGCAACGCGCACGATGTGCTCCGCAGGGCCGGCAGAAACATGCGCATCGCGCTGAACCGTCTCCTGGAAGACGAAATCTACGATACGTCGGACTGGTCCTTCGACACCAATGACGGCAACATCTTCGGACCCTTCGCCTGGTACGAGGACGTCCCCGAAAACTGGGTCGCCTCGTTCAGGCTGACCTGCTGGGGCGCTCTGAATCGGACGAACTGGATCCTGGGCGCGGCGCACCAGCAGGATCTCTGCCTTGCCATCGTGCTCAAGCTTTCACCCCTCCTGCGGATGCCCCGTCAGTTCACCCTGGAAATGGAACAGATTGTGGCCGGACAGGGAGATGAACTGGCAGGCGTGGAATTCAGGAGCGACCCCCGTGACCAGGAAAAACGCGTGCTCATGATCCCTCTGGCGGAATGTCCCCTGGAGAAACTGGCGGAAGCCTGCCCCCGCTGGGAAGAAGTTCTGAAGGATCCTCTGCACGACGCCATGGCCCTGGCCCTGAAGACGGGGAAGGCCCTCAACGACCTCGTCCTTTCCCGAAAGGTTGACGACTGAAACCGGCGGGGAGAATCCCGCCTCGAAATGGGATCTCTCCCCCTCCGTGTCCGCCCGATTTTGCAGGGAGGCTGCCATGCAGATTTTCGCCGATGACAGGGAACGCATCCGCCGCGCCGCCGGTCTCTGGAGCGTCTCGGCTCTGACAGAGGAACTTGACGACGAACTCCGCAAAAACCTCGTCGCTTTCGGGAAAAAAACCGTCAGGAGCTGGGAGGACTGGAGCTTTGATGAGTTCAGGGCCCCGTACATGTTCTTCCCCCATGCCTGGGGCAGAAACAAGGGGACGGTTCCGCTCTGGTTCGAGCTGAAGTGCTGGGGCGATCCGCAGAACCGCAGCTGGCTCGCCTGCGCCGCGGGGCTGAGGGGACTCTCTCTGGCCTATGTCCTCGACCTGCACAGGAATGTTCTGACAAGGGCGCTCTTCGCCTGGCGGATTGCCCGGATTCTGGAAGAGCAGGCGGAAGAACTCAGCCCGGCCTCCATGCGGCTCTGCCCCTGGGATCCGGAGGCCATGCGTCTGGTGATCCCCGTCAGAACCGTCCCGCTGGAAGAACTGGCGGGCGCGCACATGGACTGGCTTTCCGTCATGCGGGAACCTCTGACCGAAGCCCTCGGCACGGTGCGGAAAGTCGCCCGGGCCTGCGACGGTCCGTGCGGAAAGCTGACGCTCTTCTGACTCCGGGGGCGGCGGACGCTCTGCGCTTCACCGGAGAAAAGCAGGAGCCGACGGCAGCGCAGCAATGAGTCCGTTGCAGGTTTTTCCTGGAAGACTCTCCTTTTTTCGGGATATTACGGCATGCTGCGGAGAGACCGGAGAGGCCCTGCCGCCGACACTCCCTGAAAAATCTTTCAGGAATCGCCGAATTGAGTGCACACAGTTGCGGAATGCAGGAAAGATATTTCAACATCCTGAAAATACATGCCTTTTTCGTTGACGAAAATTCCTGATTCTGAGATATTGGCTTCACAGCGGGAAGGCCCGGGAGAAACTCAGCAGAACCGGACCGGAATCACAAAGGATCCATTCCCGCGGCTCCCGGCCAAACCGGAACTTTTCACGGCAGCGGCTGTCCGTTCAGGCCGCCTGCACGCCCGGGGAAGACAAGGAACGTCTTCCTCCCCAGGAACGGAAAACATCACGGAACCACCGGCCTGCCGTTCATGAAAACGCATGGTTGGCCCGGTTTTTTCCCCGGATCCGCCCCTTTGCCGGGCAGAGAGGAGAAATGTCGCTTATGCTGGGTTTCCTTTTTGAAAGAGACGTCATCCGCCGGGCAGGAGAGCTGCTGACAGCCGGCGACGCGCTCTTTGAGCTGGAGATGGATTTTCAGAAAACTCTGGAAGCCTTCCAGAAAGAAACCGTTTCCGGCTGGGCCGGCTGGTCCGGCGACACCCGCCTTTTCCCCGCGGCCTGGCGGAACGGCAGGGACCTCGCGGCCTGCTTTGAGCTGCGCTGCTGGGGCAGTTCCGGACGCCGCTGGCTCATGGGCGCCGCCAGGGCGAACGGTCTTCATCTCGCCTATGTCCTCGTCCCGGGCCTGCTCCTGACCAGACCGATGCTTTTTGCCTTCCGGCTGAAACGGCTCCTGGAAAGCCGGGAGAGAGAGCTGAAAGGAGCGGCCCTGGAACTCTGGCCCGGGTGCAGGCAGCCCGTTGCTCCTCTCCTGACGATCCCTGTCCGGGGCGTCTCCCGGGAAGAGCTGGCCGGAGCGAGCCGTCACTGGCTTTCGGTCATGCGGGAGCCCCTGTCCGAAGCTCTCGGCATCGTGCGCGGGACCGCGCGGGCCGTGGACGGCCTGATCCGGGAGATGTGCGTGTAACGGCCCCGGCTCTTCCCGCCGATCGGCGGCGGAAAAGATCCCCGAGGCCCCATTCCCTCCCCCTGTCCAAGGGGGAAAAACAAAAACAGTGAGGTATTTTTCCATGATGAACAGCTACGACGCCCCCGACCTGATCCGCAGGATCATCTACTTCCGCAACGTGTCCAAGGTGCTCGACGAGTTCGAAGAAGAACTGCACGACACGCTGAAGAACCTCCTGAATGAGGAAATCAGCGGCCTGCAGGGCTGGAGAATGAGACGCGACAGCTTCGGTCCTGTCGAATGGTACGACAAGGAAGAGGAAAGCTGGCTGATCTCCTTTGAGCTGACCTGCCTGGGCGAAGGTCTGGATGACAACTGGATCCTGGCCGCGGCGAGGCAGCAGGGCGGCAGCCTGGTCCTCAAGCTCGAAATCTCGGACGACCTGCCCAGACACCTCCAGCTTCTGCTGCAGATGGAGGAGTTTCTGGAATCACGGGAAGAGAAGATCCCCGGTCTGGAGAGCCGGTACACCCGGTGGAACGATCGCAACATCGTGATTCCTCTGCCCGAGATTTCCCTGGAGGACCTCGCCGGATCCGCTTCCGGCTGGAAAGAGGTCCTGAAAGCCCCGGTGCATGACGCCGTGGCAAAGGCCGTGCAGCTCCGGGAAGCCGTGAGGGATATGGTCGACTCCCGGACCTGCTGAGTTCCGGGGGAGGAACCGTCTCTCCGGACGGATCCGCCCCGGAGAAAGACGCCCGGGGAGAGCTCCCCCGAAGGGACACGGAGCTTCCCCGGGCAGTCAGGCCCCCCGATTTTTCCTTCTGCCCCCAGGCGGGACAGGCAAACCGAGAAGTGAGGTATTTCCCATGAAGAACATCTGCAACGCATCCGCTTTCGTCAGCCAGGCCCTCTACCTCCGCAACGCTTCCAAGGTGCTCGATGACATCGACGAAGAAGTGCATGACACACTGATGAGACTCCTGCAGGCAGAGGTCTCCCGCCTGGAGGACTGGACCTGCGACGATGACACCTTCGGCCCCAGCAACTGGCATGATGAGGAAGAAGGCTGGCTGGTCTCCTTTGAGCTGACCTGCCTGGGCAACGCCTTGTCCTGCAACTGGCTCCTGTCCGCGGCGAGGCAGCAGGATCTCTGCGTGGCCATCAAGTTCGAGATCTCCGATGCGGCGCCCAGGCCCCACCTGCTCCGGCTGGAGGTGGAGTCCGCTCTGGAGTCGCTGGAAAAGAAGATCCCCGGTCTGGAGAGACGGTTCTCCCGCTGGGGCGATCGCGTTGTCGTGATTCCTCTGACCGGACTTTCTCTGGAGGACCTCGCCGAATCCTCCTCCTGCTGGGAAGACGCCCTGAAAGCCCCCCTGCATGGCGCCGTGGCAAGGGCCGTGCAGTTCCAGAAAGCCGTGAAGAGCCTGATCGACTCCCGGATCGGCTGAGTCAGGAGGGGCGGATCCGTCTCAGGACCGGATCCGCCCCCGGAAAGACCAGCGGAAACGCTCTCTGCAGGGAGGCGGCGCTTTCCGGGACAGTCACGACAGCACCCCGATTTTTCCTTCTGTCCCCCGGACGGGACAGGCAAACCGTGAAGTGAGGTTTTTCCCATGAAAAAAAGCTACGAGACCCCCGCCATTGTCCGCCAGGCCCTCTTCATCCGCAACGCTTCCAATGTGCTCGCCGGCATCGACGAAGAAGTGCACGACACACTGAACGATCTCCTGGAAGAGGAAATCGACGGTCTGGAAGGCTGGACCTGCGACGGCGACAACTTCGGTCCCGATGAATGGTACAACGCGGAAGAGGAAGACTGGCGGGTCTCCTTCGAGCTGACCAGCCAGAGCAGCTTCCTGGAAGAGCACTGGCTCCTGGCCGCGGCGCGGCACCTGGATCTCGGCCTGGCCCTCGCGCTCACCATCGCGGACGACCTGCCCAGACACCGCCAGCTTCAGCTGGAAGTGGAAGCCGCTCTGGAGTCACACGGAGAGGATCTCCCCGGCGTGGAGAAGCGGTACGGGGACGAACGCCGTCTCGTGATTCCTCTGGCCGGCCTTTCCCTGGAGGAGCTCGCCGAATCCGCCTCCGACTGGGAAAATGTCCTGAAAGCCCCCCTGCAGGACGCCGTGGCAAAGGCCGTGCGGCTCCGGGAAGCTCTCAGGGATCTGATCGATCCCCGGATCAGCTGAGTTCAGCGGGACGGATCCGCCCTCGGGAAGGCCTGCGGAAACGCTCCCCGAAGGGCCGCGGCTCTTCCCCGGACAGTCATGACAACCCCCGATTTTTCCTTCTGTCCCCGGGCGGGACAGCCAAACCGTGAAGAGAGGTATTTCTCATGAAAAACAACTACGACACCTCCGCTCTTGTCCGCCAGGCCCTCTACATCCACAACGCGGCCGAGGTGCTCGACGACATCGACGAAGAAGTGCACGACACGCTGAAGAGTCTCCTGGAAGAAGAAGTCGAGGATCTGGAAGACTGGACCTGTGACGGCGACAACTTCGGTCCCTGCGACTGGCTCGATGAGGAAGAAGGCTGGCTGGTCTCCTTCGAGCTGGCCTGCCTCGGCAACAACAGGGAGGAAAACTGGCTCCTGGCCGCTGCGCGGCAGCAGGGTCTCAGCCTGGCCCTCCTGCTCACCGTCTCGGATGAAGTGCAGAGGCACCAGCAGCTTCGGCTGGAGCTGGAGGCCGCTCTGGAGACACGGGAAGAGGAGCTCCCCAGCGTCGAGTGCCGTTCCATCGGGCGCCGGAGCGTACGCTGCCTCGTGATTCCTCTGGCCGGGATTTCCCTGGAGGACCTCGCCGAATCCTCCTCTGACTGGGAAGAAGTCCTGAGAGAGCCCCTGCAGAACGCCGTTGAGACGGCCGTGCAGCTCCAGGAAGCCGTGAGCGATCTGATCGCCTCCCGGATCAGCTGAGTTCAGCGGGGCGGATCCGTCCTCCGGACCGGATCCGCCCCGAAGAAGACGCGCGGGAACGCTCCGCGGAGAGACGCGGCGCTTTCCCGGTCAGTCCTGACACCCCCGATTTTTCCTTCTGTCCCCCGGCGGGACAACAAACCCTGAAGAGAGGTATTTCCCATGAAGAACAGCTATGAAGCCACCGACATCATCCGCAACGCCCTCTACCTCCGCAACGCCTCCGAGGTGCTCGACGACCTCGACGAGGAAGTGCACGAGGCCCTGCAGAGCATCCTGGAAGAAGAGATCGAGGAGATGGAGGACTGGACCTGCGACGGCGACAGCTTCGGCCCCGACGACTGGTACGACGCGGATGAGGAAAGCTGGCTGGTCTCCTTCGAGCTGAGCTGCCTCGGCAACTGCAGAGAGGACAACTGGCTTCTGGCCGCGGCGCGGCAGCAGGATCTCCGCCTGGCCCTCGTGCTCACCGTTTCGGAAGATCTGCCGAGACCCCGCCAGCTCCGGATGCAGATGGAGGAGGCGCTGGAGGAACAGGAAGCGAAGATTCCCGGTCTGGAGAAAAGGTACTCCCCGGATGACGAACACAGTCTGGAGATTCCTCTGGCCGGGATTTCCCTGGAGGACCTCGCCCAATCCTCCTCCGACTGGGAAGACATCCTGAGAGCCCCCCTGCAGGAAGCCCTGGCAAGCGCCGTGCAGCTCCAGGAAGCCTTGAGCGATCTGATCGAGTCCCGGATCAGCTGAGTTCAGGGGGCGGATCCGTCCTCCGGCCGGATCCGCCCCTGAGAAAAAGCCCGGACAGACTCCTCCGATGGAACGCGGCCCTTCCCCGGAGCGTCCTGACAGAACACTGATTTTCCTGCCGCCCCCGGACGGGACAGGCAGAGCGCGATGCGAAGGATTTCCCATGCGGAACAGCCATGACGCCGCTGACCTGCCGGCGAGCCGCGAAAGCAGAATCTCAGCCTGGTCATCGCGCCCGACTTCCCGCTCTTTTTCCCGGGACTCCGGCTCTTCCTTCCTGAACTGGAAAAGATTTCCTGAGAAAAAGAAAACGGAGACGGCAGTCGTCCGGCTGCGGATTCCCCCTGACGTCCGGGGCCGCAGACCGATCATCCCTCCGGAAAGGATCCCGCTGGAAAAGCCGGCTCAGGCCTGCTCCGGATCCCGCCGGGAAGATGTCCTGAAAGCCCTCCTTCATGACGCCGTGGCCGGGGCCATGAAGTTCAGGGAAGGCGCAGCCGGGCTTGCCGCCGACTGGATTCGCTGACCCGTGCAGGACGGGCCCGCCGCAGGGAGCATCCCGATCCCCTCGGCGCGCCGGGACGCGCGCCTTTCCTCACCGCGCGGCACACGCCGCGGAAGTCCGGCGTTCCGGCCGCCATGAAGAAAGGCGCGCCTTTTTCTGAAACACAAAAGTTTTCCATCTGAAAGAAGACGCCACGCATGGAAAACAAAAGTGAAACCTGAAACAGTCTGACTGCTTTGTCTGGAGGTATTCTTATGTCAGCTGGCGGTTTTATCATAGTGATGAGCTATGTCATTGCAACAGGACTGGGCAACGGCATTCCGAAAGTCGATTATGACACAAGAGTTTTTTCTTCGTATGAAGAATGCATGCGTACAGCGAAAGAGGAAGAAATACAGCTTAAAATAGCTGCAAAGAGTCCTGCTCAGGCAAATATATTCAACAATAATCAGCCTTTTCTTCAGAACATTAAACTTGAATGCAAGACTCTGGAAGAGCTGGGAATTCAGTAACCGCAACGCCCTTGGGAGAGTTTTTCGCGGAAAAAGGAAGGCGGGTCCTTTCCTGCCGGCGCGCAAGAAAGAGCGCGCTTCGGGCCCGGACCTGACAGCCGGACATACCGCTCCCCTCCCGGCAGGGCCGCCCCCTGAAGCTTCCCGGGTCCGCACCGACACATTCATCAGCGAGGTTCCACATGTCGGACTTCAACGACGCCCGGTCTCTCATCCGAGACGCCGCCACCCTGTGGTCAGCGGCCAGGATTCGGATAGAACTTGACAGGAAGTTCGCGCAGACTCTGCTCAGGAGCGATGCCCGCATCCTGTCCGAGGCCGGCTGGCACTGTGACCGCCAGGACAGACTATACCCGAAGGACTGGCCCGAGAACAAAAAAGGCTTTCCGCTGGTCTGGTTCGAGCTCAGATGCCTTTGCGAGGAGGACGAGAGTCAATGGCTCGCCACGGCCGCCGGAAAAGCAGGAGGTTTTCTGGCCTATGTTCTCGAACTCAGAAAAGATCTTCCCTGGAAGGATCTCTTTGCCCCGCGGGTGCGGGAGATCCTGAAAAGCGGACCGGAGGAACTGTTGCATGCCGCATTTCAGCCCTGCCACCGGGACAGCGGGGTACGGCATCTGGTCATCCCTGTCCGAAGAGTTCCCCTGGAAGATCTGGCGGATGCCTGCCCCGACTGGCTCCCGGTCATGGAAGGCCCCCTCTCCGAAGCCCTTGTCACCGTACGGGTGGCCGGTCAGGCCCTGGACAGTCTGGTCAGGGAACTGAGCGCCGGAGAGGCCTGACCTGCTCCTCCTTCCGTCCCTCCACGGGACTGACAGACTCTTTGCGAGGCATTTTCAATGAAGACAAGCAATGAAGCGAACGACATCGTCCGGCAGGCCCTGTTCCTGGGCAACGAGATGGAAGCGCTGCGGGAAATCGACAGGGAATTATGGTACTCCCTGGCAGGTGTTCTGGAAAGGGAACTCCGCATCTCGGGAAACTGGGTGTGTGGCGATGGCGCAGAGGACAACAGGCTCGGCGAGAGAAACATGTGGTTCGCCCCGTACAACTGGTACTCTCCGGGCGAGCGCGGCCGGCTGCCCAGGTTCGAGCTCTGCTGCTGGGGCAACAGCGGCGAGCAAAGCTGGCTTCTGAGCGCGGCCCGTCAGGAAGGCAGATATCTCGCCTTCGTGCTCAAAGGCACGGAAAACCTGCCCAGGTCCCAGCATTTCCTGCACGATCTGGAAAGGATTCTGGAGGAACAGGCCGGTGAACTGGCGGGCGTCGAGCTGCGCATCGCCCCCGACAACTGGCGCGACGGCCGCAGACTGATCATCCCTCTGGCGGAGATCCCGCTGGAGGTGCTGGCTGAGGCCTTTCCAAGGTGGGAAGAAGTGCTGATGGCCCCCCTGCACGAAGCCGTCGTCCTCGCCTCCAGGGTGAAGGACGCAGTCAGTCCTCTGATCGCCTTTCTGAGGGCGGAATCGGGCCCGTTCGCCCCCAGGCGCAGATCCGGGCGTCGGCCAGGAGGCAGACCCGGCAGACTCCGTCCCTGACCGGGGGAGGGTCTTTCCGCGCTCCCTCCCGCCCGGAAGGGGGAGCCTGACCGGATCCCCGGAGAAATCCCGGAGCCGCCTTCGAGGCTAAGCGGGACACATCCCCTCTGCACGCGTGCACCAGGCCGTCCGGCCTCCTCCGGACGGCGAATCCCGGATCCCTGAACGAATGTCCGGCAAGGAATCGGCCCCAGTGGCGGTTCCTTGCCGGATTTTCCTTTTCCTCGGGAGAAAAGCCCCCGGGACAGGCTGCGCCCCCTCCGGCCGCCCTTTCCGGGCGAACCTGAGGAGACGCTCCGCCGGCCCGGCCGGCAGCCGTCATCCTGCCCTGTTTTCATCTTATATCTATTTGATATTTCTGATTTAATCAGCAGAAATCCGTGAGATCCGGCTCATCAGCCCTTTCCGAAGAAAAGAGTCCACGCATGTGTGGACTGAAAGAACTTATAATCTATTGAAATTATACATATTTTTTGAAAGAAAAGGCTTGACGGAGTCCGGTTTTCCCTGTAGATTCTGCGTCACGAAAGGGCGGAAATGGCTCCGTGAGACAGACGGCCGAAAGCAGACAGCCCCCTGCCCCCGGACCGGGTGCTTCATCCCGGACAGCGGAGGCTGTCCGTTCAGGCTGCAGGAGGGTCCTTCGGGAAGGCGCGAAACACTCCCGGAACGGACACGGGAATTCCCTAACGACCGGCGCCGGCCTGCGCCGGACAGTTTCTTCGGAGGCGCGGACAAGGGACCGCGCACTGAACCGGCCCCGGCGCCTGGCCGGGCCCTCTCCGCGGGTCGCCCGCTTCCCTCAGCTTCAGGCCCGATTCTTCCGCCGCCCCCTCCCTCACGCACGGGAAAAGAGGCGATACCTCCTCCCTCTCCGCAGAGAAATCGGAGATTTCAATCAGGCTTCAGCTCATCCTCTCCGTCAGTTCCCCTGGAGCGGAGCTTGCCCGGGGAGATCTTCATAGACTACTGTAAAATCTTATTTTTCTAGACAATCATAGATTGCGTAAAAAGATTTACAAAACTCATCTCTGAAAAAAAATTAAAATTTTTATTGACATGTCAATAAAATCCCTGTATAGAGACAGACACAACGGGAATATTTTTTCAGACGGCAAAAAGACACCGATTCCCAGGAACCGAAACCGTGGCGAAATGCGGAGCTGACCGCCGGAGAATGAATGGAAGGCCGGCCGGCTCCGGGACCCGAAAGGATCAAGGAGAGCTCATCATGGCGTTCGACTACAGCGAGGTGACGAATCAGGTTCTCACTCTGCTTGAGCAGGGCGTGGCTCCCTGGCACCGCCCCTGGGCGTGCGTGGGATCGCCCCTGAATCTCATCTCAAAGAGGAAATACCACGGCATAAACGCCCTGCTGCTCGCCATCAGCGACTTTTCAAGCCCCTGGTGGCTCACGGAAAAACAGGTTCAGAGGAAGGGAGGGAAGATCAGGCACGGCGAAGAGGGAAAGAAAGTCTTTTTCTGCAAAACCCTCACCACGAAAGAAGAAAAGTCCGGCGGGGAAGACAGGCCAGACATCTACATCTTCCAGCGCACGTACACCGTCTACAACATTGAACAGTGTGAAGGCATTGCAGAACCTGAGCCGGAATTCGGGCATCCCGTCCCTGAAAACAAGCCCCTGGAAAAGGCAGAGAAAGTGGTGAATGACATGCCCTTGCGTCCGCGTGTGATTTACCGCGGAGAGGAGGCGTACTACTGTCCTGGCGAAGACTATGTTCAGGTTCCGACTCTCAAAGCGTATGAATCAAGCGGCGAGTTTTACAGCACGCTCTTCCACGAACTGGCCCACAGCACCGGTCACAAAACCCGGCTGAACAGGAAACTGTCGACTCGTTTCGGGTCAGAAGACTACGGCAAGGAAGAACTCATCGCCGAGATCACAGCCGCATTTCTCTGCGCCCATTGCGGGATTGAAAACACGATCAACAACAGCAGCTCATACATTCATGGCTGGATCGAAGCGATTCGCGGCGACAGTACGCTGGTTGTGACAGCGGCCTCGGCAGCCCAGAAAGCGGCCGATTACATCCTGAACGAGCAGCCGTACGAGGGACAGGCAGGAACGCGCGGGAGACATGCTTCGAACTCCCGCCTGTCCGGCGGAAAGGGAAGAAACCCGAAGGGAGAACGGCGCCGCTCCGGGGCCGAGGCCGTCTGAGGCACGCGCTCCGGAAGCGCTGAGGAGACACGGCATCCTCCCCTGAAGCCGGGGGAGGATGCCGCTTTCCGTCCCGCCGATCCGCGGCTTCCGGCCCGGAACATGCGGGCAGCCGTGAGCCTCTTCTTCACAGGCCTCGCCCCCCTGGGGGACGCGTTTCCCGGCGGCGGTCCCTGCATCCCCGGGATGAACCCGCCTCCGGTCCGGACGCCGCACACGAGGAAGCGTCCGGGAGGCCGTGCGCCTGACACGCTCTTTCCGCGCCCCGCTTCCGGACAGCGGCAGACGCGGAGAGACGCCGGCGATGGTGAATCGCTTCCTGTGAGCATCCCCGGTGCCCGGGAACAGACTTCCGCCGGGCACCTTTCCCGCGGACGGACCGGGACCTCAGCCCGGAAAGAGCCGGATCCGCCCTGGACTCTGACGGAGAGGAAGACGGGCCGCAGAACCGGCCGGCAGCGGAGGGAAAGGGACCTTCGGGTCCATCCGGCAGATTTCTGCGAAAACGGGTCCATACTGTTGCGGAACAGGATCAAACTTTATCCAACACTTTGAAAATACGCATCTTCTTTTTTGACAGGATGCCTGGACAGGACTACAAGGAAGGCGTCGCGGGCAAGAGAAGATTCCGC
This sequence comes from uncultured Desulfovibrio sp., assembly GCA_964522365.1. GTDB lineage: Bacteria > Desulfobacterota > Desulfovibrionia > Desulfovibrionales > Desulfovibrionaceae > Desulfovibrio. Next base: position 14,693 of record CAZFTQ010000015.1, on the reverse strand, counting down.
GGCAAGGCGCACAGCACACTCAGAGACTGAGCGGGGAGACGGGAAGGGAAAAGGAGAAACCGTCAGAAACCCGGAAACGGCGAGGCCCACTCCCGCGGCGCACGGCTCCCCGCTTCAGTCCTCTCCCGGACGCGGAAAGCGTCCGGACACCCTCTCTGAAAAGGCCTCAAGGCCTCCGCTTCCGTCGAATGACGAAACCATGAGACCTTCCGGACACCCGGAAAACCCTCCCGAAGGCAGTCCATCCGGAAAGGTCCATGCCGTCACCGAAGCCCGACCCGCGCACGGCCCGC
>CAZFTQ010000015.1:0-14300 GCA_964522365.1 uncultured Desulfovibrio sp. | reverse complement strand
CCGCGCACGGCCCGCCCCCTGGGGCGGCCCCCTGCCGGGTCTTTTTCTGTCCCCGCCGAAACCGGACGCTTTCAGGGCGTCAGCGCGGACCGGGCGGGCTCCGTCCACCAGCGGTCCAGATTCCAGCTGATGCCCGCCAGTGCCGGCTCAAGGCCCTTGAAGCGGGCGCTCACCACCGGCAGGGCATAGGGCACATAGAGAAAGCAGTAGGGCTCCTCCGAGGCCAGAATTTCCTGCACCCGGCGGTATTTCCCCAGACGCTCGGCCTCGTCGGGCGTGCTGCGGCCCTCCTCGAGGAGACGGTCCAGATCGGCGTTTCTGAAGCCCGTGAAGTTGAGACCGCCCGGCACGGCCTGGGAGGAATGCCAGACCTGGTAGAGATCCGGGTCCGGGGTGATGGTCCAGCCCAGAAGCACCGCGTCAAAGGCGCCCTTGTTGACAAACTCCCGGATGAAGGCCGCCCACTCCACCGTGCGCACATTGACCCGGATGCCCACGGCCTTGAGCTGGCTCTGCAGGATGATGGCCGCGAGGATGCGCTCGGCGTTGCCCTGGTTGGTCAGGATGGTGAACTCCAGGGCGTGGCCGTCCCTGTCCAGCACCCCGTCGCCGTCGCTGTCCGAGAAGCCCGCCTCCTTCAGCAGCGCCGCCGCCTTTTCCCGGTCCTGGGCCACCGGCTTCAGCTCCGGATGGTAGACCGGGGTGCCCGGCTTGTAGGGCCCGAAGGCCGCCACCCCTTGGCCCAGGAGGGCTCCCTGCACGAGTTCGTCCCGGCTGATGGCCCGGGAGATGGCCCGGCGCACCCGCACATCCTGAAAGAAGGGGTGCCGCATGTTGAAGCCCAGGTAGGTATAGGCCGAGGCCAGATAGCGGTACTTGCGGAAGCGCTCCCGCCAGACGGGCCCCTGCGTCTGGCGCAGGTACTGCTCGGGGGAGAGGCCCGTCATGTCCAGACGTCCGGCTCTGAGCTCCATGAACATGGTGGCCGGGTCCGGGATGACCCGGTAGACGATTTCGTCCAGAAAGGGCCTGCCCAGAAAATAGGTCGGGCTCGCCGCGAGGCGGACGCTGGATCCCGGGGTCCAGCCGGCCAGACGGAAGGGACCCGCGCCCAGAGGCCTGCGGGCGAAGCTGCCGCCGCGCATGTCCTGGCCCTCCAGCACATGCTTCGGCAGGATGGCCGAGCAGAAGGAGGCGAGGGCCCGCGCGTAGTAGCTCTCGTACTCCACGGCCACCGTGTACCTGTCCAGGGCCTCGATGCTCCGTATGCGCATGTAGTCTTCGGCGTAGGGACTGGCGTTCCGGGGATCCGCCACGGCCCGGCAGGTGTAGACCAGATCCTCGGCCGTGAGCTCCACGCCGTCTTCCCAGAGGATGCCTTTGCGCAGGCGGATCTCCAGGCGCCTGCCGTCGGGCGAGAGGGTCACGCGCTCGGCGGCCCAGGGCTCCAGCTCCAGGTTCCTGTCGTAGCGCAGCGGGGCGACGAAAAGAAGATCGGCCACTTCGTGCGACGCGGAATCCGAACTGATGTAGGGATTGAGGTTGGAAGGCTCCCCGCCCGTGCCGAGCACGAGACTCCCCCCGTAAATTCCCTCTCCGGGCCTTTTTTCCGCCGCCGGGAGACTCAGGACTTTCCCTTCTTTCAACTCACCGGAAGCAAAAGTTTTTTCACCGGAATCTCCGGGGGCCGCCGCGGGGCCTCCCGGGAGCGGGAAAAGCATGAGAAGGAATATTGAGATCAGGATCTTACCAATCCGGCCGGCAGACAATCTCTCTTTGTGGAGAAGCCTATTGATCATTCCGTCCTTCCTGTTGTACAGTGCCGCGAAATTTGCCGTCACCCCCCTTGGCCGCGGCCTGGGCGCCTTCCTTCGAGAAGACGAAAACAGCAACGGACAGAGAAGCATGAGTCGTTCCGAACGAAGCGTCATCCTTGAAATCAGCCAGACTTTTCTCCACGACAAAATTCCCGAGTACATCCGCGACGCAGGCAGCTACATCCTGGCTGAAAGCGGCGTGCAGAAGATCCACATTCAGGAAGGCGAAACCTGGGAGGTCACGGGAAACATTCAGGGCGATGACTTTCAGGTCTACACGCCGCACCTGACATTCTCCATCTTTGATCACTCTGTCAAGTCGATGTGCAACTGCTCGGACGCCTTCACCGGCGTCTGCCGCCATGTGGCCGCCCTGGCCCTGCACCTCGCTGACGAACTGCGCCGGGAAGAAGGCCGGGAGACCGAGGAGCACGCCCCCGTGGCGGACTGGAAGCACAGCTTCCGGGGCTTTTTCTCCACGACCATGGAGCCCGAGCCGGGCAAGCACTATCTGGTCTTCCGCTTCGAGCCGGACCAGGGCCGCCTGCTCGTCTCCTTCTTCCGCTCCCGCCAGAACAAGTCCGGCCTCTCCACGGTCCACAACGAAGTGACCCTGGAGCAGATCATCCAGAACCCCGACTGGTGCGAGGCCTCGCCGGAACTGCCCCGGGTGGCCCGGCAGATCGGCCTGCACGTGGACTATTTCGGCCACAAGCTGGAGATCCCGGACGGTCTCGTCTCCTGGTTCTTCTGGGCCATCCGGCACGAGTACTACATCTTCTGGAAGGACACGGACAAACCCTGCCGCATCGAGAGCACGCCCTTCGCCCTCAAGCTCAAGCCCAACCTCGACGCCCAGGGCTTCTGCTTCGACGTGCTTCTCAAGCGCGAAGGCCGGCACAACATCTACATCAGCTCGGCGGACGAGCCGCCGGCGCACGAACAGCCTCTGGAGGAAAACCGGGAGCCCCCCGTCACCTTCCACGGCCAGATGCCCCTCTGGGTCTGCTACCGCCGCAGCTTCTACCCCGTCCAGACAGGCCTCGATCCCGCCCTGGTCCGCAGCCTCATCTACGACCGGCCCGTGGTGCCCCACGAGGAAATCTCCGAATTCCTGGACAGGGTCTGGACGCGCCTGCCCTCGTCCGAGCTCTACGAGCCCGAAAAGTTCCTCAAGATGATGGAGCCGGTCTTCCAGCCGGCCACCTACAATCCCAAACTCTTCCTGGACGAGGAGGGCAGCCTCCTCACCCTGGAGATCGACAACATCTACGAGACCCGCCACGGCGAGTTCTCCCTGGGCGGTCCCAACCCCGACTTCCAGACCGGCAGCTACAGCTACGAGGGCCAGACCTACCTGGTCCGCAGGCATCAGCAGGAAGAGGCCGGGCTCATGACCGAGCTCTCCACCATCGGCTTCCAGTCCCGATCCAACCGGCTCTGGTTCCTGGAGCCCGAAGAGGCCATCGCCTTCCTGCTGGACACCTATCCCAAGCTCGTGGAGACCTACCGGGTCTACGGCGAGCGGGCGCTCTCCCGCTACAAGGTGCGCTCCACCAAGTCCACCATCTCCGCCGAAGTGGTGAGCAACGAAAAGGACAAGATCTTCTCCCTGGGCATCACGGTGGACTACGACGGCCAGTCCCTGCCCCTGGAAAAGATCTGGAAGGCCTGGATGCGCGGCAAGCGCTATGTCCAGCTCAAGGACGGCTCCTACACCTCCCTGCCCGAGGAGTGGCTGCAGCGCATCGCCCACAAGCTCACGGCCCTGGGCCTCGATCCCGCGAAGCCCCCGCAGACCGTCTTCCGGCAGTTCGAAGCGCCCATGCTGGACAGCATCCTGGACGACGTGCCCAACGCCACCACGGACTCCTTCTGGAGCCAGCTCCGGGAAAAGATCCATTCCTTCAAGGAAATCCGCATGGTGCCGGCCCCGTCCGGCCTGCAGGCCTCCCTGCGCAGCTACCAGATGCAGGGTCTCGCCTACCTGAACTTCCTCTCGGAATACGGCTTCGGCGGCATCCTGGCCGACGAGATGGGCCTGGGCAAGACCATCCAGACCCTGGCCTTCATCCAGCACATGGTGGAAGAGAAGTGCACGGGACCCAACCTCATCGTGGTGCCCACCTCCGTGCTCCCCAACTGGGAGCGCGAGGCCCAGAAGTTCGTGCCGCACCTGCGCGGACTCATCATCTACGGCACCCACCGGGAGAACATGTTCCGGCAGATCGCCAGCTCCGATCTCATCATCACCACCTACGCCCTCCTGCGCAGGGACCTGGAAGAAATCCAGAAGTTCAATTTCAACACGGTCATTCTGGACGAAGCCCAGAACATCAAGAATCCCAACACCATCACCGCCAGATCCGTCCGCAGGCTCAAGGCGCGGATGCGCCTGTGCCTCTCGGGCACGCCCATCGAGAACAATCTCTTCGAGCTCTGGTCCCTCTTCGAATTCCTCATGCCCGGCTTCCTGGGCAGCCAGCACGCCTTCCAGCGGGGCATCGTGCGCCCCATCAAGGACGGCGACACGGAAACCCTGGAATACCTGCGCACCCGAATGCGGCCCTTCATCCTGCGCCGCACCAAGGCCGAGGTGGCCAAGGACCTGCCGCCCAAGGTGGAAAGCGTCACCTGCTGCGCCCTGGAGGAGGCCCAGGCCGAACTCTACGCCGCCGTGGCCCACAAGCTCAGGGACCAGGTCCTGGCGGACGTGGACCAGAAGGGCATGGCCAAGAGCCAGATGTCCATCCTGGACGCCCTGCTCAAGCTGCGCCAGATCTGCTGCCACCCGCGCCTGCTCAAGATAGACATGCCCGGCTTCTCCAACAATCTGCCCTCCGGCAAGTTCGAAGCCTTCAAGGACATGATCCTGGAAATCGTGGAAGGCGGCCACAAGGTGCTGGTCTTCTCGCAGTTCGTCCAGATGCTCCAGATCATCCGCCAGTGGCTCACCTTCAGCGAAGTGCCCTTCTGCTATCTGGACGGCGCGAGCAAGGACCGCTTCGAGCAGGTGGACCGCTTCAACACCTCGCCCTCCATCCCCATCTTCCTCATCTCCCTCAAGGCCGGCGGCACCGGCATCAACCTGACCTCGGCGGACTATGTCATCCACTACGACCCCTGGTGGAACCCCGCCGTGGAAAGCCAGGCCACGGACAGAACCCACCGCATCGGCCAGCAGCGCCAGGTCTTCTCCTACAAGCTCATCTGCCAGAACACCGTGGAGGAAAAGATCCTCCGTCTGCAGGAGTCCAAGCGCAGCGTGGCCGCCTCCATCATCCCGGGCCAGGAAAACTGGAAGTCCCTCACCCGCGAAGATCTGGAAATGCTCTTCGACGTCTAGCCCCCCCCGAGCCTCCTTCCCCCGCCTTCTTCCGCCTGCCAAGGAACGGATCCCCATGCGCACCACCATCTTCTCCCTGGGCCCTCTGGGCACCAACAGCTACCTCGTTGACAGGGGCACGGACGCCCTGGCCATCGACGTGGGCGGCGATCCGGCCGAGATGCTGGACTTTCTCAAAAAAGAACAGCTGCAGCTCAAGGCCATCCTCATCACGCACCGGCACTTTGACCACCTCTACGGCGTCAAGGCTCTCCAGGACGCCACCGGAGCTCCGGCCCATGTCCCCGAGGCCGATGAAGCCATCGCCCGCACCGAAGCCGCCCAGGGCGGCATCTGGGGCATGCCCCTGGTGCCCTCCTTCACCGAAACCCCCATCCGGCCCGGCCGGCTGGATCTCGCGGGCTTCCGGATAGAAGTGCTCTCCACCCCGGGGCACACCCCCGGGAGCGTCTCCTTCCACTTCCCCGACGAAGGGGTCGTCTTCACGGGCGACGCCCTCTTCTACCGCTCCATCGGCCGCACGGACTTCCCCCTGGGGGACCACCGCACCCTTCTGCGCAGCGTGCGCACGGTCCTCTTCGCCCTGCCCGACGAGACCGTGGTCTACCCCGGCCACGGACCGGAAACGGGCATCCGCGAAGAACGGGTCCACAACCCCTTCGTGGGCGACTTTTCGGCCTAGACAGGGGACCCGCGGCCTTGTCCGGACTTCTCATTCTGGCCGCCTCTCCCCGCGGGAACGGCACGACGGCCCGGGCGGCGGACATGGCCCTGCGGGAGGCCAGGTCCCTGGGTCTCGATCCCCTCTGCCTCAGTCTGGCGGGCCTGCGCCTTCCGGGCTGCGATCACTGCGGGATCTGCCGGAATGCCCCCCACGCCTGCCGGCTCGCGGAAGAAGACGACACCGAACGCGTCCTTTCGGCCCTGCAGGCGGCGGAGCGCGTGCTCTGGATCTCTCCGGTCTATTTTTACGGTCTGCCTTCCCGGGCCAAGGCCCTGGCGGACCGCGGCCAGCGCTTCTATGAGCGGGAGGCCGCCGCGGGCCCCGTGCGCCGCACGCTGGCCCCGCCCGCGCCCGGGCAGGCCGCGCCGGCCGCGGCCCTCTTTCTCGCCGGACGGACCCGGGGCGCTTCGCTCTTCACAGGCTCAGCCCTGACCGTGCGCGCTTTTTTCGCCTGCCTGGGCGTCTCCCCCGTCCGCTGTCTGGGCCTGCGCGGCGCGGAAGGCCCCGGGGATCTCACGGGTCCCGCGGCCGCGGCCCTCGCCCGCTTCTTCCGCGGCTTCTGCGCCGGGGACCAGGATCCGCCCCCGGACCGCCTCGAGGAAATCTGACGTGTCCACCTTCCTTTTCAAGGGCTTTTCCTACGCGAGGCCCGTCTTCAGCATCCTGGCCTACCGCCGGGAAGAACTTCCCGAAGCCTTTTCGCAGATGGAAAAGCTGCGCGGCTCGGGCTGGCTCGCGGGCTATGTCCGCCGGGCGGCCCTGGATCCCGCCGCCCCCTGTCCCGCCGGAACCGACGAGGCGAAGCCCCGGCCCATTCTCAAGTTCTCCCTCTACCGCGCCCGCGCGCCCTTCACGCCCCCTCAGCCCGGCCCCAGGCTCTTCTGTCCGGCCCTTCTCTCCGGGACGGAGCGGGAGCCCGTGAAGCTGCGCACCGCCTGCGGCGGCCGTCTTCTCTTCGACATGCTGAGCCCGGATTTTGCGGGCCAGGGCTTTTTCCAGGATTCCTTCGAGGAAATCCTGGCCTTTTCCGACGCTCCCACGCCGCGGGAGCGGCCGGAAGGGACGAAGCCTTCCGCGGAAGAGCTCCTGCGCCGGGCCGTTTCCGCCGGCTGCGGTCTCGTCATGGCCGTCTTTTCCGCCAGGGAGGATCATATCCTCGCCGACGGGCGCGTCCTCGACAGACCCCGACAGGAAAAGGGCTACGACCTCTGGCTCGGCGCCTGTCCCGACCGCGCGGCCGCCTTCCGGGCCCTCTGCCTGCCCCGGGGCCTGCGGCTCGCCGTGCAGACCCGGCTCGAACGCGGCGCGGCCTTTCTTCTGGACGCCAATCTGGCGCGGCTCGCCCGCCTGGGCAGGGAGCACGCCGTGGACGCGTCGGAAGCGGAAGAGCTGGCCGGGGATCCCGTGCGGGCGCATTTTCCCGCCCCGGGCCTGTCCCTCTTTTCCGGGGCCGATCTCCCCTGGCGGGAGATGCCCGCACCCCTCGCGGAAAGGCTCGCGTCCGGGGGCTGGAGAAAAGAGAGCGGGGAGCCTCAGGTCCTGCGCCTTCTCCTCGCAGGCGACGGACACATCGAGGTCTCGGCCGGGCCCCTGGCCCCCCTGCCCGACAGCGTCAGCGTGGCCCGCCGGGTGCTGGACGAACGCAGCGACCTTCCGGGTCTCGACCTCACGGCCCGGCTCCCCTGTGAAGAAACCATGACAGCCCGCCTGGAGGACGGCAGCCTCGCCGACGCCCTCGCCGTGAACCGCTTCGGCGTCGTGGCCGGCTGTCTTTCCTCGGATCTCGTCTTCCGGCAGGCGGGAGCCCTCTGCACGACGCCCGACGAGGCCGGCGGGCGGCGCGGCGTCCTGCGCGAAGCCCTTCTGGCCCGGGGGCTGCTCAGGGAAAAGAGCGTCACGCTGGCCCAGGTGCTCAGCTGCCAGGAGCTTTTCTGTCTGGACAGCCTCCGGGGACTGCGGCCCGTGCGCTTCACGGTCTAGAACCGCCCGCTCCTTCCCGTCCGGGACACCCCCCTTTCCCTTTCAGATTTTTCCTCCTGTTCCCGGGAGTTCCGCCATGTTCCTCCCTTCCTCAGGTCCTTCGGGATACGGCGCCCTCATCGCCGCCTTCTGCCTGACGCTCTGCCTCTGTCTGGCCCAGGGCGTCCGCGCCGAGCGGGCCACCCTGCTCATTCCCAGCAGGCCGAGCATCGAAGAAAAGATCCCCGCCGGCGACGGCAAGGCCGGCGCAGCCGCCAGAAACGGCCAGACGGAGAACCGGAAAGACGACGGCAAAGCCGCCGAGAGCCAGGAAGCCGGAAAGCCCGACGCGGCCCGGGGAAAAGCCGAGGCCGCGGCTCCCAGAAGCGGATCCCAGCTGGCGGACATCGTGGATTCCGTCAACGCGAGCCTGCACGCCAGCGTGGCGCCGCAGGTCATCCGGGAAGAGCTCGACCTGCTCATCGCCGCCATGGATCCCTTCCGGCACCGGGGCGTGCCCATGGATCCCCTGCGGCTATTCACCATCTGCCGCTTTGACAGGAACCAGAGCGATCCCTCCGCGCCCTCTCACCGGGAGGACCGGCTGGGAGACATCGAGGAGATCCGCTACCTGAACCAGAAGGCCTGGGGCGCCAATGTGGGTCTGGAGCGGCCCGGCCTCTACCATTTTTCCATCGAGACCCAGCCCTGGTGGGATCAGTCCGAAGCGGGCTATGTCCAGCACCTGGTCAAGGTCATGGTGCCCGTCTGCGGCGAGGACTGGGGCTGGCATCTGCCGCTGGGTCTGCGCTTTGAGATAGTCCCCTCGACGCGTCCCTTCGGGCTCCTCTCCCCGGCGCTCTTCGCCGGGAAAGTCCTCGTCAACGGCAAGCCCGCCGCGGACATCCCCGTGACCGTGGGCCGCGTCAACACGGAAAATCTCCAGGTGCCCACGCCCTGGCACGAGGCCTCGGTGGTGCGCACGGGGGCGGACGGCGGCTTCGCCGCCCTTCTGAACCGGCCGGGCTGGTGGTACTGCCAGGCCTCCCGGGACGGCGCCCCCCTGAAAGGCCCCGACGGCCAGCCCTCGCCCCTGCGCCTGAGCACCATCTTCTGGCTCTATGTGGACGATGACAGCCACTGAGGTCTGTGACGCGTCCCTCCCTGAGACGCCGGAAAGAGGCGGAGATCACAGGATTCCGGCGTTTTTCCGGACCTGAAATCCCGCCCCTCTCTTGTCAATCCGCCTGACAGACCCTATCTTTGAAGGGAAGGCGCCTCTCAGGGCGATCCTTCTGCGACCACGATCATCCGCCCTGCGGTCCCCTCAGCCTCGGAGACACCATGATTCGTACCTGTCTAGCCGTACTCACCGCGCTTTTCGTCGTTGTCTCTCTTTCTCTCGCCCTGCCCGATGTCAGTGACGCGGCCCGCATGGGCGGCGGCAGATCCTTCGGCAGCCAGCCCTTCATGCGTTCGCCCGCCAGAGCGCCCTCCGTGCAGCCCTCCCGGCCCCAGGCCCAGCAGGCGCAGCCCGGCATGGCCCAGCCCGGCATGGCTCCGGGCAGAGGCGGTCTCTTCTCCGGCTTCGGCGGCGGCTTTCTGGGCGGCATGCTGGCCGGCAGCCTCATCGGCTCGCTCCTCGGCGGCGGCCACTACTCCGGGGTGGGCTTCATGGACATCATCCTGCTGCTCCTGGTCGTCGGCCTGGTCGTCCGCTTCCTGAAGCGGAGAAGAGCCGAGCAGGAGGCGGCGCCCCAGTCGGCCGGAGGCACGGACTGGCGCCAGGAGAGCACCGACTGGCGTCAGCAGCAGACCTCCGACTGGCGGGATCAGGCGGGAAGCGGCGCCTCCTACCGGAGCGGCGCGGTTTCGGACGCCTGGGGCGCGCTGCGCGGCCAGACCGCGCCCGCCACGGCCGTCAACGCCGCCATCCCCGCGGATTTTGACACCGAGGAATTCCTCCAGGGAGCCAAGATGGCCTACGCCCGCATGCAGGCTTCCTGGGACAGACGGGATCTGGACGACATAGCCAACTTCGCCAACGAAGAGGTCATGGAAGTCCTGCGCGAACAGCTCGCCCAGGAGCCCGAACCCACCACCACGGAACTGGTGCTGGTGCAGGCCACCCTCCTCTCCGTGGAGGAAGTGGGCGACATGGACCGCGCCAAGGTCTACTTCGACGTGCTCATGCGCGAGGATCCGAGACAGCCCGAACCCACCAACGCCAGAGAATTCTGGTACTTTGTCCGCAAGCACAACACCGGCAACTGGAAGCTGGACGGCATCCAGCAGGTGCAGAGCTGCTGACCGGAAGCCCCTGAACACAAGGACAGTCCAGGCCGGAGGCGCCCCTGTCTCCGGCCTTTTTGTCCCCCTCAGGCGGCAGCGCCCGCGCAGGGCCCGGCCGGGCCCGCGCATACCCCCGTACTCACGAGACCCCCAAAAGGAGCATCCACATTGAAAGAATCCAGGCCCGACCTGCGCTCGGCCGTCAAGAAAGGCGACAGCGTCTACAGCCATTTTGAAATGGACATAGAAGAGGCCTCCCCCGAATACAGCCGCGTCATCATGCCCGTGTCCGAAAAGACCGTGAACCGCATGGGCTTCGTCCACGGCGCCGTCATCTACGCCCTGGCGGACATCGCCTTCGGCGTGGCCTCCAACCACGGCGAAGAAACCGGCACCGTGACCCTTTCCTCCCACATAAGCTTCCTCTCCCCGGGCCGCGAAGGCCCGCTGACGGGCGAGGCCCGCTGCCTGCGGAAGGGCCGCCGGATTGTGGTCTACGATGTGGACATCAAGGATGCCCGCGGCCGGCTCCTCGCCCACGCGACCTTCGAAGGCTGCCGCACGGATTTCAGCTTCAGAAAACTGGACTGAGGGGCGTCTTCCCCGGAAACACCCCCGGTTCCGCCGAAGAAGCGCTCCGGGCGGGCGCCCGGATTCCCCGCCGCCGGAAGCGGCCGGGCCGGGCCGGGCGGACGCGGTTTCTCTCTTCCCACTCTCCAAGGTACTGAAAAATACGGACGTGCGCCTTTCCTGAAACCAGGGAAGCCGCGGTCTGTCTCCATCCCGGGCCGCGTTCCGCGGCCGCAGGGGGTCGTCCCTTTCCGGGGGCGGCCCCTCTTTTCTTTTGGGCTCCCCCTGCTTTCCGGCGGAACACTGCTTCTCTCCTGTTTCTGCACGGCGGAACGGACGGCAGGGGTGCCAGGCGATCAGCCGCCTCAATGGCGGCTTTTTCCCTTTCTGACCGCCCGGGACGGGAGACTCTTTTCCGGTTCCGTTCTCATCTTGACGGCAAAAAAAAGATAGTCCAGCATAAGTGTCTCTCTTTTCGATGCTTTCAACCTCTGTCAAGGAGTCTGCCCATGAGCCGCGGCCTGACCGCTCCCATCCTCACCGTTCTTCTTCTGCTCTCGATCCCTCTCTGGGGCTGTTCCTCCCGGACCGGCGCGCCCGAAGTCGATCCTCAGGTGCAGGCCGCGGCCGCGGACACGGCCGACTACGGCCCGCTTCCCGGTGACTGGCGCAGCCGGGTGGAGTCCTATGCCTCGAATCTTTTCAGCAGAGAATACGGGCAATACTTGAGCTGGGCGGTCTATGTGGACAGCGTGGCGCCGGTGAAAAGAAAACTGGACGACAAGGTCTGGGGCTGGAGCGGGCGTCTCGCCGTCCGGTACGAGCGGGAATACTACGACGAATCAGGCAACTCCACCACCATGGAAGAGTATGACATCTTTGATTTCTACCTGAGGGACGGCGGGGCTTTCCTCCGCGTGGCCAAGGTGGACAACGAAGCGGCCGAACTGGGGAAGAGTCTCCTCGCCCTGGGGACCCTGGGGCTCTCCACTCTGGCCGTGGACAGCGATTCTTCCGTCGGCAAGGCCATAGCCCAGCGGGCCTCCAGACTCAACGAGATGGAACGCCAGGAAAACATTTACAGATACGCGGACAAGCCCTTCACCCTGCCCCGTTCCTCCTTTCAGATCAGCCGCCACCTTTTCAGCGAGGGACAGGGCGTCCAGATCCTCTGCAGGCACGAGAGCGAGATCATGATCTACGACGTCCAGTTCAACAGGGGCCGCATGGTCAACGATTTCACCGAAGCCCGCAGCACCGGCATGGGCGACACCTTTGACGTGCGCTCCGACGACACCCAGTCCACGCTCCTTGAAGTGCGGATCGTGACCAGTTACGGCAGCCTCACGGAAAAAATGATGCCCTGACGGATCCGCCGGGGGCGGGCCCGAGTCCCTTCTCTTCCCGGGAGATGCTTTCATGCGACGCGCCTCTCTCTGTCTTCTGCTCTTCCTCACGGCGATCCTGATCGCCGGCTGCGCCTCCAAACCCGACGACAGCGCTCAGGCCGCCGCCGGGGAAACGGACATCCTGGACTACGGTCCCCTGCCGGAAGGCTACAGGAAAATGGTGCACGACTTCGCCGAGGACGTCCTCTCCGAGCTGTACAAGGAAGCTGATTCCCACCAGATCTATGTGGACACGGAAGCGCCCGTGCCGAAGAAGCTGAACATGCACTACTTCGGCTGGAGCGGCAAAGTGGCCCTCCAGAGACGCCTGTGGCTCACCGACAAGCACGGAAGACGGAAAAGCCCCTTCTCCGCCTACGATGTCTTCGACTACTATCTCCGGGATGAGGGAGACATCATCTATCTCGTCCAGGGCAACAATGACATCGTGGACCTCGAAAAGCTCCTGCTCAACATAGGCACCCTGGGCATGGCCAGAACGGCGGCTCCCGAAAGCATGAAGGACGGCTCGGACATGGCCAAGGAAATCATCCGCCGCACCCAGGCCGCCCTGTCTGACGACCGTCTGGCCCAGGCCAGGCGCTTTTCCCGCATTCCTCTCAGGACTCCCGGCCTCTTCGACATCCGCGTCAGCAAGGTCGGGGCGAAGGGGACCACGGTGGAAATCGTCTGCACAAGCGAAGAGGACGAGACCGTCTACGATGTCCAGTTCAATGACGGGGAACTTCTGAGCTCCTTTGACCGCACCCGGGATCTCGGGCTCGGCGACACCATCTATGTGCGGACCATGGGCTCCGGCACGCCCCGGAATATCCGGATCGTCACGGCCCGCGGGACTCTGGTCCAGGCTCTGCCCTGAGTCCCGGAACCGTCCTTTCCTCCCAGGTCCTTCCAGAAGCGGAAAAAAAGAGGATCTTCTCCATGCCCGCCCTGTTTCGCCCGGCCGCCCTTCTCTCCCTGCTGCTCCTGATTCTCTTCCTCGCCGGCTGCGCCTCCAAGGACGCCGGCAGGCAGGAACTCGCTTCCTGCGGTCCCTGCCCGCCGGACTGGAAGCAGAAGGTGGAGACCTACGCGGAAGCCGCTCTGGAGCCCGAATACCGGGAGGAGGAGTGGCACAGAATCTATGTGGACTCGAGAGCGCCGGAGCTCAAGTGGGAAGACGAGCGCGCTTACGGCTGGCACGGCCTGCTGACCGTGAAAACGCCACCCCTGTCCAAGCCCCGAAATGATGAGAAACAGCATGATCACCACGACATTTTTGACTGGTATCTGAGGGATCGGGGCAGAACCATCGTCCTCGTCAAGCGGGATTTCAATTTTCTCTTTGAAGTCAGCCGCATGGCCATGACCATCGGCACTCTGGGCCTTGCCGGCGAGGCCAACGAAGCCCTGAAGATGGAAGAATTTCTGGGAAGGGACATAGAAGAGCGCTCGGTCAGGCCCGCCGAAATGCCCCAGGCCGCCGCGGCGGAGAGCCGGGAAAGCTTTTCCGGCGGAGCTCCCCTCGCGGAGGACGCCCTGAAAGTCACGGGCGATCTGCGCTACGGCAGAAACAGCGTGGTGCTCGTCTGCGGGGCGCCGGAAGGCCTGACCGTGTACAAGGTGCTCTTCAACGGCGGACGGACGCTCAACGACTTCGAGAAGGAGAAAAAGCTCGCCAGGGGCGAATCCCTCACCGTGACATCCAGGGCTCTCGCAACCCTCGTCAAGCTCCAGGTCTTCACGGACAGGGGCACGCTGACAAAACGCTTCCGCTGACGAAAGACAATGAACAGGTGCGGGAATATTTTTCTCTCCTGAAAGATCTGCCCGTTCCGGCTGAAGCTGGCCTTTCCTCCCTGCGCAGTCCGCTGCGCCCGACCAATGCGAAGACCCGGGTTTCCCGCAGAGTGAAGCACGGCTGACCGGTCATTCTGACCGTCCCGCTCAGTTTTTCCGAATCGGGTGAAGGAGACCCGTCTCTCGGGATGCCGTCTGTCTGACTCAGGCCCGGACTGCCTGACAGGTCCCCTCGCCTGCAGGGCCGGGGGTCCCTGAGGCCGGCGGTTCTCCCCCCCCCCTCACGCGGCAGCCCGGTGAAAGGCCGCTCCCGCTTGTTTTTTTGCCCTGTCCGGGCTATCTCTTTTCACGGCACGCGGAGGCGGTTCGTCACCGGTGTGGCGCCCAGTCTTCAAAACTGGTGG
>CAZFTQ010000014.1:27915-38631 GCA_964522365.1 uncultured Desulfovibrio sp. | reverse complement strand
AAAGCCCCGTCGAGCGCGAAACGCTCCGGGGCTTTTTTCTTGGTCTTTCGGGCCCGCGAAGGGGGATCCATCTCCTCCCTTCCGCGGGCCCTTTCTTTTCCGGGCCTTCCCCTTTTCGCAAGCCCCCTGCCGAAGAAAGCCCGGGGGTTTTTTACGCCGGGAAAGCGGGGGAAAAAGGTGTTGTCTCCCTGAGAAAAACTAGGTAAGGGGGACGGGCCGGGGGGCGGGGCGCAGCAGGCCCTTCCTCCTGAGGTCCGCCAGCCGCCGGCCTGCGGGAGCCCTGCCCGGCAGAAGGAGATCGTCATGGCGAGCGCCCGTGAGAAGAACAAGCAGCCCTCCGCCGCAGGCAAAAAAGACGCCGTCGTTTCCTCCATCGTACGCGATTTCTTCGGCAAGGCCCTCAGACTGCCCCTGGACGCCGGGCTGCTGGCCGCCGTCTGCGAGCGGCCCGCCCTGGTCGCCGCCTTTCTGCGCTGCCGCATGGCCGGCTGGGGCAGCGGCGAAAAGGCCTTCCGCCCGGCCGATGACGTGCACGCGTCCGCCGTCCGGCGCTTTCTGGAAACGCTGCTGTCAGCCGAATTCGATGTCTTTCTGGGCCGCGGCCACTACGTGCGTCTGAAAAAGGAGCGGGAAGCCGGCGGACAGCCTGCCCCCGGCGCGTCCGGACCCGAGGCCGTCAACTACCGCAACGGCTCCTATCTGCGCGGCGTGCGCCTCAGGGGCGGCCGCGTGACCATCAGCGTCCCCAGAGACCGCTGCGCCCGCTTTGCCTCGGCCTGGCTCAAGCGGACCTGGTCCATCGATGTGCGTCCCTTCCAGGACGCCATTCTGGCCATGGCCGCCTCCCTGGACGGCATGGAGGGCCCGGAAGGGCGCCTCTCGGACCTGAAGAGCGGCGGCGAAAGCCCCGCCTTTCCCGCCGAGGTGCCGCCTCTGCTCCGCAGCCGCCTCCATGCCTGGCAGGAGCGCAAGCTCGCCTCCGGCTGGCCCTTTGTCTCCCTTCTCTGCCTCAGACCCGATCAGGCGGAAGGGGCGGAGCCGGCGCGGCCTGTCTACGCCGTGCTGGGCCTGGACGAACGCGGCCGCCGGGAAGTGCTGGCTCTGGAAAGCCACGGCAGGACCGAATGCCAGGAAGACTGGATCGCCGTCCTGCGGCGTCTGGCCCGCCGCGGCGTGCGGGACATCGAGCTTGCCTGCACCGCGGGCTCCGAGGCCGTGACGGCCGCCCTGCGGAAGGTCTTTCCCAGGGCCCTGCACCACGCGCCGGCGGACGGGGTCCTCTGAAAGCGCGCCTGCCGCTCCGGGGAAGCGTCACTCCTTTTCCTTCACATTTCCGTCAGGGTTCTCTCTGCCCCGGCGGAAATTCTTTTTTTCCGGCCCTGAAAGAGGCCGCGCGGGTCGCTGGGAAGCGGCCTTCCGCGGGAGGAGCGGTCTCGCGGGCGAAGACGTCCGGGCCGGGCGGCGAAAAAGTCTGCCGGAAAAGAGCTTTTTTCAGAAAAATATATCCTGTCTCCTCTGGACGAAGCCCAAGCATGTCTTACTTTAGACTCAGGACGGTTCAGGCCCGCCTGCCGGGCCGCGGAAAAGTCCTTCTGCTCCAAAAGAGAAATACAGCTGAGGAGGCTTGAAATACCATGTCGAAGATCATTGGCATTGACCTTGGAACGACCAACTCCTGCGTCTATGTGATGGAAGGCACGGATGCCAAGTGCATCACCAATCCTGAAGGCGGGCGCACCACGCCCTCCATCGTGGCCTTCACCGACAAGGAGCGTCTGGTCGGCGAAATCGCCAAGCGCCAGGCCGTCACCAATCCCAAGCGCACCATTTTCGCCATCAAGCGTCTCATGGGCCGCAAATACGCCTCCGCCGAGGTGGAGCGCTGGAAAGGCAGCTCTCCCTACGCCATCAGGGAATCCGCCAACCAGGACGCCGGCGTGGAAGTGGACGGCCGCGTCTACAGCGCCCCTGAAATTTCGGCCATGATTCTGGCCAAGCTGAAGGCGGACGCCGAAGCCTACCTGGGCGAGAAGGTGACGGAAGCCGTCATCACCGTCCCGGCCTACTTCAACGACGCCCAGCGTCAGGCCACCAAGGACGCCGGCCGCATCGCCGGCCTCGATGTGCGACGCATCATCAACGAGCCCACGGCCGCCTCGCTGGCCTACGGCGCCGACAAGAAAAACAACGAAAAAATCGCCGTCTTCGACCTGGGCGGCGGCACCTTCGATATCTCCATCCTGGAAGTGGGCGACAACATCGTCGAAGTCCGCGCCACCAACGGCGACACCTTCCTGGGCGGCGAAGACTTCGACCAGCGCGTGATCAACTGGATGGTCGAAGAGTTCAGAAAGGAAAACCACCTCGACCTGTCCAGGGACAGCATGGCCCTGCAGCTCCTCAAGGAAGCCGCCGAAAAGGCCAAGAAGGACCTCTCCACCTCCATGGAGACGGACATCAACCTGCCCTTCATCACGGCCGACCAGAACGGGCCCAAGCACCTGGTCATGAAGCTCTCCCGCGCCCGCTTCGAATCCATGGTGGAAGACCTGGTGGAGCGCACCGCCGAGCCCTGCCGCAAGGCTCTGTCCGACGCCGGCTTCTCCGCCGGTGACATCGACGAGGTCCTTCTGGTGGGCGGCATGACCCGCATGCCCCTGGTGCAGCAGAAGGTCGCCAAGCTCTTCGGCAAGGATCCCAACCGCTCCGTGAACCCCGACGAGGTGGTGGCCATGGGCGCCGCCATCCAGGGCGGCATCCTGGCGGGCGATGTGAAGGATGTGCTCCTCCTGGATGTCACTCCTCTGAGCCTGGGCATCGAGACCATGGGCGGCGTCTTCACCAGACTCATTGACCGCAACACCACCATCCCCACCAAGAAGAGCGAAATCTTCACCACGGCTTCCGACAACCAGCCCGCCGTGTCCATCCATGTGCTCCAGGGCGAGCGTCCCATGGCCGCCGACAACATGACCCTGGCCCGCTTCGACCTGACCGGCATTCCGCCGGCCCCCCGCGGCGTGCCGCAGATCGAAGTGACCTTCGACATCGACGCCAACGGCATCGTCAATGTCTCCGCCAAGGACACCGGCACCGGCAAGCAGCAGTCCATCCGCATCACCGCCTCTTCCGGTCTCTCCGAAGACGACATTCAGCGCCTGGTCAAGGAAGCTGAAGCCCACGCCAGCGAAGACAAGAAGAAGGAGGAACTCATCGCCGCCCGCAACAAGGCCGACAGCCTCATCTACGGCACCGAGAGATCCCTCAAGGATCTGGGCGACAAGGTTTCCGCCGACACCAAGCGCGATGTGGAAGCCCGCATCGAGGACCTCAAGAAGGCCATGCAGGGCGACGATGTGGCCGCCATCAACAGCGCGGCCGACACCCTGGCCAACGCCTCCCACAAGCTCGCCGAGCAGCTCTACCAGCAGTCCGGAGCGGGCGCCGGTCCCCAGGCCGGACCTCAGGCGGGTCCCCAGCCCGGTCCTCAGGGCGGTTCCCGTCCCGACGACGATGTGGTGGACGCCGACTACACCGAAGTGAAGAAGTAAGACCGGATTTCCCGGAGACCGCCCGCGGAGGAAGCCTTTTCTCCGTGCGGCTCCGGACGGGCGCTGCCTTCTTGCGTGCCTTTGCATCGTATACTAAAAGGGTTCTGGCTTTGACGGCCGGGACCCTTTTTTCGTCCCCGCCCCCTGCCGTCGGGCGCCTTCTTCCCGGAACCCAAGCGAGGTCGTTCGTGCCCATGACCCGGTCCCTGCTTCGAGCAGCCCTTGCGCTCGTTCTCATGTTTTCTCTGGCCTGCCTGAGCGGCTGCGCGCTGCCCGGCTTCACCAAACCGAAAAAACAGCCGCCGGCGCAGGCGAAGCCCGGGCCCGTCACCGTGGCCCTGGTGGTGCCCTCCGGCAAGGTGGCGAGCATCGTGGCGGCCATGAGCGCCGGCGCCAGACTCGCGGCCTCGCAGCAGGCGACCGCCGGAAAACCCGTCACGGTGCGGGTCATTCCGGCCACCGGCACCTGGCTTGCGGACCTCGCGGCGCTGCCCCCGGCGAGCGTGGTGGGCGGTCCCTTCTCCGACACGAGCTACGATCAGATGAAGGCCGCCGGCATCATGGACAAAAAGGTGGTCTTCGCCTTTTTGCCCCAGCTGGACGGAGGCGACGAGGGAACCATCGCCTGGCGCTTCTACCCGAGTCTGGACGATCAGATCGAGGCCATCGTCCATCTGGCCGCGGACAGGCTGGGCGTCCAGGGCGTCGCCTCCTTCGGGGGGACGGATTCCTTCGCCGGCACGGCCACGGCCCTGCTGGAACAGAAGCTCGCCAGCCGCAACATCATTCTCCAGCGCATTGCCGCCGAGGGCGATCCCCTCGGCTGGGGCGAGCTTTTCAAGCCCTATGTGAACCCTGTCATGGACGAGGCCACGGGCACCCTGCGCCCCCAGACGCCCTTTGAGGCCCTCTTCCTTCCCGATTCCTGGAACCGCGTGGGCAATGTCAACACGGCCCTCGGCAGCAACGGCGAGGAGAGACTCTATCTCTTCGGCACCATGCTCTGGGACGGCTACAACGCCCGCGGCGTCCAGAACGCCTCCCGCTACGCCCTGGTGGCCTACCCCAGCGGCTTTGTCCGGGATCTGGCGCCGGCCAGCCTGGTGAGCTCCGGGGCCGCCACCTTCTGGGGCGCTCTCGGCTACGACTTCGTCCGCTTCGCGAGCCGGCTGAACCTCAGCGGCCGCCCGGACGCGGCCCAGGTGAACCGCGCGGCCCGTCAGGCCGCCCTCATGAAGTTCGCCATGGCGCCCATCTCCTATGACGGCGCCGGCCGGGCCAGCATGAAGATGTACATGGTCCAGCCGGGCGAGGCGGGGGCGAAGCTCGCCGACGCCTCGGCCATGCAGGCCGCGAGGACGGCCGCCGTCCAGCGCGTGGAAGAGCGGGCGCTGCCCCCGGATCAGACGCCTTCTCTCCAGCCCTCCGGGCAGGGTGCAGGATCCGCCGGACCCGCGGGCCTGCCGCCCGCGCCCTCCGGGCCCATCATGCGCTCGGGCCCCCATTCCTCCTACAAGCTGAGTCTGCCCGGCGCTCCGCGCTGATCCCCCCGCGGGCCCCGGACAGGACCGGATTCGACAGCCTGGCGGATTCTTCCTTCTCCCGCCAGTATCAGGAAAAACAATGTCTCAGGATACCCCGTCGATTTCCAGAGAAGACGTGCGCCATCTGGCGCAGCTCTGCCGTCTCACCGTGGCCGAAGAGGACGTGGACCGCTTCGCGGGCCAGCTCAGCGCCATCGTGTCCTACATGGATGTGCTCAACACCGTGGACACTTCCCGGGTCGAGCCGCTCTACAGTCCGGCTGAACACGGGATTCAGTACCGGGAGGACCGGGCGGCCCATGTGCGCACGCGGGACGAGATGCTGGCCAACGCGCCGGAAAAGTCCGACAGCTGCTTCATCGTCCCGAGAATCGTCTAGCGCGGGCCGCCAGGAGGATCGTCAATGGAAGATCTCACAGAACTCTCCCTCACCGGGCTTTCGGCCGCGCTGCAGCGCCGCGAAGTGAGCTCGTCCCAGGCCGTGGCCGCCTGCCTTGAGCGCATCGTGCTCACCGAGGACGAGCTCTCGGCGCTCCTGTATCTGGATCCCGAGGGGGCCATGGACCTGGCCGAGAAGCTGGACGCCCAGGGACCGGATCCGGCAAAGCCCCTCTGGGGCGTGCCCGTCACGGTGAAGGACGCCCTCTGCACCAGGGACATGCCCACCACGGCGGCCTCCCGCATTCTGGAAGGCTTTCAGCCCATGTACGACGCCTTCGCCGTGCAGCGCCTGCGCGAGGCGGGGGCCGTGATCCTCGGGAAGAACAACATGGACGAGTTCGCCATGGGCTCCACCACGGAGAACTCCGCCTACCAGAGCACGCACAATCCCTGGAACACGGAATGCGTGCCCGGCGGCTCCTCCGGCGGATCGGCCTGCAGCGTGGCGGCCGGCCAGTGCTTCGCGTCCCTGGGCTCGGACACCGGCGGCTCCATCCGCCAGCCCGCGGCCTTCTGCGGCTGCACGGGCATCAAGCCGACCTACGGCCGGGTCTCCCGCTACGGCCTCATCGCCTACGGATCCTCCCTGGACCAGGTGGGTCCTCTCACCCGCACCGTGGAGGACTGCGCCCGCGTGCTCTCGGTCATCGCCGGCTGGGACGAACGGGACATGACCTGCTCGCCCAGGCCCGTGCCGGACCTGCTCTCCGGTCTGCATCCGGCCGATCTCAAGGGCAGGACCATCGGTCTGCCCAGGGAATACTTCGGCGAGGGTCTCTCGGAGGAAGTGCGGGAAGGCATCGACCGGGCCGTCGCCGCCCTGCGGGATCTCGGGGCCTCCATCGTGGAGGTCTCCCTGCCCAGCACCGAGGCCGCCATCGCCACCTACTACATCATCGCCATGGCGGAGGCCGGTTCCAACCTGGCCCGCTTTGACGGCGTGCGCTACGGCCACCGCTGCGCGGAGCCGAAGGATCTGCGGGAGCTCTACACGCTCTCCCGCAAGGAAGGTTTCGGCGAGGAGGTGCAGCGCCGCATCATGCTCGGCATGTTCGTCCTCTCCTCGGGCTATTACGACGCCTACTACCGCAAGGCCGCCCAGGTGCGGCGCCTCATCCGCGACGAATTTCTCGCGGCCCTTTCCCGCTGCGACTGTCTGCTGGCCCCGGTCTCCCCGGTGGTCGCCTGGCCTCTGGGCTCCCACGCCCAGAATCCCCTCCAGCTCTTCCTCATGGACGCCTACACCTGCCCGGTGAATCTGGCGGGGCTGCCGAGCCTCTCCATGCCCGCCTGCCTGGGCTCCTCCGGCCTGCCCGTGGGGTTGCAGCTCATCGGCCGCGCCTTTGACGAGGCGGGGATCTTTGCCGTCGGCTCCGCCCTGGAAGCGGCTCTGCCGCCTCTGGGCCGTCCCGGTCTCTGAGCTTTTTCCGCCTGCCCGGGCCCGGACACGGCGGGATGCCGTGCCCGTCCCGGGCGGACTTTTCTCCGGCACTTTCCGTCCGGTTTCCGCTTTCCCCCGGCGGAGCCGCCATCGGACCCTCCCATGTGCCGCATGAGACGGACGCGTAAAAAGCGCGCGGGCATCCGCGCGGCCCCGTGTCCGCCCCCCCCCATGTCTGATATCCGCATCTGCCCGAAAACGGGAACCGCCGTTGCCGGACCGGTGCCAGTGCACGGGCCTTCCGTGCCAGCCTGTTCCGTCCTCCCTTCGCTCCGTGATTCCGAAAAAGCCCCGGCATCACTCCCTCGGCCGACCCGCGCCCTGAAAAGGCCAGGCCGCAGCGCCGTTTTTTTTCGTCCCCGGAGAGAGCGGGGGAAGAGTTCAGGTTCCGTGAACACAGGCACCGGACGCCGTCCTGGCAGGGCCCAGGCGGCGTCCGGTCCGGCAAAGGAATTTTTCTATGTCCGGTTTATGGTATTTCTGGGGGAGTCTGGCGCTGCTCATCGGCGGCTACTTCGTCTACGGCTCCCTGGTGGAAAAAATCTTCGGGGCGGATCCGTCCCGCGTCACGCCCGTCCACACAAAACAGGACGGCGTGGACTATGTGCCTCTGCCCAGGTACAAAATCTTTCTCATTCAGTTTCTGAACATCGCCGGTCTGGGCCCGGTCCTCGGTCCCATCCTGGGCGCCCTCTACGGCCCCTCGGCCCTGCTCTGGGTGGTCTTCGGCTGCATCTTCTCGGGCGCCGTCCATGACTACTGCTCCGGCATGATGTCCCTGCGCTTCGGCGGCGCCTCCTATCCGGAAATCATCGGCAACACCCTGGGCATGGTGGTCCGCCGCGTCATGCAGATCTTCGCCGTCCTCTTCCTGGTGCTCGTCGGCGCGGTCTTCGTGCTCGGTCCCGCGGCCCTGCTCGCCAACATCACCTCCAGCAGCATGACGCTCTGGGTGGTCCTCATCTTCGCCTATTATTTCCTGGCCACCATCCTGCCCATCGACGTCATCATCGGCCGCATCTATCCCGTCTTCGGGGCGCTGCTCATCATCATGGCCTTCGGCCTCATGGGCGCTCTCCTGCTGGGGAACTACACGGTCCTGCCCAACACGGACTTCCTGACCAACACCGATCCCTCGGGTCTGCCCCGCTGGCCCCTCATCTTCGTGACCATCGCCTGCGGCGCCGTCTCCGGCTTCCACGCGACCCAGTCGCCCCTCATGGCCCGCTGCATGAACAGCGAGCGTGACGGCCGCCTGCTCTTCTACGGGCCCATGATCTGCGAAGGCATCATCGGCCTCATCTGGGTGACCCTCGGTCTCTCCTTCTACCAGTCCCCCGAAGCCCTGGCCGCCGTCATCAAGGCGGGCACCCCGACCCTGGTGGTCAAGGACATCTCCATGACCCTCCTGGGCCCGGTGGGCGGCGTTCTGGCCATTCTGGGCGTGGTGGTCCTGCCCATCTCCACCGGCGACACGGCCTTCCGCGGCGCGCGCCTCATCCTGGCCGACGCCCTGCAGATGGGCCAGAAGGAAGTGCGGCGCCGCCTGCTTCTCTCGATTCCGCTTTTCATCGGCGGCATCATCCTCACCAATGTGGACTTCGCGGTCATCTGGCGCTACTTCGGCTGGTCCAACCAGACCCTTTCCAGCGTGACCCTCTGGGCCATCTCCCTCTATCTGATCAAGCACGGAAAGTTCCACTGGATCACGACGATCCCGGCCACCTTCATGACCTCGGTGACCATGACCTACATCTTCAACGCGAAGATAGGCTTCGGGCTCTCCATGCCGCTGGCCACCGGCATCGGCGTGGGCATCGCCCTCTTCTGCCTCGTCCTGCTGCTGGTCAGAGGCGAGAAGTTCGTGGCGGGCAAGCCCTGCTAGAGCCCCCCGCCCCGCAGGGCGGCTGAACGGTTTCCCTTCAGAAGACGCGAAAAGGCCGCCGGAGAAATCCGGCGGCCTTTTCCGTTTCGTCTTCCTTTGCGTTTCAGCGCAGTTCCTGACGGTACTCCAGAGACTGGCGGAGGGTTTCCGCGTCCATGTGGCGCACTTCGCTCCCCAGGGGGATGCCCTGGGCAAGGCGCGTTATGCGCAGGCCGGGAAAGGAGGACTGCACGAAGGCCTGGAGAAAGGAGGCCGTGTTTTCGGCTTCCAGGGTGGCGCCCAGCGCCAGTATGAGCTCTTTGACCTCGCCCTCGGCCAGCCGCTCCCTGAGGCGCGAGAGGTCCATCTTTTCGGGACCGGCGTTTTCCAGGGGATTCAGGAGCCCGCCCAGAATGAGGTACTGGCCGCGGTAGAAGCCGCCGCGCTCCAGGGTCAGGAGACTGTCCCAGTCCGCCGTGAGACAGAGCTGATCCCCGCGCCGCGCGGGATCGGCGCAGATGGGGCAGATGTCTCCGGAGGAGAGTCCGCCGCAGCGGCGGCAGAGATGGAGCCTGTCCCGCAGGCCGGCGATGCACTCGCCCAGCTCCCGGGTCTGCTGCTCGGGCCAGCTCAGGAGGGTCATGGCCGTGCGCAGGGCGGACTTGGGGCCCATGCCGGGCAGGCGGGAGAGTCTCGCCACCAGATCCGACAGGGCGGCAGGCAGTTCCTGAGCCATGGATCAGAAAATGCCCGGCAGGCGGATTCCGCCGGAAATGTTGGTCATTTCGCGTTCGAGGCTTTCTCTGGAAATGCGGTTGGCCTCGTTGACGGCAGAGATGATCAGATCCTGCAGCATCTCCATGTCGCCGCCTTCCAGAACCTTGGGATCAATGACGAGGGCCTTGAGCACCTGCCTGCCGTTGACCGTGGCCTTGACCATGCCGCCGCCGCTGGAGGCGTCAAAGCTGGAATTGGCGGCCTCTTCCTGAAGTTTGGCGATTTTGTGCTGCATGACCTGAGCCTGCCGCATAAGGTCGTTCATATTGCGCATGAAGAACAGTCCTCTCTGATGGTGTTTGTCGGATGGGGAATGGGAAGGGCCGTCAGCGCAGCACGCGGTCCACGCGGGCGTCGAGGAGTTCGAAGAGATTTCTGAACTCCGGCCTGTCCAGCGCGGGCTGGCTGCGCCGGGCCTCGGCCTGGGCCCGGGCGTTTTCCGAGAGCCCGGCCTCGATTCTGAGCGGCCGCCCGGCGAAGTCCGAGAGCGCCGCCGTGAGGCCGGCCAGGTTTCTGTTGAGGGCGGCT
Source organism: uncultured Desulfovibrio sp. (assembly GCA_964522365.1). Lineage (GTDB taxonomy): Bacteria > Desulfobacterota > Desulfovibrionia > Desulfovibrionales > Desulfovibrionaceae > Desulfovibrio. The sequence goes on along the minus strand of CAZFTQ010000014.1, from coordinate 28,485 downwards.
ATCTGCTGGGAGCTGTCGCCTTCCAGAAGAAGTCTGTCCCCCTGGACGGCCGTGCAGCGCAGGCCGTGGAGCTGGGCGTGGCTCGGGACCTCCGGGGAGGGATGCGTCTGCAGATGGGCGCGGAAACTGTCCCAGAGTCCGGGCGAAAGAGCCTCTCCGGAAGGCGGGGCCCCGTCCGGGGCGGCCGGGGTTTCCGGTTTCCCGGAAGCGGCCGCTTCGGGTTTCGGCGCTTCCGGCGCCGGCGGGGCCTGCTCCGGCCGGGAGTCTTCCGGCCGGGGAGGGCTTTCTTCCGGCTGAGACCGGGGGGCTTTCCGCCGCGGGACCTGCGGCCCGCGGGAGGGTTCCCCGGCCGCCGCCCCGCTCGGGGGCGCGGCGGATTCCTTCCCGGCCTGCGGGCCGGGGCCCGTCTCCGCCCGCGGCGCTTCCTGCTTCCGGGCTGCCCGGGGTTTTCCGGCGTCCGGCCGGGACTGCCGGGGCCGGGAACCGGTCTCGGGAGCCTGCGGGGGCTGAGCCGCGGGGAGAGTCCGGGCCTCGGGGGCGCTCTGTCCGGGGGCCGCCGGCGGAGCCTGC
>CAZFTQ010000014.1:0-27815 GCA_964522365.1 uncultured Desulfovibrio sp. | reverse complement strand
CCTGGCCGGGCGTCGGGGCGGGCGGGGAGCCCGGGGTGCTCACGAGGGAGGCCGGGAGCAGGCGCGGGAGCAGGGCCAGGTTGACCAGGAGAAGTTCCAGGGCCGCCGCCGGTTCCTGGCTCGTGGCGATGCCGCGCTGGGATTCCAGCACCATCTGCCAGGCCGCGTGGATCCAGGCCGGGGTGAAGCCGCGCAGGGTTTCCTCGAGAAAATCCAGTTCCTGGTCCGGCACGCCCAGGGCTTTGACGGAGTCCCGGCCGCACTGGCCCAGGAGGAAGAGGGATCGCAGCTGGTCCGTGAGCTCCCGCAGGAAGAAGCCGATGTCGATTTCCCTGGAGACCAGGTTCCGGGTGAAGAGGGCCGCGCGGCCGCAGTCGCCGGCGGCGAGGGCCGAGAAGAGCTCGGCCAGGGCGTCCATGCCCGCCAGCCCCAGGACCCGGCGCACCGTCTCCGCCGTGAGACGGCCGGCGTCGTAGGCCAGGATCTGGTCCAGCAGGGACATGCTGTCGCGGGCCGAGCCGGCGGCCCGGCGGGCGATGAGGCGCAGGGCGCCCTCCTCGAAGTCAGTGCCTTCCTTCGTCAGGATCTTCGCCAGATGGCCCGTGATGACCTCTTCGGGGAGATGGTGGAAGGAAAAGACCTGGCAGCGGCTGAGGATGGTGGCCGGGAAACGGAAAATTTCCGTGGTGGCGAAGATGAAGACCACCTGGGGCGGCGGTTCCTCCAGCGTCTTGAGCAGCGCGTTGAAGGCGTTGCGCGAGAGCATGTGGGCTTCGTCGATGATGAAGATCTTGTAGCGCCCCTCCATGGGAGCGAAGCCGACGGTTTCCCTGAGAGCCCGGGCGTCTTCCACGCTGTTGTTGGAGGCGCCGTCCAGCTCCACCACGTCCGGGTGCGTGCCCGCCGTGATGCGGCGGCACTGTTCGCACTGGCCGCAGGGCTCGGCGCAGGGCGCGTGGGCGCAGTTGAGGGCCTTGGCGAAGATGCGGGCCACCGTCGTCTTGCCCACGCCGCGGGTGCCGCTCAGGAGATAGCCCGAGGCGACCCGGTCTTCCGCCGAGGCTCTGGAGAGGACGGCCTTGATGAGATCCTGGCCGGCCACTTCGTCGAAGCGCTGGGGGCGGTAGCGTGTGGCGAGAGAAAGATGCTTCATGGTCCTTGGCGCAGAAAAGAGGTTCGTGCCGCTCCGTCCCGGGCGGCACGAACCGGAGGGATGAGGTGTCGCCGCCTAGACGGTGTAGGGAGCGAGCCAGTCCTTGTACCTGGGATTCTGGCCGCGGGCGGCCTTGAAGAATTCCTGCTGCAGGTGCTTGGTCACGGGCCCGGCGTGGCCTTCGCCGATGGTGCGGCGGTCCACTTCGCGGATGGGGGTGATTTCGGCGGCGGTGCCGCAGAAGAAGGCCTCCTCGGCGATGTAGAGCTCGTCGCGGGAGAAGGGCTGCTCGTCCACGGTGTAGCCGAGATCTCTGGCCAGCTGCACCACGGAGGCGCGGGTGATGCCGCCCAGGGTGGTGGTCAGCTGAGGCGTCTTGATCCTGCCGTCGGCCACGATGAAGATGTTCTCGCCCGTGGCTTCGGAGACCAGACCGGAGGTGTCCAGCATGACGGCTTCGTCAAAGCCGTCTTCCACGGCCTCGACCTTGGCCAGGATGGAGTTCACGTAGTTGCCGGCGGCCTTGGCCTTGGACATGAGGGTGTTGGGCTGGATGCGCGTGAAGGAGCTCGTGCGGATGCGGATGCCCTTTTCCAGAGCTTCAGCGCCCAGGTAGGCGCCCCAGGGCCAGCAGGCGATGATGGTCTGGACGGGGTTTTCGCCCGGGTAGACGCCCATCTCCTTGTAGCCCACGAAGACCAGGGGACGGATGTAGGCTGCCTTCAGCTTGTTGGCGCGGAGGGTCTCGATGCAGGCGTCGTACATCTGCTTCGCGGTGTAGGGCATCTTGATGCGCAGGATCTTCGCCGAGTTGACGAGACGCTGGCAGTGTTCCTTCAGGCGGAAGACGGAGGAGCCGGCTTCGCCGCAGTCATAGGCGCGGATGCCCTCGAACACGGCGTCGCCGTAGTGCAGGGCGTGGGTGAGCACGTGCACCTTGGCGTCGGCCCAGGGCACCAGTTTCCCGTCAAACCAGATGAATTCAGTAGTTTCCATAACGAGTCATCCTTTATGTTCTTCCCCTGCCGCCGGGGCAGGGCGGAATAGGAGGAGAAAATCCGGTGCAGACACCGGTCCGGACAGGCGGCGGGTCTCTCCCGCGGGCCCGCCGTCCGGCTTCGCGTCCGTCAGGGGAAAGCGCCCGGAAAGCGTTTCTTTCCGGCCTGCTGGCCCGGGAAGGGATCCGGGCGGACGGGCGGAAAACGGCGTCCCCCTTTTGTACAGAAAGACGCAGGCCTGCGCAAGCGGCAAATGCGGCAGGGAAAGATCGTGCAAGGGCCGGAAAGGGGCCTGAAAACGCGCCCTTTCTCCCCGCCCGCCAGGGGGCCGCCGCCGGCCGCTTGCGCCGTGCGGCCTTAGAGGATACTCTGCCGGAAATCCGCGGCCGGGGGGCCCTGCTCCCGGACTCCCGGAACCGCGGGCCCAGGGGGAGTCTCCCCTCCCCGGAAGCCACCCTCGCGAACGCCCGGAGGAAATCATGGGAAGTCCCGACTGCCTGCTCGGCATTGATGCCGGCGGCACCCACACCGACGCCGTCGTCTGCTCCGAGGGCCGTCTGGCGGCCAGAGCCAAGGTCCCCACGGACCACGGCGATCTGCCCGCCTGCATCGGCGCCGTGCTGGAGGCCCTCGTGCGTGACGGCGGCCCGGATCTGCTGCACCGGGTGACCCGCGTGACCCTGGGCACCACCCTCCTCGTCAACGCGGCCATCCAGGGACGTCTCGATCCCGTGGGTCTCGCCCTCTCCGCGGGCCCCGGCCTCTCGCCCCTGCGCTTTGCCCTGGGGGATCATGTCTGCGTTCTGCCTGGCGGTCTGGACCACCGGGGCGTGGAAGTGACCCCTCTGGACACCCGGGACTTCCGGCGGACCCTGGCCGGCTGGCGGGAGGAGGGCATCCGGGCCGTGGCCTGCGTGGGCAAATTCTCCCCCCGCAATCCCGCCCATGAACAGGCCATGGGCCGGACGGCCGCCGAGGTCATTCCCGATCTCCGCCTCACCCTGGGCCACCGCCTGAGCGGCGGCCTCAACTTCCCGCGCCGCATCGCCTCGGCCTGGTACAACAGCGCCGCCCAGCGCCTGCACGCGGACTTCCTCGACGCCGTGAGCACGGTCCTTGAGCGCATGGGCTCCCGGGCCCCCGTCTTCCTCCTCAAGGCCGACGGCGGCGCGCTTCCCCTGGCCGTCTCCCGGCCTCTGCCCGTGCACTCCCTGCTCTCGGGACCCGCCGCCAGCGTCATGGGGGTCCTCGCCCTCCAGCCCGGCCTCGAGGAGCGCTGCACCCTGCTCATGGACATCGGCGGCACCACCACGGACCTGGCCCTCTTCGTCTCGGGCTCTCCCGTCCTCGACCGCGACGGCATGCGCCTGGGCGGCAGGCGGACCCTGGTCCGCGCCCTCGCCACCCGGTCCATCGGCGTCGGCGGCGATTCCCGCCTGAGCGTGACGGAAAAGGACGGACGACCCTCTGTCCGCACGGGGCCCGTGCGCCCCGGGCCCGCCATGGCCTTCGGCGGCGCCGAGCCCACCCTGCTGGACGCCCTCAATCTTCTGAACCTGGCGGACGGTCTGGATCAGACGGCGGGCGATGTGACGGCTTCCCGGGCGGGACTGGAGTCCCTCGCGGCCCGGGCCGGCTGCTCTCCGGAGGATCTGGCGCTTCTCGCCTGGCAGGACGCCCTGAGTCAGATCGACACGGCCCGCCGCCAGCTCACGGCCGAGATCAACGCCCGTCCCGTCTACACCCTGCGCGAGCTGAAGGGGCACATTGACGTGCAGCCCGAGCGCGTCTCCCTGGTGGGCGGACCCACCCACTGCCTGCGCGGACGTCTGGCCGGGGCCCTCGGCCTGCCCGTCATGGCCGTGCCCGAAGCCGATGTGGCCAACGCCGCCGGCGCCGCCCTCACGAGGCCTTCGGCCCGTCTCGACGTCTACGCCGATTCCGGCCGCGCCACGCTCCTCGCCCCCTCCCTGGACATCCGGGAAAAGCTCCCCCGCCAGGCGGGTCTCGACTATGTCAGGGAGCGCGCCCTCGCCCTGCTCAGGGACGATCTGGCCGCCCAGGGCGTCACGGACTGCCCCCTGGAAGTGACCGAGGCGGACCTCTTCGCCACCCTGGCGGACTCGGGCTTCGGGTCCAGGGACATGCGCGTGGCCTGCCAGGTCGTGCCGGGCATCCTCGGCCGGATCGGGGCCTGAGGCCCCCTTTTTCCGCCCTGTTCCCTTTCCCCATGGAAGTGGTCCTCTTCGAGCCGGAGATCCCTCCCAACACGGGCAATGTCGCCCGGCTCTGCGCCGTGACGGGCACGCGCCTCCACCTCATCGAGCCCCTGGGCTTCAGGCTGGAGGACCGCTACCTCAGACGGGCGGGACTGGACTACTGGCCCCATGTGGAGATGCGGGTCTGGCCGGACATGCCTGCCTTCTGCAGGGACAGGGAGGCCACGAGGCCCGGGGCGCGTCTCGTCATGGCCTCGTCCCGGCGCGGGGGTGCTCCCGTGCACCGTTTTTCCTTTCAGGCCTCGGACATCCTCGTCTTCGGACGGGAAACCGGGGGGCTTCCGGAGACCGTCCGGCAGCTCTCTCCCCTGCATGTCCGCATTCCCATGCTCAGCGGCCACGGCCGCTGCCTCAATCTGTCCACCAGCTGCGGCATCGTGCTCTACGCGGCTCTCGCCGCGGCGGGCTGTCTGGACGGACCTGACTGGGCCTGAGTTCAGGCTGGCATCCGAGGAGTTTCCATGCGTCTTGTCGCACTGACCTTCCTGTGTCTGACGGTCTTTGCCTCAAATTCCATCTACTGCCGGGGCGCCCTCATCTGGTTTGACATGGGTCCCCTGGAGTATACGGGGATCCGCAGCCTTTCGGCCGCCCTCATGCTGGCGCTCCTCTGTCTCTTCCGCCTCATCCGTCCCGCGACCCCCGGCAGGAGCGTCTGGCGCGACGCCTGGGAGCAGAGCTCCTGGGCCGGCGCCCTCTCGCTCTTCGGCTACATGATCTGCTTCTCCCTGGGCTATGTGGGGATCCCCTCGGCCCCGGGCACGCTCATTCTCAACATGTGCGTGCAGTTCTTCATGCTGGGCTGGGGGATGCTGCACGGGATATGGCCGGGCAGGCGGCAGAACATCGGCTTTTTCATCGCCACCGTGGGCCTTCTGGCCCTGGTCTCGCCGGGTCTCACGGCGCCGCCGCTCCTCTCCTCCCTGCTCATGGCCCTGGCGGGCTTTTCCTGGGGGCTGTTCACCGTGGTGGGCCGCGACGCCCACTCGGCGGCCCTCGCCATGTGCGGCAATTTCTGGCGCACGGCCCTCCTGGGTCTGATCTGCTTCGCGGCGGGCCTGCTCTGGGAGAGCCCGGCCCGGCCCGCCGCCTGGGTCCTGGCCCTCGTGAGCGGCGGCCTCGCCACCTCGCTGAGCTACATTCTCTGGTACGCCATCGTGCCCCTCTGGTCCCTGGTGGCCTCCTCGCTCATCCAGCTGGCCGTGCCCATCATCACGGCCGTTCTGGGCGTCATCTTCCTCTCCGAACCCATTACCCTGCGTCTGGTCCTCAGCGCGGCCCTCATCCTGGGCGGCATCGCCCTGGCCATCTGCAGCCGCAGACACTGACGGCTTTCCGGGCCCCGCTCACCCTCGCCGCGCTCCAGTCCCCAAGGAGGACATCCATGCCTCTGTGCCGTGTTGAAGAAGCCATTGCCGACATCAAAAAAGGGAAAATGATCATCCTCGTGGATGACGAAGACCGTGAAAACGAAGGCGACCTGACCATGGCCGCCGAGTTCGCCACGCCCGACGCCATCAATTTCATGGCCCACCACGGCTGCGGCCTCATCTGCCTGCCCATGGCGCCGGAACTCTGCGACAGGCTGAAGCTGCCGGCCATGACGGAGCGCAACACCTCTCTCTACCACACCAATTTCACGGTCTCCATCGAGGCGAGGGAAGGGGTGACCACGGGCATTTCCGCGGCCGACCGGGCGAGAACCATCCAGGCGGCCGTGGCCGACCGGGCCAGGGCCGAGGATCTCGTCATGCCGGGCCATGTCTTCCCCCTGCGGGCGAGACCGGGCGGCGTGCTCGACCGCACGGGCCAGACCGAGGGATCGGTCGATCTGGCCAGGCTCGCGGGCCTCAAGCCCGCCGCGGTCATCTGCGAGATCCTCAAGGAAGACGGCACCATGGCCCGTCTGCCCGATCTGGAGATCTTCGCCGAAAAGCACGGTCTGAAAATCGCCTCGGTGCGCGACATCATCCGCTACCGTCTGGATCACGGCCAGGTCTCCGTGCACTGCGACGCCAAGGCGCACCTGCCCACCATCTTCGGGGACTTCACGGTCTACGCCTACGAGAGCAATACGGAAAAAGGCACCCATCTCGCCCTCGTCAAGGGCGACATCTCGGGGCCCGAGCCCGTGCTCGTGCGGGTGCACAGCCAGTGCCTCACGGGCGACGCGCTGGGATCCCTGCGCTGCGACTGCCGCGGGCAACTGGGCGCGGCCCTGCGCCAGATTGACCGGGAAGGGCGGGGCTGCCTCGTCTACATGCGCCAGGAAGGCCGCGGCATCGGCCTCGCCAACAAGATCCGGGCCTACGCCCTGCAGGACCAGGGCTACGACACGGTGGAGGCCAACAGGATGCTGGGCTTCCCGGCGGATCTGCGGGACTACGGCACAGGCGCCCAGATCCTCGTGGATCTCGGCATCCACAAAATCCGGCTTCTGACCAACAACCCCAAGAAAATCGTGGGTCTCGCCGGCTACGGCCTGGAAATCGTGGAGCGCGTGCCCATCGAGATGGAAGCCTGCAAGGAAAACATCCACTATCTGGAAGCCAAGAAGGAGAAGATGGGGCACCTGCTCACGGGCATCCGCTGCCACTAGCCTTCGGCATCACCGGGAGCGGCGCCGTCCGCTCCCCTCTTTTTTCACACGGACAAAAAAACAGGGCCGGGCCAGGGCGGCGGCCCTCTGGAGGGGCATGCTGCACATCTGCCTGCCGGGCACGGACCCGGCCTTCAATCTCGCCATGGAGGAGATCCTCTTCACGTCTCTCGACGAGGATTCTCCCGGGTATTTCGTTCTCTGGCGCAACGCCCCCAGCATCATCGTGGGCTGCCACCAGAATGTTCCCGAAGAAGTGAACATGGACGAGGTGCACCGCCGCGGCCTGCCGGTGGTGCGCCGCAGCTCGGGCGGCGGGGCGGTCTACCACGATCTGGGCAATCTCAACTTTTCCTTCCTGGAATACCGGCCCGGGGTGCGGCGGGTGGACTTCGCCCGCTGTCTTGAGCCCGTGGTGCGGGCCCTGGAGAAGGTGGGGGTTCACGCGGAGATCTCGGGCCGCAACGATCTGGAGGTCCGCGGCCGGAAGATTTCCGGATCGGCCCAGAGGATCTCCGGCGGCCGCTTTCTCCACCACGGCACTCTCCTGGTCTCCCTGGACTTCGAGGCCATGACCCGGGCCCTGAACCCCGAGCCCGAAAAATATCTCTCCCGCGGGGTGGCCTCGGTGCGGGCCAGGGTGGCCAACATCAGCGAGTTCTGGGACGAGGGCGCCACCATGGAGGATCTCTCCCGGGCTCTGAGGGAGGCCGCGGGCTGCGCGGAAACGGTGCTCCCCACGGAAAGGATGCTCGCGGACGCCGCCCGCCTCGTGCAGCGGAAGTACGGCAGCCGGGACTGGAACTTCGGCGCGTCTCCGCCCGGTTCCCTGCGCTGCAGCCGGCGCTTTCCCTGGGGCGGCGTCACGGTCTACATGGACCTGCGCCGCGGGGCGGTGCACGCCTGCCGCATCTGCGGCGATTTCTTCGCCCTGGACAGCATCGGCGGGCTGGAGGAGCTGCTCACGGGCTGCCTGCTCGAGCGCGGGGCCCTGAGCGCGCGTCTGGAGGGACAGGATTTCCGGCGCTGGTTCAGCGGCTGCGACAACGACGTCATGCGGGAGTTTTTCGTGTCGCTCTAGGGTCCCGGCAGGCCCCGCGCAGGGGCCTTTCTTGTTTTCGGGGTCAGGGTGTGCTACTCCTTGCCGCAATTGCGCCGGGAGACCCGCCGGGTCCCGGGGGGCGCGCCTCCGCGGCCGGCGGGATCCGGCCGGCGGACGGGAGAGGGCCGGAAGACGCCGATCTTCCGGCCTTGACGAGCATGCGTTCGCGCTCTTGCCGGAGCGCCGATGAGTGGAGGGTACGGGTATGGCTGAGATCCTGACGACAGCCCTGAGCGCCTGGCACGAGAGCCACGGCGCCAGGATGGCTCCCTTCGCGGGCTGGAACATGCCCATTCAGTACGAAGGGATCCTGGCGGAGCACAAACATACGCGGGAAAGCGCGTCTGTCTTTGACATCTGCCACATGGGTGAATTTCTTTTCCGGGGACCGGGCTCCGGCGAGGCCCTCATGCGGGCCGTGAGCCACAATCTGGCCACCCTGGCCGTGGGCCGCTGCCGCTACGGCTTCATTCTCAACGAGACGGGCGGGGTCCTCGACGACTGCATCATCTACCACATGGCGGACGACGTCTGGATGGCGGTGGTCAACGCCGCCTGCTGCGCGCAGGACTACGCCGTGCTCACGGAACGCATGCCCGGCGTCGAGGCCGAAGACATTTCCGCGAAGACCGCCAAGATTGACCTTCAGGGACCCAGATCCGTGGAGGTGCTGGAAGGCCTGCTGGGGCAGAATTTCCATGACCTCGGCTACTTCGCCTTCCGCTCCGTCCAGTGGGCGGGAAGAGATCTCCTGGTGAGCCGCACGGGCTACACGGGCGAGCTCGGCTACGAGCTCTACATCGACGTTGCGGCCGCCGTGGAGCTCTGGGAGGCCCTGCTCAGGGACGAGCGCGTGCGTCCGGCCGGCCTGGGCGCCAGGGACACCCTGCGCATGGAAGCGGGCCTGCCCCTCTACGGCCACGAACTCGACACGGAGCACACGCCCGTGGAAGCCGGTCTCGGCGTCATGCTCAAGAGCCAGGCGGACTATGTGGGCAAGGCCGGTCTCGGCACCGTCCGCGAAAAGCTTCTGGCCCTGGAGATCGACGGCCGCCGGGCCCCCAGGCACGGCGACATTCTGGCTCTGGACGGCGAAGAGGTGGGCCGGGTCACCTCCGGCACCTTCGCGCCTTCCCTCAACCGCGCCATCGCCTTCGCCTGGGTCCGCGCCGACAGGGCGGACGCCGCCCTCTACGAGGTGGTGACGCCCAGAGCCCGTCTGAGCGCCAGACCCGTCTCTCTGCCCTTCTACAAGGCGGGCACCGCCCGCATGAAACTGAGCCCGGCCGTCTAGGCGTCCGGGGCTTTTCCTTTTTTGTCCAGTCAGAGCGCCTGGAGGTGCCCCATGTCCAATCCCACCGACTGCAGATACGCCAAGTCCCATGAATGGGTCCGCGTCGAGGGCGGCGAAGCCGTCGTCGGCATCACCGTCTTCGCCCAGGACGCCCTGGGCGACATCACCTATGTGGAAGCTCCCCGGCCGGGCGACGAGGTGGAAGCCGGCGCCGAATGCGGCTCCATCGAGTCCGTCAAGGCGGCGAGCGACCTCATCTCGCCCGTTTCGGGCACGGTGACGGCCGTCAACGAGGCCCTGGAAAACGCCCCCGAAACCATCAATCAGGATCCCTTCGGCGCGGGCTGGATCTTCCGCGTGAAGGTTTCCGGAATCCCGGACGATCTCCTGGACGCCGAGGCCTACGGGGCCCACTGCGAGCAGGAAGGCCACTAGTCCGGAGGCGCGGCAATGCCCTACATTCCTCATACCCCGGCCGAAACGGCGCACATGCTGGAAACGGTGGGCGTGAAGAGCCTCAAGGATCTCTTCGCGGACATCAGCCCGGACATGCGGCCGCAGGCCTTCCTGGCCCGTCAGGGACTGTCGGAGCAGGAAGTCAGCCTGCTCTGCGCCGAACTCGCCCAGCGCAACAGACCCGTGCTCTCCTTCCTGGGCGCCGGCTACTATGACCACGGGATTCCGGCCGCCGTGGACGCGCTCTCGGGTCAGAGCGCCTTCGTGACGGCCTACACCCCCTACCAGGCCGAATGCTCCCAGGGCACCCTCCAGGCCATCTACGAGTTTCAGACGGCCGTGGCCAGGCTCCTGGACATGGACTGCGCCAACGCCTCGCTCTACGACGGCGGCACGGCCCTCTTTGAAGCCTGCACCATGAGCGTCCGGGCCACCCGCCGGAAGAAGGTGGTGGTGGACGAGTGCGTCAACCCCCTCTGGCGGGCCATGCTGGCCACCTATTCCCGCAATCTCCCCATGGAGATCGTCCCTGTGCCCCACAGGAACGGGACCTCCGACAGGGAGGCCCTGCTGGCGGCTCTGGACGGGGAGACGGCCTGCGTCGTGGTCCAGAACCCCGGCTTCTTCGGCGCCGTGGACGACTACACGGAGCTCTTCGCCGCCGCCAGGGCGAAAAAGGCCCTGGGCGTCATCTCCGTGAACCCGGTCATGCAGGCCGTGCTGAAGACCCCCGGGGCCATGGGCGCGGACATCGCCGTGGCCGAAGGCCAGAGCCTGGGGCTTCCCCTGAACTTCGGCGGCCCCTACCTGGGGCTCATGGCCTGCACCAGGACCCTGGTGCGTCAGATGCCCGGCCGTCTGGTGGGCCGGGCCCACGACACGGAAGGCCGCCAGGGCTATGTGCTCACCCTGCAGGCCAGGGAGCAGCACATCCGCCGGGCCAAGGCCACTTCGAACATCTGCTCCAATCAGAGCCTCTGCGCCCTGCGCTGCCTCATCCACCTGACCCTTCTGGGCCCCGAGGGCCTGAAGAATGTGGCCCTGAGCAGCATGGAGGCGGCGCGGTACACGGTCAGACGGCTTTCGGCCATCCCCGGCGTCGGCCTCCTCAACGACGCGCCCTTCGCCAACGAGGCCGCCCTGAAGCTCCCCTTCAGCGCGGAAACGGTGGTGCAGCGCTGCCTCTCCAGGCACGGCTGCCTGCCGGGCTATCCGGCCGGCCGCAGCTACAGGGGGCTGGACAATGTCCTCGTGCTGGCCTGCACCGAAAAGACCACCTCGGGACACACGGGCATCCTGCTGGACGCCGTGCGCGACGTCATCGGCGAACTTCTGCAGGAAGACGGCCTGGCGGGCTAGGAGGCGAGATCATGCAGACCATATTCCAGAAATCCGTTCCCGGCCGCCGCACCAGGGGCCTCGCCCCCGAGCCCGCCGCGGCCTCGGCCGCCGAGCTTCTCCCCGCGGGGCTCTGCCGTGAAAAACCCGCCGCGCTGCCCGAATGCTCGGAGCTCGACGCGGTGCGCCACTTCACGGGCCTGGCCGGCCTCAACTACAGCGTGGACGCCAACTTCTATCCGCTGGGATCCTGCACCATGAAGTACAATCCCAAGTGCACGGAGCAGGCGGCCGCGCTTCCCGGCTTCACCGCGGGCCATCCTCTGGCGGCCCTCATCACCGGCGGCCAGGGCTTTCAGGGATCCCTCCACGTCCTCTATGCCCTCGAGCGCAGCCTCTGCGCCGTCACGGGCATGGAAGCCTTCACGCTCCAGCCCATGGCCGGCGCCAACGGCGAGTTCACGGGCGTTTCCATCATCGCCGCCTACCACAGGTCCAAGGGCCGCAACCGCCGCGTCATGCTCATCCCGGACGCGGCCCACGGCACCAACCCCGCCTCGGCCGCCATGGCCGGCTTCACGGTGGTGAATCTGGACTCGAAGGACGGCATGGTGGATCCGGCGGCCGTGCAGGCGGCCGTCGAAAAGTACGGCGAGGACATCGCCGGCCTCATGATGACCTGCCCCAACACCCTGGGCCTCATGGAAAAGCACCTGAAGGAGATCGTGGCGCTGCTGCACGGCATCGACGCCCTGGTCTACTACGACGGCGCCAACATGAACGCCATTCTGGGCAAGATGCGCGTGGGGGATGTGGGCTTTGACGTGGTGCACCTCAATCTCCACAAGACCTTCGGCACCCCGCACGGCGGCGGCGGACCCGGCGCCGGGCCCGTGGGCGTCTGCGAGCGCCTCATCCCCTTCCTGCCCTCGCCGAGACTGACCAGAAAGTCCGACGGCAGCTACGGCTTCCTCCCGGACAATCCCGAGAGCATCGGCCACATCGGCCCCTTCTTCGGGAGCTTCGGCGTCCTGCTCAAGGCCATGGTCTACATCTGGCGCCTGGGCGGCGAGGGCCTGGAGCGGGTGGCGGAGTACGCCGTGCTCAACGCGAACTACCTGCGGGTGAAGCTGAAGGACGTGCTGGAGGAGCCCTACGACAGGCTCTGCATGCACGAGTTCGTGGCCTCGGCGCCCCACGGTCTCAAAGCCCTGGATCTGGCCAAGGGCCTTCTGGAGCGCGGCTTCCACGCGCCCACCATGTACTTCCCGCTTCTGGTGCACGAGTGTCTCATGCCCGAGCCCACGGAAACGGAAAGCATGCAGACCCTGGACGCCTTCTGCGAGGTCCTGAAGGAGATCATCCGGAAGGGCCGCGAGGATCCCGGCTGGCTCGCCGCGGCTCCCAGGGGCCTTCCCGTCTCCCGTCTGGATGAGACCGAGGCCGCCCGCGGCATGCATCTCACCGAAGATCTGTAGGCTCCCGCTTTTTTTTCTGCCCGGAAAGAAACGGAGGCCCGCCGGAAGAAGCGCTTCCGGCGGGCCTTCTGCCGGTTGAGAGTTTCGGGCCCGGCATCTTGTTTTTTTTCCGCATTTTTCGTAGATTCGGGCGCTTGCCGTTCCGGAGCGGCGCAGGCGAGGCCACGCCGGCCCGCCTCAGGATTTTTCATCCTGATTTCAGCGGACTTGCAGGAACCGTCAGTCCCCTGCCAGAGCTCTCCCGGGCTTTGCGCACAGAAGACTTCCCGCGGACGGTTCCAGCCGCGGCGCTCCGCTTCCGGATGCGGCCGCCCGTCCGCCCTCACGGGGATTCACAGTCTCAGAGGACGCCGTCAAGATAGCCCTGACGCCGGACGGGTCCGCGGAAAAGGGCTCCCCCTGTCCTTCCGCCCGCCGGCAGTCCCGAGCTGCCTGCAATCCTTCGTCCTGCGGGACGTTGGCTGTCTGGTATATCTGTCTCGTCCGCCCGGCAGGAAGCCCTGCCGGCGGCCCCTCCTCTTTTCAGTTGGACGCAGGAGACTTCTATGTCCGAGATTAACAAGGAACTCGTGGAGAAATTCACAGCGATGGCGCAGGCCGTCGCCGCCAAGGTGGTGGAAGCGCCCACCCGGGAAGACGCGTACAAATATGTCGTCGAACTCTGCGCCACCAAAGCCCCCTGTGAAATGCTTGCTGACGAACCCGGGACGCAGCAGGGCCCCCTGGGTCCCAACCGGGTGCCCACCCGCGTGCAGCGCGTCATGGCCGCTCCCTCCCTCGGGGACGAGGAATTCGCGGCCCTCGACGCCCTCTGCAAGGAAAAGGGCATCCTCTGCGTGCGTGAAGGCGTGCGCAAGTACGCCGCCGGCATCGACGTGGGCATCAATGAAGCCGCGGCCGGCGTGGCCGCCAGCGGCACCTGTCTCGTCCCCTGCACGGCGGAAGACGTCCGCCTGGCCGGCATGATCTGCGAAGAAGCCATCATCTTCCTGAACAAATCCGACATCCGGCCGGATCTCCCCGCCGTCGCCGGCAAAATGCGTGAGCTCATGGGCCAGGGCCCCGAAGCCACCTTCAACACCCTCATCACCGGCCCCAGCCGCACAGCCGACATCGAATGCATCGGCGCCATTGGCGTGCACGGCCCTCTCACGATGCATATCATTCTTCTGGAGGCCTAGACCATGCAGAATGCTCCCAAAACCTACAGCGAGTACGGCAAGGAGATCCAGAACGCTCTGAGCGACGAGCAGCTCCGCAAGACTCTGGACAAGTATTCCATCACGTACCGCAACGGCCGCGCTATGGTCATGAAAGACGTGGACGAGAAGGCCCTCATCCGTCAGATCGCCGATCTGAAGGACGACGCCGCCGCCCACATGGAAGAGCTCTATCAGGAGTTCAAGGCCAACGCCGAGAAGCGCGGGATTCATGTCTACCGCGCCGCGGACGCCGCCGAGGCCAACCAGATCATTTCCAACATCGCCAAGAAGGAAGGCGTCCAGCGCATCGTCAAGTCCAAGTCCATGACGTCCGAAGAAACCCAGCTCAATCACAAGCTGATTGAAGACGGCTTCACCGTGGACGAAACCGACCTGGGCGAATGGATCCTCCAGCTCCGCCACGAGACCCCGTCCCACATGGTCATGCCGGCCATTCACCTGAGCCGCTACCAGGTGGCCGACGACTTCTCCAGAGTGACCAATGTCAAGCAGGACTCGGACATTGACCGTCTGGTCAAGGTGGCCCGCGTCCAGCTGCGCCGCAAATTCATCGCCGGCGACATGGGCATCACGGGCTGCAACTTCGCCATCGCCGAGAACGGCGCCATCACCACCGTGACCAACGAAGGCAACGCCCGCATGGTGGAAACCCTGCCCCGCGTCCACACGGTCCTCGTCGGTCTGGACAAGCTGGTACGGAAGATTGACGATGTGATGATCGCCCTGCAGATTCTGCCCCGCAACGCGACGGCCCAGCGCATCACCTCCTATGTGTCCTGGGTCTGCGGCCCCACCACCTGGAAGGGCGGCGACGGCAAGAAATCCATGCACATCGTCTTCCTGGACAACGGCCGCACCAAATACGCCAAGGATCCCCTGTTCAAGCAGGTCTTCCGCTGCGTGCGCTGCGGCGCGTGCACCAATGTCTGCCCGGTCTTCCGTCTCATCGGCGGCCACAAGATGGGCTACATCTACATGGGCGCCATCGGCCTGGTGCTGACCTACCTCTACCACGGCGAAGACAAGGCGAAAATCATCTGCCAGAACTGCGTGGGCTGCGAATCCTGCCACAATGTCTGTTCCGGCGGCATCGACCTGCCCCGCCTGAACCGGGAAATCCGCAACCGTCTGGTGGAAGACGGCACCGGCAAGAACGCCATGGGCTCCCTGATGAAGCTCGTCATGACCAAGCGCAAGCTCTTCCACAACCTGCTGCGCTTCGCCAGCAAGGCCCAGCGTCCCTTCACGGGCGGCGAGCAGTTCCAGCGCCATCTGCCCATGATGCTGCTCAAGAAGCATGACTTCAAGGCCCTGCCCGCCATCGCCGACAAGGCCTTCCGCGACCGCTGGGCCGACATCGCTCCCAAGGTGTCCAACCCGGTCTGCCGCGTGGCCATCTTCGCAGGCTGCGCCGGCGACTTCATCTACCCCGAGCAGATCGTGGCCGCCGTGAAGGTCCTGGCCGCCAGAAACGTGGCCGTGGACTTCCCCATGGAGCAGACCTGCTGCGGCCTGCCCCTGGGCATGATGGGCGAACGCAAGGCCGTCCAGGCCGTGGCCCGTCAGAATGTGCAGGCCTTTGAAAGCGGCAACTACGACTACATTCTGACCCTCTGCGCCAGCTGCGCCTCCACCCTGAAGAAACAGTACGAGGACTACCTGGATCACGATCCCGAGGTGTCCATCAGCGTCGTCAAGCGCTTCCAGGAGCGGATCATCGACCTGAGCAGCTTCTGCCGCGACGTGCTCAATCTCCAGCCGGAAGACTTCATCAACAAGCACGAGAAGGTCACCTTCCACGCCTCCTGCCACCAGTGCCGCGCTCTGCTCGCCGCCGAAAAGTCCCGCGACCTCATCCGGAGCGCCGCCGACTACGTGCCCTGCGAGGAAGAAGAGGTCTGCTGCGGCTTCGGCGGTACCTACTCGGTCAAGTTCCCCGAGATTTCCAAGGAAATCATCGCCAAGAAGATCGGGCACATCGCCGACACCAAGGCCCAGCGCGTGGTCATGGACTGCCCCGGCTGCGTCATGCAGATCCGCGGCGCCGCCGAGAAGAACAAGCTCGGCATCCATGTCTCCCACCTCTCCGAGCTGCTGGCGGAGAACATCATCTCCAAGTAAGCCTCTGAGCTTCCGCTGAAAAGCCGTTTGAGGGGCCTCTTCCCGCCGGGGAAGGGGCCCCTTTTCGCGTCCTCTGGAAAAGAAAGGCCGGCCCCCTGAAGGGAGCCGGCTTTCCTGCGCCGTTTTCCGGGTTTCCGGAAAGGGGAGGGCTTAGGGCAGGACCCTGCCCAGGTTTTCGCACACCACCGTGGGCATGCGCTCTTCCTTTTTCAGGTCTTCCAGGGTGGCCTCGCCGCTCAGAACCAGGATGAAGTCGATGCCGGCGTTTTCCGCGAGCTTCTTGTCGGTGCTCAGTCTGTCGCCCGCCATGACCAGGGCCGAGCGGGGGTAGCGCCGGAAGAGAGGCTCCAGCACCTCGGTTCTGGGCTTGCCGAAGATCTTTTCCGGACGCCTGCCCGTGGCGATTTCGTAGAGGCCCAGGAAGCTTCCCACATCGGGCAGGGGGCCTTCGGGCGAGGGGCAGACCAGGTCAGGATGGGTGGCGAAGAAGCGCACATGGGGCTTCTGGAGGAGGAGGGCCGAGCGGGCGAGCTTTTCGTAGGTGAGCTCCGTGTCGTAGGCCAGAACGACGCACTGGGCCTCCGCCTCCTGCTGGCGCAGCTCGGGCATGCGCAGGCGCAGATCCTCCTGGAAGGCGCGGTTGCCCACCACATAGGCCGTGCGGATGCCCTCCTCCCGGAGATAGTCCACCAGCGGGGTGGTGGGAGCCAGGAATTTGTCCAGAGTGGCCGGGATGCCCATGCGGTTGAGCTTGTCCACATAGGTCTTCGGCGAATGGGAGGTGTTGTTGCTCAGAAACTGGAAGTCGAAGCGATCCCAGTTGCGCAGAATGCCCGCCACGGGCTCTTCCAGGGGGATGTCCCCCAGGTAGACCGTGCCGTCCAGGTCCAGGACCACGCAGCGTTTTTCCGACCAGTTGATAGTGCTCATGGCTGTTCCGTCGCGCCGGGCCGATTGCGCCCGGGAAGAGGGGCGCGCGGGGAAGCGCCCCCGCGCAGGCTGTCCATGCCCCTGCTATACACCTTTTTCCCGCGGGGAGAGAAGAGGGCGGAGGGCCCCTGCCCGGCCGGCGCGGGCCCGCGCGGGACGCCCGGAGAAAAGAACGAAGATGTCCTGAGCCCGGAAGAAGCCCCGGAAAAACGACATCTGGGAAGAATGCGGCTGAACCGCCTGACGGATTTTCCGACAGAAATGTCGTTTTCCGCCTTTTTCCGGGAAAAGGGCGGGCTGAACGGGGGGTTCCCGAAGGGACGAGGGGCCGGCATCTGAGAGAAAGACGGGTCCGGGGAGACGGAAGCGGACAAAAATGTCGGAATGAGACCCGGGCAGCCCGGAAGGGAAGGGGGCCGGGGGGAGGCCCGCGGACAGGCGTCTGAAGGGGCAACAGACGGGAATCACGGAGAAAAAATATTCGAAAAGTCTCCTGTGCGAGGAGAGAGGGGCGGTCTGGCACGGATCCTGCTTTTCCGGGGCAGGCTGAACGCTCGGGGCATCCCGTCCCCTCGCCGGTTTTTTCCGGAACCGGCTGACACTTTTGCGATCCATCGAGGCTTTTCATCATGAATCCGGTTGACAACGCGTTTGTTCTCATCTGCTCGGGACTCGTCTTCATCATGACGCCCGCTCTGGCCCTCTTCTACGGGGGCCTGGTACGTTCCCGCAACGTGCTTTCCACCACCATGCACAGTTACGCCAGTCTCGGGCTGGGCACCGTGCTCTGGTGCCTCATCGGCTACTCCCTCGCCTTCGGCCCCGATCACGGGGGCCTCATCGGCGATTTTTCCTATGTCCTGCTGAACGGGGTCAGCGGCGGGGCGGCGCCCCTGGCGGAGAACCTGCCGCATCCCACCTACTGCTTCTTCCAGTGCATGTTCGCCTGCCTCACCATGGCCCTCATTTCCGGCGCCTACGCCGAACGCATCAGGTTTTCGGCCATGCTGCTCTTCTCGGGGCTCTGGCTCATCTTCGCCTACGCGCCCATGGCCCACTGGGTCTGGGGCGGCGGCTGGATGATGGAAATGGGCATCGTGGACTTCGCGGGCGGCGCCGTGGTGCACATGTCCTCCGCGGCGGCGGGCCTCGCCTGCGCCCACGCCCTGGGCGCGCGCCTGGATTCGGGCCTCTCCAGCGAAGGTCCCCACAACCTTCCCATGACGCTGCTCGGCTGCGGCATCCTCTGGGTGGGCTGGTTCGGCTTCAACGCGGGCTCCGCCCTCAACGCCGGCCCGCTGGCCGCCCACGCCTTCGGCACGACCCATCTCGCCACGGCCTTCGGCGTCTGCGGCTGGCTTCTCGTGGAATGGATCCGCACCGGCAAGCCCACCACCCTGGGCGCGGCCTCCGGCGCTCTGGCCGGCCTCGTGGCCATCACCCCGGCCGCGGGCTTCGTGCCCCTCTCCTCGGCCTGTCTCATCGGCTTCATCGGCGGCATGGCCTGCTACGGCGGCGTCTGGCTGAAGACGAAGCTCGGCTACGACGACGCCCTTGACGTGGTGGGCATCCACGGCGTAGGCGGCACCGTGGGCGCCCTGCTCACGGGCGTCTTCGCCGTGGCGGCCGTCAACGGCGTGGACGGCCTCCTGGCCGGCAATCCCGCCCAGTTCGGCAAGCAGGCCCTTTCCGTGGTGGTGACCTGGACCTTCGTCTATGTGGTGAGCCGCATCATCCTGGCCGTGGTCAACGCCCTGGTGGGGCTCAGGGTCAGCGCCGACGCGGAGATTTCCGGCCTGGACGTGAACGAGCACAACGAGCACGGCTACAATTACTAGCGGCAAGGAGAGACCAGACCATGAAGCGCATTGAAGCTCTCATCCGCCCGAGCGTCTTTGAAAAGGTGAAGAAGGCTCTCACCGGCATCGGCGTGCACGGCATGAACTATATGGAAATCCGCGGCTTCGGCCGCCAGGGCGGCCACCTGGAAGTCTACCGCGCCTCCACCCGCCGGGTGGACTTCCTCCCCAAGGTCCGCATCGAAATCGTCGCCGCCGACGAGATGGTGGACAGCATCATCGAGACCATCTGCACCGCCGCCCGCACGGGCAATGTGGGCGACGGCAAGATTTTCGTCTCTCCCGTGGAAGAAAGCATCCGCATCCGTACGGGCGAGCGCGGCAACGCCGCCGTCTAGCGGCAGGCTTTCTTCGGCGCCTCCCGGCCGGTCCTCCTCGTGAAAGGGGGGCCGGCCTTTTTCGCGCCCCGGAGATTCCGGAAAAAAGCCCCGGCCGGATTCCTTCCCTTCGCGGGGATCTTCCCCCGGCTTTCCCCGCTTTTGTGCAGACGGTGCAACGCCTTGCGGCTTTCTGTTGACGCCGGAAAACCGCCGCGCTAGAGTTCCGCGAGGCACTGCTATTTCTGCAACTCCAGGGGCTTCAGTCCCCGGAGGAGGGTTCTGCAAGGTGAAGGAAACAACTGTTGTCATCATCGGCGGCGGCGCCACGGGCACCGGCATTCTCCGGGACCTGTCCATGCGCGGCGTGCCGGCCGTCCTTTTTGAGCAGGGCGGTCTGTGCCACGGCACAAGTTCCCGCTTCCACGGACTTCTGCACAGCGGCGGCCGCTACGCGGTGAGCGATCAGGAAGCGGCGGCCGAGTGCATCATTGAAAACCGCATCGTCCGCCGCATCGGCCGGCAGTGCGTCCGGGAGACGGAGGGCTTCTTCGTTCTGACGGACCAGGACGATCCGGCCTATGTGGACAAATGGGTGGCGGGCTGTCAGGCGGCGGGCATCACGGCGAAAGAAATCTCCGTCAAGGAGGCCCTGCGCCTGGAGCCGGCTCTGAATCCCCGCATCCGCCGGGTCTTCGAAGTTCCGGACGGCGCCGTGGACGGCTTCAGGCTGGTGCTCCACAACGCCATGAGCGCCAGGCGCTACGGCGGCGAATTTCATACCTATCACGAGGTCCTGGGCATCGCCTCCGAAGGCGGCCGGGTGACCGGCGTGGACGTGGTGAACCGCCAGACCGGCGAGGCCATGCGCGTGGCCTGCCAGGTCGTGGTGAACGCCACGGGCTCCTGGAGCGGTCAGATGGCCGCCACGGCCGGGCTCCATGTGCCCCTCACTCCCGACAAGGGCACCCTCATCGTCTTCAACCACCGCTGCTCCTCCCATGTCATCAACCGTCTGCACCCGAGCTCCGACGGCGACATCTTCGTGCCCAACGGCTCGGTGACCATCTTCGGCACCACCTCGCAGACGGTGGAGGATCCCGCCGACACCTCGTCCTCCACCGACGAGACCCTGCGGCTTCTGGATCTGGGCAGGCCCCTCTTCCCGGACATCGACAGGTTCCGCATCCTGCGCGTCTTCGCCGGCACCCGGCCCCTCTACACGCCGGGCAGCCAGGAGGGCAGGGCGGTCTCCCGCGGCTTCCACATCAGCGACCACGCCGAAGACGGCCTGGACGGCCTGCTCACCATCTTCGGCGGCAAGTTCACCACCTACAGGCTCATGGCCGAAAAGATGGCGGACATGGTCTGCGCGAGGCTGGGCGTCACCGCCCCCTGCCGCACGGCCGAAGAGCCCCTCATCCCGGATCCCTCCCAGGAGGAACTGAACCGCGCCCGGAAGATTTTCCTGCCCCAGGGCATCGGCCTGGTGGCGGACAGACTGGGCGACGACTTCGCCGACTGCCTGGAGAAGAACGCCGGGACGGAGCAGAAGGCCAACCCCCTGGTCTGCGAGTGCGAAATGGTCTCCATGGCGGAGCTCCGCTATGTGGCCGGGCTGCCCTCCACCCATTCCCTCAACGACGTGCGCCTGCGCACCCGCATGGGCATGGGCACCTGTCAGGGCACCTTCTGCGCGCTGCGCACGGCGTCCGCCCTGGCCGAGAACGGCGTCCGCTTCGCGGGCGACCCCCTGGCCGACATGCGCCGCTTCGTGCAGGAGCGCTGGAAGGGCACCCGGCCGGTCTTCTGGGGACAGCTCGCCCGCGAAATGGAAATGGCCCGCAGTCTCTACGCCGGCACCCTGGGCACCGAGCCCGGGAGCGCGGAGATCCCGGAGACGGGCGCGGGCGCACCGACCCTGTCCGAAAAGACCTTCAGCTCCCGCCGCCTGCGCTCCACGAGTCTCGCCGACACCGTGGTGGTGGGCGCGGGCCTGGCCGGTCTCTTCGCGGCCCTCAACGCGGCCCGGGCCGGCCGCCGCGTGACCCTCATCGCCAGGGGCGCCGGCAGTCTGCACATCTCCGCCGCCACGGTGGATGTGCTGGGCATGACCTCGGGCGGTCCGGTGCTGGGCGATCCTCTCTCCCACATGGAGCGTCTGCCGAAGACCCATCCCTACCAGCTTCTGGGCCGGGCGAAGGTCGAGCGGGCGCTCAGGATTTTCCTGGACCTGACCCGGGAAGGCGGCTGGGCCTACGCGGGGGCGGGCGAAGACGGTCAGTTCCGCAACAGCCTGCTGCCCACGGCCATCGGCACCGAAAAGACCTCCTGCCTCTTCCCGGCGAGCCTGGATCCCGCGCCCCTGGCGAAGGCCCGGAAGATCCGTGTTCTCGGCATCACGGGCCTCAGGGACTGCATGCCCGGCATGGCCGAAGGCAACCTCCGCCGCCTGCTCTCCTGGTCCGGCAGGGAGCTCTGCTCGGGCTGGCTCCCCTCGCCCTGTCAGGGCGGGGCCAGGGTCATCACGGCCCTGGATGTGGCCAGAGCCCTGGAGAGCTCGGACTGTCCGGAATTCCTGGCGGCCCTGAAGCAGGCCGCCGCCGGTCAGGACGCCGTGCTCCTGCCGCCCGTCGCGGGCACGAAGCCCGACGACGCGGTCTGGAAGCGTCTCTGTGAGGCCGCCGGCTGCCCGGTGGTGGAAATGACGGGTCTGCCGCCCGGAGTCACGGGCATGCGGCTCGGCCGCTTCCTCCTGGGCGAGCTGCGCCGGGCCGGCGTGACCATCCTCGAGAACACCGAGGTGACGGGCTTCGAGCGCTCGGGCGACCGGGTGACGGCCCTGAGGACCACGCACGAGGACGGCGATCGCCGCTACGAAGCGGAAAACTATGTGCTCGCCACCGGCGGCATCGTCAGCGGCGGCCTCATTCTGGAGCCTGACCGGGCCAGAGACAGCGTGCTCGGGCTCACCGTGTCCCTGCCCGCGGAGACGGCCGGACGGGCGCTTGCCAATCCCTTCGGTCTCCAGCCCTTCGCTCTGCTGGGCATCCCGGTGCTCAGAACCCTTGAGCCCACCCTGGACGGGGAGACGCCCTGTCTGCGCAACCTGCGCTGCGCCGGCCGCATCCTGGCCGGCTACGATCCGGCCTATGACCGCAGCGGCAACGGCGTGGCTCTGGCCACCGGCTGTCAGGCCGTGCTGGAACCCTGGCTCTAGGGGAGGTGCACGATGCGAGAAGTATTTGTCGATCCGGATGCCTGCATTGCCTGCACGACATGCACGGTCTTCTGTCCCGTGGCCGCCGCCACGGGCGAATTCAAGGGGCCCAGAATGATCGGGCCCGCCTACGAGCGCTTCCGGCTCTCCGGTCTGGAGGAAGACGCGAGCCTCAGCTGGTGCGCCAACTGCAAGAACTGCGACATTTCCTGCCCCCAGGGCGTCCATGTCTCCTCCATCAACATGCTGGCCAGGGCCAGACAGTGCGGGAAGGAGCATCCTCACTTCCTCAGGGACTGGATAGTCAGCCACAGCGAAAGCCTGGGCCATCTCATCGGCCCCGTGCCCACGGGCCTCAAGAACGGCTCCCTGCGCAATCCTCTGGTGCGCTTCTTCCTGGACAAGATCGGCATCGCCAGAAAGGCCGTCATGCCCTCCTACGCGCCCAGGCGCTTCCGCCGGGTGCTCGCGGGCCTGCGGCAGAAGGCGGAGGGGGGAAAGAGGGTTGCCTTCTTCCCCGGCTGCTACATCGACCTCTACAACCCCAAAGCGGGCGAGGACATTGTCTGGGCCCTCAACCGGGCGGGCTATGTGGTGGAGAGCTCTCCGAAATTCCGCTGCTGCGGCGTGCCCATGGTGGCCAGCGGCTTCCTGGAGGACGCGGGAAAGAACGCCGCCCGGAATCTGGCCGAGATCAGGCGCTTCGCCGCGGAAGGGGTGCCGGTGCTCACGGGCTGTCCCTCCTGCGAGCTCATGTTCCGGGAAGAGATTCCCCTCTTCTTCCCGGACCTGGCGGCCGAGGACACCCCTCCCGTCATGGACGCTCAGGAGTTCCTGCTCCAGGCCCTGCAGCGGGGCGAGCTCGGCCTGCCCGCGCTGCCGGAACAGGAGCGGGCGGTGCTCTACCACGCCCCCTGCCATCTCAGGGCTCTGGGCATCGGTCTGCCGGGGCTCGAGCTCCTGCAGCAGGCCGGCGTCCGGGTGGAGTCGGCCAACGCCGGCTGCTGCGGCATTTCCGGCAGCTACGGCTTCAAGAAGGAAAAGCGCGAGGTGGCCATGAAGGTGGGCGCCGAGCTCTTCCAGCGGGTCAGGGAAAGCGGCGCGGAGACGGTCGCCACGGAATGCGGCACCTGCCGGCTGCAGATTGAGACCGCCACCGGCGTGACGGCGAAGCATCCGCTTTCCGTCCTGCGGGATCTGGTGGAAAAGGCCGGCCAGGCCTAGAAAGTCCGGCAAAACGGAAGAAAAGGGGCCGTCCGCTTTCATGCGGGCGGCCCCTTCAGCTTTCCCCGGGACTTCCGCGCTTTTCGGGCCTGAAGGAACGCAAAGGAGCCGCCCCCTGACGGGAGGCGGCTCCGGTTTGCTGAGAGAGTTTTCTCCCCGGTCCTGAGCGCTACTCCATGAGCCAGTTCATGGGCACGAGGGAGAGGTCGGGGAAGAAGAGCAGCAGGAAGAGCATGCCGAACTCCACAAGGACGAAGGGCATGAGTTTGATGACAAGATGGGAGAATTTGATTTCGCCTATGCCGCTGACCACATAGAGCACGGTGCCCACGGGCGGGGTGATGACGCCGATGCCCAGGTTCAGGACGAAGAGCAGACCGAAGTAGTAGGGGTCGATGCCGGCCTGGGTGATCAGGGGATAGAAGACGGGGGCGAAGATCAGGATGTTGGGCGTCAGGTCCATGACCATGCTCATGAAGATCATGAAGACCATGATGGCGCAGAGCAGGAGCTTCGGCGAGTCGATGAGCGGCTGGAAGAAGGCGACGACCTGCTGGGGAATCTGCGCCACGGTGATGAAGAAGCCCACGGCCGTGGCCGTGGCCACGATGAACATGACGACGGCGGTGGTGCGGGCCGCGTTGGCGCTCACCCTGATGAGTTCGCGGAGGGGAAGTTCACGGTAGTAGCCCATGCAGACCACGATGGCGTAGATGGCCGCAAAGGCGCCGCCTTCGGTGGGCGTGAAGATGCCGAAGCGGATGCCGCCCAGGAGCAGGACGGGCATCATGAAGGCGGGGGTGGAGTCCAGGAGGATCTTGATGACTTCCTTCTTCGTGAAGGAGGTGGTGTCATGGTATCCGTCCTTGCGGACGATGAAGAACCAGGTGATCATCAGCGCGATGCCGATGAGAATGCCGGGGGTCAGACCGATCATGAAGAGTTTCGTGATGGAGAGACCCGAGATGGTGGCGCCGAGGATGATGAAGTTGGTGCTGGGCGGGATGATGGGGCCCAGGATGGCGCCCGAGGCGATGACGGCGCCGGCGCGGCCGGGTTCATAGCCCACCTGTTTCATCATGGGGAGGAGCAGACCGCCCAGAGCGGCCGCTTCGCCCACCGAGGAGCCCATGAGACCGGCGAAGATGATCGATGCCACGATGGCAGCATAGCCCAGGCCGCCGCGGATGCGGCCCACCATGAGGCGGGCCAGAGCGACGACCCTTTTTGAGAGGCCGCCTGCCGCCATGATTTCACCGGCGAAGACGAAGAAGGGAATGGCCATCAGAGGGTAGTTGTTGGTGCCGTCCAGCATGGAGGAGGGGATGATCATGGTATCCCACATGCCGGAATGGAGCATCAGCACGATGGCGCAGATGGCGAGAACAAGGGCCAGCGGTATGCCGAGGAGCATGAAGGCAAAGAGCGTGCCCAGAAAAATCAGAAGTTCCATACTAGTCTCCCGGCTCCTTCAGAATCTTTGCCAGCTTTTCCTCATCCGTCTGGACGGGATTGATCAGGTCCGCAGGGGTCTTCACCACCTTGATGAGGTCCCTGAGCAGGAGGAGGAGGCCGGCGGCGGCGCAGATGGGCAGCACGCCGTTGATGAAGCTCATGTTGATGTTGGTGGAGACTGAGTAGGTGTCCATGGTCTGCTTGACGTAGTCGATGCCGCCCACGAGAAGCAGGGTCATGGCGCCCATGGAACAGAGAATGGCTGCGATGTCGACGGTCTTTCTGGTGACCCCGTGGAGTTTGGAGGTCAGAATGTCAACGCAGATGTGGCGGTGATGGTAGAAGGCTTCAATGGCGCCAAAGAAGGTGATGTAGATGAAGAGAAAGCGGGCCCATTCCTCGCTGGGCGGGAAGCTCGATCTGAAGGCATAGCGCAGAAAGGCGTTGTAGCTCACCAGACCAATCATGCCCAGAAAGATGGCGGCGCAGAAAAGTTCAAAGAGAAAACGGCTCAGGGTGGTCTTCTCCGGCGTTTTCTTCAGGACGCTTTCTTTGGGGGCGGCGGGCACTGCTTGTTCTGTTTCCTGTACGTTGGCCATGTATGGCTCCATGTTAGTGCAACGGCTCCAGACCTCCCATCCGGGCCATCAGGAGAAAGAAACGCTTTTTGTGTGTGGAGCAAAAAAAGGTCCGCTTCCCCCGGAGGGGGAGCGGACCCGGTCAAAAAGCTTACTTGGCGCGGTAGCTGTTCGCGCTGTCGATGATTTCCTGAGCGTTGGGCACGTAGTTGGTGGACTTGGGATCCAGGAAGAGCTGCCAGCTGCGCTGACCGGCTTCAACCATGTACTTGTGCAGTTCAGGAGAAGGATCGGAGACGGTGCCGCCGTGGTCAAGGATTTCCTTGATGGCGTGCTGGTCAACCTTCTCGGCGTTGGCCCAGGCTTCCTCGGAGCTCAGCTTGGCGGCCTCGTCAAACCACGCGCGGTCCTGAGCGGGCAGGCCCTGGTAGAACTTCTCGTTGATGTAGAGGGCGTGGATCACGAGGATGTGCTTGGTCTGGGTGATGGCCGGGCACTTCTCGTACATCTTGTCGGCCACGATGTCGGAGAAGGGGCTGTCGCCGCCGTCGATGACGCCCTGGTCAAGAGCGGCCGGGACCTCGGCGAAGGGCATGGGCTGACCGCTGATGCCGCAGGCCTTGGCGAAGTTGGTGTACAGCGGGATGTTGGGAACGCGCATGCGCAGGCCCTTGATGTCGGCAATGGTCTGCACCTTCTTCTTGGTGTAGAAGTTGCGGTAGCCCAGCGGGATGGAGTTCAGCATGCGCATGCCGGACTTTTCCGGGAAGCCCTTGTTGATGAGATCGAAGGTCTTGCCCGTCATGGCGCGGTGGGCATGAGCATAGTCGTCAAAGAGCATCGGGGTTTCGAGCATGGCCATGGCCGGCAGCATGGACGAAGTCTGGGTGCCGGTGGCGCACATCTGAATGATGCCCTTGCGGGTGTTGGCGATGTAGGCGTCTTCCTTGCCCAGCATGCTGTTGGGGAAGACCTGCACTTTGTACTTGCCCTTGGAGAGTTTCTCGAGATGCGTGCCGAAGCTGTGCATGGCAATGGTCTCGGGCTCGCCCTCGGGTTTCATGCCGGCGATCTTGATGAGGGTAGCGCTTTCAGCCGGGGTGGCGTGCAGCCAGGCAAAACCCAGCGCGAAGGCGCAGATGAGAAGAAGAACGTGCAGACGTTTCATCGGGTCCTCCAGTGGTTGGTTGTGCCGGAACGGCAAATTCCTCTATGTCATGTCCTTGCACAGTGGAAGGGACATCATAAGGCTCAGTGAAACGGGGGCATCGTCGGCGGGCTCCCTCTTTTCAGGGCGGGACGGAAGCCCGGAATGGCCCGCCCCGGGCGGGGCGGCCGACAGATTCTGCCAGCCCGGAAAGTAGCAGAAAGGGGGGCATTGGTCCAGACTTTGCCGCGAAAAAATTCCCTGTCAGAGGACGGAGACGCCTCCGTCAACATCACGGAATCATGTTTTCTTTTGCAGAAAAGCGCTCCGGCGTCAAAGCCTTTTTTCAGCGGCCTCCGGGGCCTTGCCCGGAACTTCCCCCGGGGGCCCGGAAGAGGGGTCGGGGAAAAGAAAAAAAAGCGTCCGGGAAAAAGACGGGGGCGAATCTTTCCAGGGAGATCCCGCAGGCCGGGAACGCCTTCCCCGGGCCGATCCCGGGGAGCGGGAGGAGCCGCGACGGTGGCATCCCGGGTTTTCCGGCGGGCTTTGGGGAGTGTGTGGACAGTCTTCCGGATAAAGGGTATGCTTCCCAGCAAAGACAATGGGAGAGTATCATGTCTGACCGTCCCGTACAGACCCGCATGACCCGCCAGCGGGCAGTCATCCTGGAAGAGCTCCGCAAACTGAAAACGCACCCCACGGCCGAAGAACTCTACGCCATCGTCCGCCGCCGTCTGCCCAGAATCAGCCTGGGCACCGTCTACCGCAATCTCGTCTTTCTCACCGATCTCGGCGAAATCCTCAGACTGGAGCGGGCCGGCGGCAGCCGCTTCGACGGGAACATCCACCCCCATCAGCATGTGCGCTGCGTGCGCTGCGGCCGGGTGGCGGACGTCTTCCCCACCTGCACGGCCCCGGACACGGACTGCATCACGGCTCCGGGCTTCGCGAGCATCCTCTCGAGCCATGTGGAGTACGACGGCCTCTGCGAGGAATGCGCGCGGTCGGTGCAGGCGCAGCGCGTCCCGGGCTCCGCGCGTCCCG
>CAZFTQ010000013.1:36633-40035 GCA_964522365.1 uncultured Desulfovibrio sp. | reverse complement strand
GGCCGGCGAGCCGCGGGAAAAGGGCCGTTCAGCGCGCTGTGAGGTTCCCCGGGAGGCTCTTTCTGCCGCCGGAAGGGGCGCCCGTGCCCGCGCGGGAGCGCATGCCGGCGTTGCCGCCTGCGGGAAGGAAAGAGCAGCGCATCGCGCCGCGGGAAATAAAATGAACTCGAACGCGTGTCTTTTGCGCCACACGGGAAAAGAAAAGTACTGCTGCACGGCGGACAACGCGGGCGGGCCTTTCCTGGGAGTCTTTGAAAGACTTCTGATACGGAGGGTTGCGGGTCGTCCCTCGCCCGGGAATATGGCAAAAGAAAGAGAACCGTGCCCGTTCCTCTGTTGCGGCGAAAGCTGTCCTCACGGACGGGCCTTCTTCGACTTCCTCCCCGTCGGGCAGCGCTTGGCGAATTCTGAAGTCAGGTGCAGGATTCAGCCTGCGCGGAGAGACAGTAAACTCTGAAGCGTTCCTGTGCAGTCTCTCTGCCCGAGGATCCTCCTTCTTTTCTGTCGCCGCTTCCTTTCCTGCTTCAGGCCCTGCCTCCGCTGCAGGCTGAGCAGGGACAGCTGCCTTTTTCATGGGCTTTTTCCTGGGTCTTGCCGTACGCAGTTCTCCCCTTCTCGGGATCTTCAATGCCCGGAAGCTCTGTTTTGATCGTGCATGTCTTGTGCGTTTCCCGGTCGCAGCCTCCGATACGGCGGAAAACATATATGTCGCCAGCCTTTTTTTTGCAGATCCCTCCCCTGTTTCCGCCACGAAAAGTTCTGCCCGTCAGATTTCTCCTTAAAAAACTGATATGAACTGGTCATATCAGTTTCAGGAACATCATTATTGCAGAAAAAATATTCTTCTAAATCAAAATGTTGTTGAAAAAGTGAGAATTTTCAAATTTTGATGCGCTCATAATCAAGCTTTCAGATTGAAAACTGTCAGACGTTCCCGCCTCTGACCCCTTCAGGCGGTTGCCCTGTCCAGGCGGGGCCACAGGGGGAAAGGGAAGGGCCGGCCTTGTTTTTTGCGGGCGGGGAGGCAATACTTGCGGGGGACGGAAAAAGGGCGCCGGGAAAGGACCGAGTCCTTTTTCCCGTGGAGGAACAATGACGTTTACGCAAGCCTGCAAGGTCTGTCTGAGGGAGAAGTACGCGGTTTTCAGCGGCCGCGCCCCCCGCTCGGAGTACTGGTGGTTTGTTCTTTTCTACCTGCTGGCCTACATCGTGGCAGGAACGGTCTCTCTCGGCATCCTGGACGACAGCGATTCCCTGGCGGGGCTCGTCGTGTTCGTCATTGTCGTGCTGGCGCTCATCATCCCCATCGTCAGCGTCAATGTCCGCCGCCTGCACGACCTGAACCGCTCGGGCTGGTGGTACCTGGGTTTCTGGGTGGGGACAAGCGTGCCTTTTCTCCAGTATCTGGTGGCCGTCGGATACCTGATTTACATGACCCGGCCGGGCACCACGGGCCCCAACCGCTTCGGCGCCGATCCCCTGCGGCCCGTCTGGGAGCCCGCCGATCGGCCCCTGCCCCCGGGAGGATCTCCGCCGCCGGATGCTTTCCCGCCCCCTGAAAAGGACGACGCGGGGGGCCGGGATTTCGAGATGCGGCCCTGTGAGCCTGCGCGGGATCCGGCCGGAGAGCCCCGGGACGGACTGCGCTGAGAAAGTGTTTCTTTCAGGTCTTTTCCGGACCTTTTTTCGCGGAGAGCGGCCCCGTCCGTAAATCCTCCGGGGGATCACCGCGCGGGAGAACCGGTTTCCGTCCCCGCCGGGCGGGCCCCTGCCCCTGCGGGTCCAGGCTCTGAAGACCGCCGGCGGAGCCGGGCCTTCATCGGGGATCGTCCCGAAAGACGCAAAAGGCTCGGCCTCCCCCCGGAAAGGCCGGTGTGATGTTTTTCGTCTTTTCCGCCCGGATGCCGGACCTCTCAGCGGGGAAGAGGGCTTTCCCTGCGTGCGGGTCCGGGACAGGCGGGAGAGGCCGGGAGAGAAAGGAAATCCACCGCCTGGCGGGCTGATTGCCGGAAAAAAACAGTCCGGGGCCTGCGTGCGGCCTGCCGAGCCTTGCTTTTTGGCGGCCTCCGGGGCAATACTTGCCGGGAAAAGGAAGACATGGGGGCTCTGTCCTGCCCTTGCCGACGGTCAGAAGAAGGGGCCGCGGGGCAGCGGAGCGGAGAAGAGGGGTATCGGCCGTTTTTTCGGAGGCGCCTGGCGGAAAGAGGATCCCCCGGGACATCTTTCTGTTCCGCCGCGCAGCCTGATCCGAAACAGGGGGACAGGATGACCTTTCTGACAGCCCTCAGGGTCTGCCTTTTTCAGAAGTACGCGGTCTGCCGCGGCCGCGCCTCGCGGTCCGAGTACTGGTGGTTCACCTTTTTCACCGCCCTGGTCTGGCTGGGCGCCGCCGCGCTCAGCTTTTCTCTCTTCATGAGCTGGGACAGTCTGAGCGCCTTCGCCCCGGGCGGCCTCATGGTGCTTGTGCTCGGCCCGCCCGTCATCGGCGTCAATGTCCGCCGCCTGCATGATCTGAACATGCCGGGCTTTCTCTACTTCGTCTTTGTGGCGGGCTGCGCCGTGCCCGTGGCGCAGGGGCTGGTGTTTCTGGCCTATGTCGTCGTTCTTTCGCTGCCGGGCACCCGGGGACCCAACCGGCACGGCTCCGATCCGCTCCAGGGCGGGGTCTGAGCCTCAGCGTTTCACGGCCGGCGCGCCCGCCGGCCGGTCCGGCGGGAGGTCCCCAGAGGGCTTCTTGCTTTTCCTGAGGAGGAATCATGGATTTTTCCACTGCCTGCAGGGTCTGCCTGCGGCAGAAATACGCGGATTTCAAGGGCCGGGCCTGCCGCTCGGAATACTGGTGGTATCTGCTTTTCTGCCTGCTCGTCTACATCGTGACCTCTCTCATGGCCGTCGGTCTTTTTTTCAGCACGGGTTTTCCCTTCTTCATTCTGGGCATCGTGCTGACGCTGGCCCTTCTGCTTCCCGGCATCGGCGCCAATGTCCGCCGCCTGCACGATCTCAACAGGTCCGGCTGGTGGTACCTGGCGTTTCTCCTTGGGAGCTGCATTCCGTATTTCCAGGGACTGGTAATCCTCGCCTACGGCATCTATATGGCTCAGCCGGGCACCGTCGGTCCCAACCGCTTCGGCCCGGATCCTCTCCGCCCCGGCTGGATGCCTGCCCCCGGGGTGTTCCCCGGCGGCCCCGGACAGCAGCCCCCGGCGCCTGTCCAGCCGCAGTATGATCCCCGGTACCGTCAGGCTCCTCCCGGTCAGCAGCACGCGGTCCCCGCGCAGCAGGCGTACGATCCCCGGATGCAGCAGGATCCCCGCTACCGTCAGGTTCCTCCCGGACAGGGACAGGCGGCCCCCGCGCAGGCATACGATCCCCGGATGCAGCAGGATCCCCGCTACCGTCAGG
>CAZFTQ010000013.1:27078-36533 GCA_964522365.1 uncultured Desulfovibrio sp. | reverse complement strand
TCCCCGCTACCGTCAGGCTCCTCCCGGACAGCGGCAGGCGGCCCCCGCGCAGGCACATGATCCCCGGATGCAGCAGGATCCCCGCTACCGTCAGAATGTTCCCGGCGGGCAGCCGGTGAGCGGCCGGCGCTGAGGACTTCGGGGCGGATCGGCCTCCTTCAGGAGGGCCTGAGAAAAGTCCCCGCTCAGGACGAAAAACCCCGCCGGAAGAGCGTTCCGGCGGGGTTTTCGGCGGTTTCGGGGGCCTGCGCGGCTATTCCCATTCAATGGTGCTCGGCGGCTTGGAGGAGACGTCGAAGACCACGCGGTTCACGCCGTTGACTTCATTGATGATGCGGCCGGAGATCCTGGCCAGGAGCTCGTGAGGCAGTCTGGACCAGTCCGCCGTCATGGCGTCCACGCTGTCCACCACGCGCAGGGCGATGACATGCTCGTAGGTGCGGTCGTCGCCCATGACGCCCACGGTCCTGAGGGGCAGAAGCACGGCGAAGCCCTGCCAGACCTTGCGGTACCAGCCGCTCGCCCGCATTTCTTCCTGGACGATGCTGTCGGCGGCCCTCAGGATGTTCAGGCGCGCTTCGGTCACTTCGCCCAGCACGCGGATGGCGAGACCGGGCCCCGGGAAGGGCTGGCGCCAGACCAGGCTGTCCGGCAGACCCAGCTCTCCGGCCACGCGGCGCACCTCGTCCTTGAAGAGCTCGCGCAGCGGCTCGATGAGCCGGAGCTTCATGGTCTCGGGCAGGCCCCCCACATTGTGGTGGCTTTTTATGACGGCGCTGGGCCCCTTGCTGGAGACGGATTCGATGACGTCCGGATAGAGGGTGCCCTGGGCCAGGAAGTCCACACGGGGAAGCTTTCTCGCCTCTTCGTCAAAGATTTCAATGAAGGTGTGGCCGATGATCTTGCGCTTGCGCTCGGGATCCTCCACGCCCCTGAGGCCTTCCAGGAAGCGGTCGGCGGCGTTGACCACCGTGAGGTTCACATCCAGAGTGTCCCCCAGAAGCTTTCTGACCTCGTCCACCTCGCCGGCCCGCAGAAGGCCGTTGTCCACAAAGATGCAGTGGAGACGGTGGCCGATGGCCCTGTGGAGAAGCACGGAGACCACGGTGGAGTCGATGCCGCCGGACAGGGCGCAGATGACATGCTTGTCCCCGACCTTTTCCCGGATTTCCCCGACCACGCGCTCCACGAAGGAGGACATGGTCCAGTCGGGGTCGAGCTTCGCGGCTTCGAAGAGGAAGTTGCGGAGAATGCGCGTGCCTTCCTCGGTGTGGTGCACTTCCGGATGGAACTGGACGGCGTAGATCTTCCTGGTCTCGTCGGCCATGGCCGCGATGTCCAGGGTGGGGGTGCGGCCCGTGACGGCGAAGCCCTCGGGCACGCTGAGCACGCGGTCGCCGTGGCTCATCCAGACCCGGCTCTCGGCCGGCATGCCCGTCCAGAGGGCGCAGGAGGCGGTCAGAGTGAAGCTCGCCGGGCCGTATTCCCGGGTCTCCGAGCGGGCGAGGCGGCCCCCCAGGGCGTCCGTGAGAAGCTGCATGCCGTAGCAGATGCCGAGCACCGGCACGCCCAGTTCCAGAAGCCCCCGGTCCAGGGCGGGGGCGTCCCGGCTGCCCACGCTGGCGGGCCCGCCCGAGAGGACGATGGCCTGGGGCCGCATGGCCCGGACTTCGTCGGCCGTCACGGTGCAGGCGTGGATTTCCGAATAGACCCCGGCCTCACGGATGCGCCTGGCAATGAGCTGGGTGACCTGGGAGCCGTAGTCTATGATGATGACCTTGTTGGGCATGGCTGCTCCTCGCGCGGGGCCCGCTTCGGGCCGGCTCAGTTGTTGTCCAGGCGGTAGTTGGGCGCTTCCTTGGTGATGTCGATGTCGTGGACATGACTTTCACGCAGGCCCGCCGTGGAGATTTCGCAGATGGAGCCCGTGGCGTAGAGCTGCGGAATGGTGGCCGCGCCCAGATAGCCCATGCCGGACTTGAGGCCGCCGATGAGCTGGTAGATCACGTCCTTGACGCTGCCGCGGTAGGGCACGCGGCCCACGATGCCTTCGGGCACGAACTTCTTGGTGCGCTGCTGGAAATAGCGGTCGGAGCTGCCTTCCTTCATGGCGTCGATGGAGCCCATGCCGCGGTAGACCTTGTAGGTGCGGCCCTGGTAGAGCACGGTCTCGCCCGGGCTCTCGTCGGTGCCGGCGAAGAGGGAGCCGATCATGATGCTGTGGGCGCCCACGGTGAGGGCCTTGACGATGTCGCCTGAGAACTTGATGCCGCCGTCGGCGATGCAGCAGCGGTCCAGTTCCCTGGCGGCGCGGCTCGCGTCCATGATGGCCGTGACCTGGGGCACGCCCACGCCGGCCACGATGCGGGTGGTGCAGATGGAGCCGGGGCCGATGCCGATCTTGACGCAGTCGGCGCCGGCTTCGAGGACGGCCCGGGCGCCTTCGTAGGTGGCCACATTGCCCGCGATGAGCTGGCATCTGGGGAAGGCGGACTTCACTTCGCGGATGGTCCGGAGAATGTTGGCGGAATGACCGTGGGCCGAGTCGAGCACCAGGGCGTCCGCGCCCGCGCGCAGGAGGTTCTGGGCGCGCTCCAGGGAGTCGGCGGTGACGCCGATGGCGGCGGCCACGCGCAGGCGGCCGCGGTCGTCCTTGCAGGAATTGGGGTATTTCTGGACGTTGTCGATGTCCTTGATGGTGATGAGGCCGCGCAGATGCTTGTCCTCGTCCACCACCAGGAGCTTTTCGATGCGGTGCTCGTGCAGGTGCCGCTTGGCCTCTTCCAGGGAGGTGCCCATGGGCACGGTGATGAGGTTCTTGCTGGTCATCACGTCCCGGACCAGCACCTTGGTGCCGTCCTGCACGAAGCGCACGTCCCGGTTGGTGAGAATGCCCGTGAGACAGCCGTTGTCCACCACGGGCAGGCCCGAGATGGTGAAGTCCCGCATGAGATCCAGAGCGTGCTGGACCGTGCTGTCCGAGGTGATGGTGACCGGGTCAAGAATCATGCCGCTCTCGCTCTTCTTGACCTTTTCCACTTCCAGGGTCTGGCGGGCGATGCTCATGTTCTTGTGGATGACGCCGATGCCGCCCATGCGCGCCATGGAAATGGCCATGGCGGACTCCGTCACCGTGTCCATGGCGGCGGAGAGGAGCGGGGACTTGAGGGCGATTTCGGCCGTCAGCCAGGTGGAGACATCGACCTGATCGGGCGTGATTTCGGAATAATTGGGTACAAGAAGAATATCGTCAAACGTCAGGGCTTTGCCTCTGTTGCTGTGCATGCTTGCCTCGCTGGGGTTGGGGTGCGGAAAAATTTTTTGATCGCCTTTTGTATGCCCTCAGCCCGGTTCTGTCAAGGGAGGATTTGATTTTTGTCAACAAAAACAAAAGACTGAAAAACAGGGAACATTTTGAGAGACTTGGGGCGTGAAAAAGAGCTCCGGGAGCGCCTCTTCCCCGCGCGGCCGTGCGCGGGGAGGATCGGGCAGGTACGGCGGTTCCCGAAAGGGGAAAGGCGGGGAAATCTCCTCTGTTCTTCCGCCCCGGCGCTGCTCCTTGCCACCGGGCCCGCAAGCCGCTACAAGGTCCGGCATGCGCACACACGCTTCTCTCCGCTTTCTCTGGCCCCTCCTCCTTGTCTTTCTGCCGGTCTGGCTCGCCGGACTCCTGGGCCTGCCCCCGTGGACGGAGCCCGTCTGGAATCCGCTGAGCATAGCCGCCCTCTGGCCTGCCGGGATTTCGGCCCTCTTCGCCTATTCCCCGGCCTTTGCCGTCGGCGGCCTGCTCTCCCTGGGGCTCTGCCTCTACTGGTTCCTGCGCTGGGGGGACATGCTCTACGCCGTCCTGCTCTTTTTCGCCGCCTTTCTGATCGGTCCCACCTGGGAGCTGCCCGTGCGCCTCTGGCACGCGTATTTCTAAGGGGAGGGCGATACCCCGATGTCTTCCCGTCTGCCGCATCTCCTTTTTCTGGGCGGGGGCCTTCTGGTCTCCTGCGCCTGCGCCGCCCTGGGCATGCTCTATTCGCACATGCTGGACTGGACCATGCTGGGCATGGCCCTCGTCTGTCTCATGCCGGGCCTCATGGCGCTCGATCTTCTCACCATGCTGGCGCTTGTCTGGAGCTGGCGCGAAAATCCGGCGTCCCGCGAGGGCAGGGACTTCCGCCTGGCCGGGCTCGCTTCCCTGGCGATCCTCCATCTGGCCACGGCGGGGCTCTCGGTGCTGCTCCTGGCGGTCCCGGCCGGCAGCCTCTGGTCCGCCGGCATCACCCTGCCGCGTCTGCGGGCCTCCCTTCTGGCCCTGGCGACCCTGAGCTTCTATCTGTCCCTTGAGCTCCCCTACCTCGCCGTGGGGGCCCTGGTCTCTCTGCTGCGCCGGAAGAACGGCGCGGAAAAATGACGCTGCGGCCCGCCTGAAAAGCGGAAAAAACCGCCCGAAAGGGCGGTTTTTTCCGTTCTGCCTGACTGTCAGTGACTCAGAAGCCGCAGGCGAGGCCGTCGCTGCGCGGGTCGGAGGCGCCCCGCAGAAGGCCCGTCACCCGGTCGATGAGGATGGCCCCTGCGTGGCCCATTCTGTCGCAGTAGGCGGGGGCGCGCTCCACCCTGTGGCCGCGGGCGGCCAGATCTTCGAAGACCCTGTCCGGGAAGCGGCTCTCCAGGAGCAGACTGTTGGTCTGCTCGCCCCAGCTGCGGCCGTAGAGCCAGCGCGGGGCGTCCACGGCGGCCTGGGGCGTCATGCCGTAGTCCAGCATGCGCGTGACGA
The DNA here is from genome assembly GCA_964522365.1 of uncultured Desulfovibrio sp. Taxonomy (GTDB): domain Bacteria; phylum Desulfobacterota; class Desulfovibrionia; order Desulfovibrionales; family Desulfovibrionaceae; genus Desulfovibrio. Next base: position 31,768 of record CAZFTQ010000013.1, on the reverse strand, counting down.
GGGCCGCCTGGGTCTGGGGCTGCCCCTCGCCGCCCATGGTGCCGTAGACGAGGTACGGCCGGCCGTTTTCCAGGATCATGGGCGGATTGAGGGTGTGCATGGTCCGCTTGCCGGGCTCGAGACGGTTTGCATGGTCCGGATCGAGGGAAAAGAAGGAGCCCCGGTTCTGGAGGACAATGCCGGTGCCCTCGGGCACCAGGCCCGATCCGAAGTCATTGTAGACGCTCTGAATGAGGGAGACGGCGTTGCCCCGGCCGTCCACGGCGCCGAGCCAGACGGTGTCCCCGGCCGGATCGAGGAGAGAAGTGAAGCTCCCCGCCCTTTTGCCGTCCACGCGGGCGGCGCAGGCCCGGGCGTGGCTTTCGGAGAGAAGCTTTTCCACGGGGATCTCCGCGAAATCCGGGTCCGTCACGAAACGGTCCCTGTCGGCGAAGGCCAGCTTGGTGGCTTCCACCAGGAAGTGGCACCAGTCCGCGCTGCCCTCCGGAAGGCGGCGCAGATCGGCGGCCTCGGCCATGGCGAGGATCTGGAGGGAGGAGATGCCCTGGGTGCTGGGAGGCAGGTTGCAGACCCGGTACCGGCCGTAGCCGACGGAGATCGGCGTCACCCAGTCGGACCTGTGCCCGGCGAAGTCCCGGGCGGTGAGAAGACCGCCCGCGGCGTTCAGTCCCCTGACGATGCGCTCAGCCAGCTCGCCTTCGTAAAAATCCTCCGGGCCCTTTTCGGCCAGCAGAGCGAGGCTTCGGGCGAGATCCGGCTGCCGGAAGACCTCTCCGAGGCGCGGAACGCGGCCCCCGGGCAGGAAGGTCTTCGCGAATCCCGGGAAGCGCTGAAGGAAGCGCTGCTCCCTGTCCCCGGTGTCCGTGTCCGCGGCAAGCCAGCCCGCCAGGCCCGCGCTCACGGGAAAGCCCCGTTCGGCGAGCTCTCTCGCTTCCGCGAGGCAGCCCTCCCAGCTGATGGCGCTCCCCATGCTTTTTCGGGCGTAGGCGTGGGCTTCGGCCCAGCCCGAGACCAGACCCGGCACGGTGATGGCCGCCAGAGGACCGCGGGAGGGCACGGCGGAGAGGCCCCTGTCGGCGTAGAGCTTCCGGGACAGCCGCTCTCCGGCCCGGCCGGAGCCGTTGAGCCCCCTGAGCTCGCCTTTTTCGGCGTTGAAGATGAGCCAGAAGCAGTCGCCGCCCAGCGAGCACATCTGAGGGTAGACCACGGCGAGCACGGCGGCGGCGGAAAGCGCCGCGTCCACGGCGGTGCCGCCCCGGCGCAGCATGTCCAGGCCGGCCAGGCTTGCCAGATAGTGGGGCGAGGTGACCATGCCGCGCAGGGCCATGGGATTGTGCAGCTGGGATTCTGTCATGGGGAACTCCTTGGGCGGGCGCGGAAGAAGGCGCGCCCGGGAACGGGGAGGGAGGGGGACTTCCGGCCGGTCAGGCGCGCGGGGGCTCGGGGGCCCGACGGATGTCAGTGCCCCGGCATGACGGACAGTGACGGGCGGAGGGAAGGGGGTGCCCGGCGGGCCTTCGGAGTGTCCTCGATTTCCGGTCTGTTTTCAAGGCGCCCTGTTTGTGCTAGGGAAAGGCGGTCAGGCCTCCGCCTGCAACGCCACAGTTCTGGACGGATCATGAAAAAAATACCCTGGGAGACGGCAAAATATTCCTTTTTCTGCAACCGTGAGTGTGAATACTTTCCCTGCCACAAGGACGTGGATCCTGAAAACTTCAACTGTCTTTTCTGCTACTGCCCGCTCTATCTTCTCGGCAGGAAGTGCGGCGGCAGATTTGTCTATCTGGAAAACGGCATCAAGAAATGCACGGACTGCGCCATGCCGCACATCCGGGAAAATTACGGGCGCGTTGTCAGACGCTATGCCCAGATTCTTGAAATGATCCGCAAAATGCCCTGAGGAGACGAAAGTGACGTTTGGCAATGCCGTGGCTTCGTGCCTGCTTCAGTACACGAGTCTGAGCGGCCGGGCTTCCCGCTCGGAATTCTGGTATTTCGTCCTCTGCATCGTGATCGCGAGCGTGGCCGTCTGGCTTGTTTCCCTTTTTCTGCCGGACCGCTGGGGATCCGTTCTCCAGGCTCTCGTGCTCATGGCCTCGGCCATCCCCCTTTTCAGCGTCTTTGTGCGGCGCCTGCACGACATCGGCGCGCCGACCTGGCGGGCGCTTTTTCTCTGCGTGCCCGTGGTGCATCTCGTCTGCCTGTACTGGGCCCTCAAGCCCGGCACGGACGGGGACAACGAGTACGGGGAGTATCCGGACTGAAAAAGGACCCGGTCTTCGTCCGATCCTTCTTCCGCCTTGAGGCCCGGCCGGTTTTTCAGGACCCGCCGGGCTTTTTTCTGTTCAGGGCGCCCGTGAGAATGCCCGCCAGCACCAGGCCGCAGCCGGCCAGGGCGGAGGCCGTCAGACGCTCGCCGGCCAGACAGCCGAAGACGCCGCCCCAGACGGGCTCGCCGGTATAGATGATGGTGGCCCGCACGGGCGGCACGGTCTTCTGGGCCCAGACGACAATGCCCTGTATGAGGGCCGTGGCCGCGCCCGTGCCCAGGGCGGCCAGTACGGGAAACCAGGAAAAGGCGGGCGGGGCCTCGCCCGTGAGGGGCATGAGGGCAAAGGCCAGAAGGGAGGTCACGGTCACTTCCACCAGGGCCAGGCGCCTCGCCGAGCAGCCGGGGGCAGCGATGCCCGTGCAGACGATTTCCAGGGCGAAGAGCAGGGCGCAGAGCAGGGTGAGGCCTTCGCCGCCCGTGAGACTGAAGGAAAGATCCGCGCCGCCCGAGAGGAGGAAGACGCCCCCGAAGGCCAGGGCAAGGCCGGCGAGGCCGCGGCCGGAGGGGGGCCTGCGCAGGAGGAGCCATTCCATGGCCGGCACCAGGGGCACATAGAAGGCCGTGAGAAAGGCCGACCTGGCCGCTTCCACGCTGATGAGACCCGCGGTCTGGAGGGCGAAGCCCGCAAAGACGATGACCCCGAGCAGGATGCCCGCGAAAACCTCCCGGCGGGTCATGCCTTTGAGGACGGGCAGAGCCGTGAGAAAGAGCGCGAAGGCCGCCGCGGCAAAGCGCAGACCGACAAAAAAAAGCGGCCCGCACTGCTCCATGGCCAGGCGGATGACGAGAAAGGTCGCTCCCCAGAGCATGGTGACGAAACAGAGGGCCAGTTCTTCCTTGTGCGGCATGGCGGAGGTGGAAAAAAAGCCGGGCGGCTGCCCGGCTGAAGGACATGAGGGATTTTCTTCCCGGCGGGGGAAGAGGACGGCTAGCGCAGGAACAGGGCGATGACGCCCAGAATGACGAAATAGGCCAGGGTCATGAGGGCCGTCTGGCCGGCGGTCTTCTTCTCGAAGGCCCGCGCGCCTGCCATGAAGGATGCGAGCTGTGAGGGCATCATGGGGGGAAACCTCCTCACGGAGAGAAGCGGCGGCAGGACCGCTTCCGTGCCGGAAACATCAGTCCGGAAAGGAGAGAATGCGGCTGGGTGAAATGTATTTTCAATTTTAAGCGGTCGTTCTTCTGAATGAAAGAAGATGTCCCTGGGAAAAAAGTACAGAGCTTTCTGCAGGAGGGCAAGCACTTTTTCCGACATTTTTTCTGAAAAATACAGGCATTAAATTTGAAAGTCATTTGCAGAAAAAGGAAATGCCGGCATCTCGCCGAAAAGACTGCCTATGTTCAGTCAGGCCTGAAAGAGGAAAGCCCGGCGGGCGGAGAGAGGAGAGAAGAATTTTTTCCGTGGCAGGGGTTTCGTCTCTTCCAGGCGCTCCCTTCAGTGGCAGCCGGTCTGCGGGGAAAAAAGCAGAGGGGAAAATTCCGGCCGTGTGGGGAGGCCCGGCACCGCATCCGGCATGATCACTGTCTCCGGGCGCACGCCATCGTTCTCAGCTGCGGACAGAGGATCCCCTGCCGGCGCCCCCGCATCCCCTCTTGCCGGAAAGGTTGTCGATCACCATCTGTCGCAGGACTTTTCCCTGTTTCTGCAGAAGAGACGCAATCTTTTTGAACGCTTCACTTTTTCGTGGAGTCATCGGCAAACTGCAGCATCACGGCAGCCGAGCATCCCTGCCGTGATTTTCCGTTCGCTGCCATCAGCGTCTTTGAGGCTCCAAAGTCTGTTTTCCTTTGCTGCAGGAAGAGCGGCAGTTCATCAATCTCCGGTTCTTTCCTCTCTCCGGGCACTGCCTGATCAGGTATCTGTATTTTCTTCCTTGACCCGTCTGTACGCCTGAGACGCGTTCACGCGGAATATTTTCCCAGGCCCGTCGAAGGAAGTTTCTGTCAGGCAAAGTGCAGTCAGCGCTTTTTTCAGAGCAATGGCAGAGCTGGTCCTGTCGTCCCCTTCCACGAAATTGAGGCCGCAGTCCCTGCAGAGATAACGTTGTTCCCCCCCCCCGGACGATACCGATTCTGACGATATGTCCGGATCCGCATTTTTGCAGACAGGCATGGCTGCCTCCCCCTGAGGGCAACAGGATGCCGTGCGTCTGTCTTTCTCTCAGGCCCCTCAGAAATTCCGGGAGCGGGTTCTAGCGTCCCGGGTGCCTGCGGGGTGGAGGCGGACGGTGTCCGTAGGGCTGGGGGCGGTGTCTCGGAGGCGGGGGAGGCGGCGGAGGAGGACGATGGTGGTGCCTGCGGCCGCAGGCCGTCATGAGAAGGGATCCGCCGAGCAGCGCGCCTGCGAGGCCAAGAAAG
>CAZFTQ010000013.1:0-26978 GCA_964522365.1 uncultured Desulfovibrio sp. | reverse complement strand
CGGGCCTGGGCTTGGCCCGCGGATTCGGCGGGGGCGGGGGAGGCGGAGGCGGCGGTGAGGGCTGGCCCTGGCAGGCCGTCATGAGAAGGGATCCGCCGAGCAGCGCGCCTGCGAGGCCAAGAAAGCGACGTCTTTCCATGACTGACTCCTGAGGGAGCCCGCCGGACTGGAAGTGTCCGGCGGGCGGGGAGAAATGTCCGGGAGAAGTGAGCAGCGCCGCGTCGCCGCCGGGAGGCCGTCAGTTTCTCAGGCGATCGGCCCGACGCGGAGAAACGGCTGCGAGAACGGTGTCAGAGGGACTGTGTTTCCGGCACTCATCTCAGACAGCGCCGGTTTTCGAGAGGACGTCCAGATCCTTTTCCAGCTCCTTTTCCAGTTTTTCTCTCTGTCTTTTTTCCTCTTCAAGCTGGCGCCTGCTCTTCTGCCGTTTGTCCAGGGACTTGCTGATTGCGCTGTCGGGCCTGGGCTTGGCCCGCGGATTCGGCGGGGGCGGGGGAGGCGGAGGCGGCGGCGAGGGCTGGCCCTGGCAGGCCGTCATGAGCACGGTTCCGCCGAGAAGCGCGGCGGCGAGACCAAGAAAGCGACGTCTTTCCATGACTGACTCCTGGAGGAAGTTTTCCGGGCAGCGTCTGCCCGGGGCCTGTGCTCCGCGCCGTGCCGGCCGCGTGCCCCTTTCAGCACAGGAAAAGGGTGAAAAGCATATCTGCAAGGTGTTCCGCCACGCGCCGCTCCGACGGCAGCCGTCACGGCCTGGCGGGACGGGCGGATGCCCCTGTCCGCCCTACGCGGGAGGCTGGGCCGCCTGCGGCTGCGGCGCGGCGGGAGCCTCGGGCTGCTGGCGCTTGAAGAGCTTCAGCTCTTCCTGCAGTTCTCTCTGGCGCCGGAGCATTTCTTCCTGGTTCTTGGTCCGTTCCAGATCTTCGGGATCCTTCGGAGCCTCGGGGACCTGCTGTTCCTTTTCGGTCCTGGGGGCGTCGGCCTTCTTCCTGACGACTCTCCTGGGCTTTGCCTTGGTCTTGGGCGGTTCCGGCGGAGGCGGTGTCGTTGTGTTCTTCCTGCAGGCGCTCAGAAGGAGCGGCGAAGCCAGAAGGACAGCGGCGAGGCCTAAGAACTGACGTCTCTGCATGGTTCTTCTCCCTGGCAGACTTTGTCGATGAATGCGGATGCTGCTGGACGGATTTTTTAGCATGTTGACAGGGGGCCCGCAAGGAGGAGGCAGGGCCTTTCACGGGCGCTTCCGTGACCGCTTTCCGCCCCTTTTTCGGGGACGGGCGGGGGATCCGGCACCCTTTCTTCCCCGGCCCGCGAAGATCCTCCTCTCACTGATCCGCGCCTGGCGGCAGAATGCGCACATGCCGCAGGTAGCCGACGAGCCCGCTGTAGTCGCCCATGAGGGAAATGTGCAGGTACTGTCTCTCGTCCTTGATCACATGCTGGAGCATGGGGACGCCCTGCACCGTGACGGAAAAGGTCATGCCCCGGTCTTCGGCGGACACTTCCCTGTAGTCCGAGGCGCCCATGCCCCTGACCAGGCTCTGCACGAAGTCCCGGACGGATTTGTCCGTGGTTCCCGAGAGGATCTGCATGGCCCCGTCCCGCTCCACCGTGTAGATGCGGACGCCGTCTTCGATTTCTTCCAGAGGCAGCACGGAGGGGACGGTCACGGTGAAGGGGCAGTCGGGGCTTCCGAAGCGGCGCACCGTGGTGGTGGGAACGGCGGGCTCCCCGCGCCGGTGGAAAAGGTCCTCTCCGCTGTTGAAGGAGAGGCGGCCGTCGCCCAGAAGCTGCCAGAGCAGGACGCAGGGGGATCCGCCCTCGGGCTGCAGAATCAGCCAGGGCTCGGACTCTGAGACCGTGCCCGCCAGGTTCCGGCCGGTGCCCTGCAGGGAGAAGTTCCCCTCGCGGATGTCCAGCACCCGGGAGGGCTCCAGAGAGGAAATCCATTCGCCCCGCAGCTCCTTTCTGGGCGTCTGCGCAGGCGTCGCCGGACTCTCCGGCTCTTTCCGGCAGATCCAGGGAAAGACGGCTTCTTCCGCCGAAAGCGGACCCGGCGGGAAAAAAAGAGCGAGGCTGAGGCAGAGAAGGGCGGACGCGCAGCGCATGAGGGGCTCCGGAAAAAGGAGGAAAAAGAAGCGGACAGACGCCTTTTCGTTGAGTACAGGCATCCCCCCGGCCGGTCAAGAAAAGCAGGGGCGCCTCCCGCTTTGAGCTTTCCGGGGCCCTGCGCTACACTGAGCCCTCACCGACAGCCTCGTCCAGGGGGCAGGAGACAGCATGCAGAAAAGCCGGAAAACCGGAGAGCCGCGCGGCGGCAGCGCGGGCCCCGTCACCGTTCCAGAAGGCGTCACCAGGGTCTTCCTGGCCGAAAAGCGCAGCATTGCCCAGGCTCTGGCGGATGTTCTTCCGGGCCGGAAGGTTCAGAGGAACGGCTGCATCGTCTGCGGGACGGTCTGCGTCACCTGGCTGTCCGGGCATCTGCTGGAGCAGGCGCCCCCCGAAGCCTATGATCCGGCCCTGAAGAAATGGACCAGGGAGACGCTGCCCATCGTGCCGGAGAAGTTCCGCACCCTGGTCCGGAAGGACAGGGGCGTCCCCCGGCAGCTCGCCCTCATCAAGGCCCTGCTCGGGGTCTGCCCCGAGGCGGTCAACGCCGGGGACTTCGACCGGGAAGGCCAGCTTCTGGTGGACGAGGTCCTCGAGCTTGTCCGCTATCCCGGCCGGGTGCTCAGGCTGCAGACGAGGGCGCTCGATCGCGCGAGTCTCCTGCGCGAGCTCGGACGCATGGGCAGAAACGAGGATTTCGCGGGCCTGCGGGAAGCGGCCCGGGCCCGGGCCGAGCTGGACTGGCTGGCCGGCATCAATCTCACGAGGGCCATGACCCTGCACGGCCGCGGTCAGGGCGTGCGGGGCGTTCTTTCCCTGGGCCGGGTGCAGACGCCCACCCTGGCGCTGGTGGTGCGCCGGGACGAAATCATCGAAAACTTTGTGCCGAGCCCCTTCTACAGGCTGGAGTGCCCCTTCGAGGCCGCCGCCGGCATCCTGCCCTGCGAGCTCGTCACCACGCCGGACATGCCCGGCGTGGACGGCGAAAAGCGTCTCACGGACAGAAACGAGGCCCTGCGCATCAGGGATCTCGTGTCCGGCAGGCCCGGGCAGGTGGTTCTGGCGGAGACGAAGCGCGTGGTCGAGGCGCCGCCTCTGCCCTATTCCCTGACGGAACTCCAGAAGGAAGCCTCGGCCAGATTCCGTCTGGGGGCCCAGGCCACCCTGGACATCTGTCAGCGCCTCTACGAGGCCAGGTTCGTCTCCTACCCCCGGACGGACTGCCGGCACCTGCCGGAGGAGCAGTTTGCCGAGGCCCCCGCGGTGCTCGCCGCCGTGGCGCAGTTTCCGGGGCTTTCCGACATGGTTGCGGCCTGCGATGCCCGCAGGCGCTCCGCCGCCTGGAATACGGCCAGGGTGAGCGCCCACCACGCCATCATTCCCACGGCCGAGCCCGCCCGGGGCCTCTCCGAGCGGGAGGGGCTCATCTACACCCTCATCTGCCGCCGTTACGCCTGGCAGTTTCTGCCGCCGCACATTTTTCACCGGACCCGGGTGGATGTGGCCTGCGAGGGGACCCTCTGGCGGGCCGGCGGCCGGGTGGAGGAAAGCCCGGGCTGGACGGCCTTCGGGGGAAGGAAGAGTCCGGATGCCGCGGAAGGCGCGGGCAGGGCCGGATCCGGAGAGAAGAAGGAGAAGGAGACTCCCCTGCCGCCGGTGCGGAAAGGGGATCCCGTCACGGCCGGCGAGGCGAGCATCGTCGAGGCCATGACCGAGCCCCCGGCGAGATTCACCGAAGGCAGCCTCGTGGACGCCATGGAGAACATCCAGCGCCACATGGAGGGCGCCGATGCCGACGCAAAGACTGTGCTCAGGCAGACCGAGGGTCTGGGCACCGTGGCCACGCGCGCGGGCATCATCGAGACGCTCCTTGCCCGCGGCTATCTGGAGAAAAGCGGCAAGGCCCTCAGGTCCACCACTCTGGGGCGCTGTCTTGTGCACAGCTGCCCCAGGGTCATCCGCGATCCCGTCATGACGGCGGACATGGAGCGATCTCTCTCCGAAATTCAGGCGGGCCGTCAGAGCGGACCCGCCTTTGTGGCGGCCTACGCGGCCACTCTGCCGGCCGTCATCAGCGAACTCTTCGCCATGCCGGGAGATTTTTCCGCCATGGAGCAGAAGCAGGTCTGTCCCCTCTGCGGCGGAGCCCTGCGCCGCGCCAGGGACAGGAAGGGAACCTTTTACTGGGTCTGCTCACGGGCGCCCGACTGTGCCTGGAAGGCGGCCGATCTCAACGGTCAGCCCGGAAAGCCTTCCCGCCGCGGCGCCGGAAAGGCGGCTCCCCGTCAGGCGGCGGAAGGGGACGCGCCGGCCTGCCCCCTCTGCGGCGGGCCCATGGTGCAGAGGAAGGGACCCAGGGGGCCCTTTTACGGCTGCGCCGCCTTTCCCCGCTGCCGGGGCGTGAGACCCCTCGGCGCGGGGACGACCCCTGCCGCTTCCTCTGCGGCCGTTCCCCGGGATCCCGAAACTTCTGCGCGGACAGGGGCGGGCGTCCTGCCCGGGGTGGAGGCGCCTGACTCCGCCGGATCCGCGGCTTCCGGCGTCCCGCCCAGGGCCCCCGCGTCCGGCGGGGCGGCCGGGGAGACGCCGCGGGAGGCCCGGGCGCCCCTCTGTCCCCGCTGCGGCGGGCCCATGGTGGCGCGAAAGGGTCCGAAAGGGCCTTTTTACGGCTGCGCCGCCTTTCCCCGCTGCCGGGGCGTAAGACCCTTCGGGGAAGGGACCGCCCCTGCCTCTTCCTCCGCGCCCGCTCCCGGGGATCCCGGAATCCCCGCGCGGAGAGGGGCGGGCGTCCTGCCCGGAGTGCCCGGGGCTGAGCCGGGAGAGACCGGGGCGCCCCTCTGTCCCCGCTGCGGCAGGCCCATGGTGGCGCGGCAGGGTCCGAAAGGGCCTTTTTACGGCTGTTCCGCCTTTCCCCGCTGCCGGGGGACCAGACCCTGCGGGGAACGCGGGGCGTCTGAAGGAAAGGGTGGAAGGGGGCTTTCCGCTTCCGGAGCGCCGGCTCAGGGGCTTCACGCCGGACCGTCCCCTGAGGAGGTGACGCCCCGGTATGACGCGGGCCCGGGGGGCCCGCCGCCGGAAGATCTGATGCCCTGGAACGGGGAGGTGGATCTGCCTCCAGACGAACCTCCTCCGCCGGACGAAATGCCGTTTTTTGAGGAAGATGCGCCCTTGCCTGAGGAGGACGTTCCTTTCGGAGAGCCGCGGGAATCCGCTCCCCGGGAAGATCCGGGGGAAGCCGGAAGGCGGCCCGGCAGTCCGGAGGCTCCTCTTTGCCCCGTCTGCGGCGGCCCCATGGTCCGCCGAAAGGGGCCCAGGGGCTTTTTCTGGGGATGCGGCGCTTTTCCGCGCTGCCGGGGGACGCGGCAGGACCGGGCCTGAGCCTTGGGGGAAAGGCGCCCGCGGGCGCGGAAGAGAGGGCAAAAAAAGCACGCCGCGATCCTTCGGGGGAACGCGGCGTGCTCTCGCTGTCGAAAAAAAAGGTCCGGTCTGACCCGATCAGACTTCGTCGGAGAGACGGCGGAAGTTTTTCTTGGTGGCGCCGCAGACCGGACAGACCCAGTCGTCCGGGAGGTCCTCAAATCTGGTGCCCTTGGGGATTTTGCCGCGGCGGTCGCCGCGGTCGGGATCGTAGACATAGCCGCAGTTGGGGGTGGGACAACGCCACATGTCTTTGGGATCTGCCATGCGTGCAGCACTCCTTGTCCTGATCGAAGGGGTCAGCTGAAGCCCCGGTCAGGCGGGTTGACGGGTATCCGGGAAGAGGACGGCCGCGGGCCCCCGCGGCCGTCCGAATGATGCGCGAAAAGTCGGGGGATCAGAGCGGCTTGTGGCAGAACCACCAGTCGTAGCCTTCGTAGCGGTACATGTTCTGCCGGCCCTGCTCCTCGTCCGCCGGAGGACGGATGACCACATGGTCGCCGATGAGGCCGTTTCTGGGCCAGTTGGCCGGAATGGAGCAGCCGGTCGAGTCCGACACCTGAAGAGCCTTGAGGACCCTGAGAATTTCGTCCAGGCTGCGCCCGACTTCCTGGGGGTAGCAGATCGTGAGGCGCACGATGCCCTCGGGATCCGCGATGAAGAGGGTCCGGACCGTCTTCGTCCCCTTGCCGGGATGGATCATGCCGAGCCTGGCGGCGATTTCTCCGTGCGTGTCGGCGATGATCGGGAACTCGATGGCGTAGTGGAGCTTCTCCTTCATCCATTCGATCCATTTCAGGTGCGAGGAGAGCGGATCGACGGAGAGGCCCACGAGCATGGTGCCGAGTTCGTGGAAGGCCGCGATGCGTTTCTGGAAGGAGCAGAATTCCGTGGTGCAGACCGGGGTGAAGTCCGCCGGGTGACTGAAGAGGATGAGCCATCTTCCCGCGGCGTCCCTGGGCAGGGTCAGGGTGCCGCGGGTGGTTTCGGCCGTGAATTCGGGGAGAGCCTGTCCGAGGAGGGGCAGGCCGGGAGTCGTTTCCATTGATAGCTCCAGGTGCCGGGCAATCGGGCACGCAGACATGAAAGCGGGCGTCCGGACGGCGCGGTTTCGGGGCGGGAGAGGCCTGTCTGGTCCGGCAGGCAGGCGAGGGACTGTCTCCGCCTTTGCTGAAAAATCTAGCACAGGGCATGGGGAAAGGCAAAACGATTTTTCCCCGGATCAGGAGAAAGGTCCTGAAAAAGGGCCTTGGAGGAGAACTTCGCGCTTCGGACGGCGGGCCCTTGACGGAGGGCGCGGGGAAAGTCCATTCTTGGCAGCCCGTCCCGTCATGGGGGCAGAGCTTTCTTTCCCCGCTCTCCCCCGGCCCGCCCCGATGGAGCCTGCCTGCGCGGACGAAAAGGAAGAGGAGGGATCATGAGGGAGATTTCCGCGTCTTTGATCGCAGACACCGTGGCGGAACTCGTCCAGACGGCCTGCCGCCGCCTGCCGGACGAGCTTCTGGCCGCCCTCAGGGAGGCCTGGCGGACGGAGCGCTCCCCCGTGGGCCGCACGATTCTCGCCGGGCTTCTGGAGAACGCCGCCATCGCCGGGGAAACCGGCGTGCCGGTCTGCCAGGACACCGGGCTCACCATCGTCTTCATCGACCTGGGCCAGGAGGTGCACATCACCGGAGGCGGCCTGGAAGAGGCCGTCAACGAGGGTCTCGCCCGGGGCACCAGGGAAGGCTTTCTGCGCCGCTCCTGCGTGGCCGAGCCCCTCTTCGAGCGGAAAAACACCGGCGACAACACGCCCGCCGTCATCCATCTGCGCCTCGTGCCCGGCGACAGGCTCTCCCTGCTCGTGGCTCCCAAGGGCGGAGGCTCGGAAAACAAGAGCCTGGTGCGCATGCTCGTGCCGGCGGACGGAGTCGAGGGCGTCAGACGCACCGTCCTCGAGGCGGTCCGGGCGGCCGGACCCAACGCCTGCCCGCCCCTGGTGGTGGGCGTGGGGCTGGGGGGCTCCATGGAACTCGCGGCCCTTCTGGCCAAAAGGGCCTGCGTGCGCCCTGTGGGCAGCCGCAACCCCGACCCCAGGTACGCGGCCTTCGAGGAGGAACTTCTCGCCCTGGTCAACAGGACCGGCATCGGTCCCCAGGGTCTCGGGGGCAGCACCACGGCCCTGGCCGTCCATGTGGAGTGGGCTCCCGCCCACATCGCGAGCCTCCCCGTGGCCGTCAGCATCAACTGCAACGCGGCGCGCCACGCCCGGGCGGTGCTCTAGGAGGACGTCATGACGCAGCCTGTTTCCCTCACGGCCCCCTTCAGCGAAGCCGCGGCCCGCGGCCTCCGGGCGGGGCAGACCGTGCTCATTTCCGGCAGCCTGCTGGTGGCCAGGGACGCCGCCCACAAGCGTCTGGTCGCCTGTCTGGACGAGGGGCTCAGACTTCCGGTGGATCTGCACGGCGAGGTCGTCTATTACTGCGGGCCTTCGCCCGCGAGGCCGGGCGACGCCATCGGATCGGCCGGACCCACCACCTCCGGCCGCATGGACGCCTACGCGCCGCGGCTCATGGCGGCGGGCCTGAAAGGCATGATCGGCAAGGGCTATCGCAGCCGGGCCGTGGTGGAGGCCATGCGGGAGTACGGGGTGCCCTATCTGGCGGCCACGGGAGGCGCGGGGGCTCTGCTGAGCCGCTGCGTCACCTCCTACCGGGTCCTCGCCTGGCCCGAGCTCGGCACCGAGGCTCTCGCCCGCATCGAGGTGCGGGACTTTCCCGCCGTCTGCGTCATCGACTGCCTGGGCGTCGACTGGTACGAAGCGGCCCAGGCGGAATACCGCGATCTGTAGGCAGTGAGGGACATGTCAGATTTTTCGGGAAAGACCGGCTGGCTCTTCGGCTGCGTCACCTTCGGCTGCCGCGTCAACCAGTACGAGACCGAGGCCGTCCGCGAGGCCTGGACCAGGGCCGGCGGCCTGGAATGCCGGGATCTCACCCGGGCGCAGGTCGTCCTCGTCAACAGCTGCGCCGTCACGGGCCGCGCCGAGCGCGATGCCCGCAACGCCCTCATCCGGCTGCGGCGCGAGGCGCCGGGGGCCGTTCTCGTGCTCACGGGCTGCGCGGCGCGGCTCGTGGCGGACTTTGTCCCGAGACGCCGCGCTCCCGTGCCCGAGGCCGATCTGCTGGTGGTGCAGGAACGCAAGGCCGAGCTCTGCCGGCCCGAGGTCATAGAGGGCCTTCTTGCCCGGCTGAAACCGGATGCGGAGTCCTGCGCGGGCCTCTTCAGCGCCGAACCCGCCCGCCGGGGGGAGAACGGACAGCGGCCCTGGCCGGGCTTTGCCATCGATTCCTGCCGCCGGGTGCGGCCCGTCCTCAAGGTGCAGGACGGCTGCTCGCACCGCTGCACCTACTGCATCGTGCCCCTGACCCGCGGGCCCCATGTGAGCCGGGATCCTGAGGAAGCCGCGGCCGAGGCCGCACGGCTCTTCCGGGATCACGCGGAAATCATGATTTCGGGCATCAATCTGGGCCAGTACGGCAGGGACCGTCCGGAGTGGGGGGACTTCTGGGATCTCCTGGAGAGACTGGACCTGCGCCTCGCGCCCGCCTGCGCGGGCAGAAGGCGTCTGCGCATCAGTTCCCTGGAGCCCTCGCTGCTTGATGAAAAAGCCTGCGGGGTTCTCGCCCGCTCGCGGCTCGCGGCGCCCCATCTGCACATTTCCCTCCAGCACGCGAGCAGAAACGTGCTCCGGCGCATGGGCCGCGGCCATTACGGCCCGGAGACCCTCACGAGGGCCCTGGAGCGCCTCGCCTCCGTCTGGCCGGTCATGGGTCTCGGGGCGGATCTCCTGGTGGGCTTCCCGGGAGAGACGCCGGCGGATGTGGATGAGCTCTGCCGCTTCGTGGAAGAGACGCCCTTCACCTACGCCCATGTCTTTCCCTATTCCCGCAGGCCGGGGACGCCCGCGGCGTCCTTTCCGGATCAGATCCCCAGAAAGGAAAAGCTCGCCAGGGCGGCCCTCGTGCGATCCGTGGCGGCCGCGCGGGCCCGCGCCTTCTGGGAGCGGCAGAGCCGCGAAGAGGAACTCGCCGTGGCCGTGGACGCCGGGGAGGCGAGGGGTCTGCCGGGCCATGTCCACGCCGTGGCCGCCTGCTACACGCCCTGCTGGATCCGGGCGGAGGCGCTCCGTCCCGGCGCTGACGGAGTTCTTCCCGGGCGCAGGGACTTCCTCCGGGTGCGTCCGGCCGGCCTCTGCGCGCAGGGCCTGCTCGTGGAGCCCCTGCCGGAGAAATCCTGAGACTGCACCGGGCAAAAAATCAAGATATCTGCATACTTATCGAAACCGTGCCGTCTTCAGCCTGAACCGGCAGAGGGAAGTCTCCCGGAGAGAGTTTCCCCCCGATCCGGGGACACGGGGATCCGGGATGATCCGGGACAATCCTGAAAGTCCTTTCCGGGAGCCGGGCTGATTCTTCCGCGCCGGAGCAGGCCGCCGCATCCTGTTCCGGAAGGCCTGCGCTGGGCCCGCCCGCTGAGGCGGACTGAAGCCGCGCCTTCGCCCCTGAAGAAGGACAGGGGCGCGGGGGCGCTTTTTTTTGTCCGCTCCGCTTCTTCCGGAGGAAAAAAAGCCCCGCCCGTCGGGGACCTGAACGGGCGGGGGGAGAAAAGGGACTGGCCGGACAGAGGGTCAGCGGGTGAACTTCCTGAACCTGGCCCGGTGTGGCTGGGCCGCGTCCTTGCCGAGACGCTTTTTCAGATCTTCTTCGTACTCGCTGTAATTGCCGTCGAAGTACGTCACCTGGCTCTCGTTTTCAAAGGCCAGGATGTGGGTGGCGATGCGGTCCAGGAACCAGCGGTCGTGGCTCACGGCGAGGACGGTGCCGGCGAAGTTGTCCAGGGCGTCTTCCAGGGCCCGCATGGTGTTCACGTCGATGTCGTTGGTGGGTTCGTCCAGGAGGAGCACATTGGCGCCGGACTTGAGCATGATGGCCAGGTGCAGGCGGTTGCGCTCGCCGCCGGAGAGCAGCTCCACCTTTTTCTGCTGGTCCGCGCCGCTGAAGTTGAAGCGGTTGCAGTAGGCCCGGGCGTTGATCTCGAAGCCCCCCAGACTGATGACGTCCCGGCCCGCGCTGATGAGCTCGTAGACGGTCTTTCCGGGCTCCAGGGAGGCCCGGGTCTGGTCCACGCAGGCGAGCCGCACGGTCTCGCCCAGCCGGACGGTGCCGGCGTCGGGCTTTTCCTCGCCCGTGAGCAGCTTGAAGAGCGTGGTCTTCCCCGCGCCGTTGGGGCCGATGATGCCCACGATGGCGCCCGCCGGGATGATGGCGCTCAGAGAGTCGATGAGGAGCCTGTCGCCCATGGCCTTGGACACCTTGTCCAGGGTGATGACCACCTTGCCCAGACGCGGTCCCGGCGGAATGTAGATCTGCAGATCCCTGGCCCGCCTGGCGCTTTCATGGGAGAGCAGGGCCTCGTAGGCGTTGATGCGGGCCTTGCCCTTGGCGTGGCGGCCTTTGGGGGCCATGCGGATCCATTCGAGTTCCCGGGCCAGGGTCTTGCGCCGCTCGCTCTCGGTCTTTTCCTCCAGGGCCAGGCGCTTTTCCTTCTGCTCCAGCCAGGAGGAATAATTGCCCTTCCAGGGGATGCCCCGGCCCCGGTCGAGCTCCAGGATCCAGCCCGCCACATTGTCCAGGAAATAGCGGTCGTGGGTCACGGCGATGACCGTGCCCGGAAAGCCGTGGAGATAGTCTTCCAGCCACTGCACGGACTGGGCGTCCAGGTGGTTGGTGGGCTCGTCCAGAAGGAGAATGTCGGGGGCCGTGAGCAGTAGCCGGCAGAGGGCCACGCGGCGGCGCTCGCCGCCGGAGATGAGGGGCACGGGCATGTCGGCGGGCGGACAGCGCAGGGCGTCCATGGCCATGTCCAGTCTGGAGTCCAGATCCCAGATGTTCCTGGCGTCCATCTCCTCCTGAACCCTGGCCTGGCGCTCCAGAAGCGCCTCCATTTCCGCGTCGTCCATGGGTTCGGCGAACCGGGCGTTGATGGCTTCGAATTCCTCGGCGATGGCCTTGAGGGGAGCCACGCCGTCTTCCACCACCTCGCGCACGGTCCTCGTCTCGTTCTGCAGGGGCTCCTGCTCCAGATAGCCTATGGTGTAGCCCGGGGCGAGCACCGTGCGGCCGTCAAAGGCCGTGTCCACGCCCGCCAGAATTTTCAGCAGACTCGACTTGCCCGCGCCGTTGAGGCCCAGCACGCCGATCTTGGCGCCGTAGAAATAGGAGAGGCTGATGTCCTTGAGGACTTCCTTCTGCCCGTGGCGCTTGGAGACGCGCAGCATGGAATAGATGATTTTGTCCGGTTCACTGGCCACGGGCTGCCTCCTTGGGATCCGCGGGAAGGGGGAGAAAAGCGCCCGGACATCAGTCTGGCCGGGCGGGAAAAAGGCGCGTGCGGGGGACCCCGGGATCAGCGGGCGGGCGGCTGCCTGAGGCCCGAGAAGTCGCCCGCCAGGGCGGCTTCGTAGATCTCTTTTTTCACCAGCTTGAGAAAGCGCGGGATCTTGGGCGCGCGCCCCAGGATGTGCTGCTTGGACACGTCCGCGGGCATGCGGACGAGAACCACATCCTCGACGCGTTCCGCGCTGGACCAGACCATGCTGCTGCTCGTCTGGTTGGCCGAGGCCTTGAAGTCGGCCATGCAGTTGACGCCCAGAAGATTGATGAGCTCGTTGCTCTGATCAAAGGTCACGGCCGGGGAGGCGAGCTTCTCGGCGAGCAGCCGGCCCTCCTGGTGCCGGAGGCTGGGCCTCGCGATGTAGTATTCCCGCCCGTCCGGGGTCTTGCTGGACGAGAGCGTGCACTGCATGAAGTTGTAGGGGGGCTTCTCGTAGTAGAGGAGCGCCGTGACGGTGTAGCGCTTCCTGTCGCCGGGCATGAGACCGTTGGCGCCGTATTCGTCCATGAGAGAACGGCGCGCTGCCTGCACGGAACTCCAGGCCTGCTGCATGCGGGCAAGGATCTCGTTCACTTCAGGCCCGCGGCCCGCGTAATACTTCCACTGTATTTCCGGCATGGTGACACCTCCGCTTTTTGTCATGAAAGAGCTATCCTAGCCGAAAGCCCAACGCTGTCAATCCCTTCATCCGGGAGGATCCGGGCTGTCGCGGGAATGACGGAGAAGGAAGGCGTCCCGCGACGCTCTTTCCCCCTGTCCCGCAGGCCGGGGTGTCCGGCCGGAACGCTGCCGCGGCAGAAAGGCCCCGCCCGCTCGGGAAAGGGAAAACTTTCCGGCAGCGCCGGGTCCGCCCCGGGAGAGGAAGACGCCTGTCAGCGGAAATCCCCGAAAAACGCAGGGCGCGGAAGGGCGAAAAGCCGGGGCAGCCGCATGAACTGTGGGGGAGAAGAGGGTGCCGGGCCGGAACTCTTTCCTGAAGGTGTCAGACAGGCCGGACAGCTCAGGTCAGGGTCAGAAACAGATGTCGGGGAAAAGCGATTTTTTCCGTCCCCTTGCTCTCCGCGCCGGGGCATCCCATGGGAAAGACGGGTTCTCTTCTCAAAGCCTCCGTCGTCAGAGCGCCCGCGGACGGGTGTCCTGTCCGGGACAGCTTCCGCTGAAGAGGAGGCTTGCGCATCGGCTTCCTCTTTTCTGTCGTTTTCAGGAACCGGAACGCGGAAGCCGGACCCTTGCCGGGGCGGACGGCGCTTGAGTCCCTGGCCCTTTCCGAAGTAGAAAGGCGTCACGGCGGGGCTATGTCCGCCAATCCCCCACGGTCCCCGAGGAGAAGGAGCTTCGTCAGTGGCAGCCAGAGAACGGTATTTCAGCATCGCCGGGTTCAAGGTGTACGTGCGCTACACGGCCCGCACACGCGTGACCATAGGCTTTCGGGCACGGGACAGACTTGTCCTTCTCACGGTGCCCCCGAACATCCCCGACTGGAAAATCGTCGAGATTGTCGAGGAAATCGCGCCGGACCTCCGGGCGCGTTTCCCCGCCCCGGATCCGTCCGGACCAGGCGCCGCGGGCCCGGAGACGGTCCCTCCCGCCTCGTCCGGTCAGGGGGATCCCGGCGCCGGGGCGGGCCTTCCCGCTCAGACCCGGACGGAAAAGACCCCTTCGTCCGGCCTGAGGAGAGGGAGGGGGCAGGAGCCTCCGGAAGATCTGCTCGTTGACGGCATCACGGTCCGCATGGTGCGGAAGGACATCCGCGGTCTGCGCCTGAGGGTCAGGCAGGACTGCTCGGTGGAGCTTTCGGCGCCCCTGTATGTGAGCAGGGAGGAAATCATGCACTTTCTCCTCGCCAGGACGGGATGGATCCGGGAGAGCATCGAGCGGCAGAAAAAGCGGGGAGACAGGCCCCCCGGGTACGCTGACGGCGAACGGCACATGCTCTGGGGCGAGCGCCATCTCCTGCGCGTGCGGGAGGGCTCCCCGCAGGTCACTTTTGAAAACGGAGTGATCCTGCTCACGGCGCCCCCGGGAAGCACGGCCGAAGTTCGGGGCGCTCTTCTCCACGACTGGTACGCGCGGCAGATCCAGGCCGAGCTCCCGGCCCTGCTCGCCCGATGGCAGGCGGTCTTCGGGGTGCGGCTCAGAAGCTGCACCTGCCGGCGCATGATCTCGCGCTGGGGGAGATGCACCCCCGCCGAGAAGAGCGTCAGGCTCTCCACCGAGCTCGCGCGTCTGCCCAGGCGCTTCCTCGAATACATCCTGGTGCACGAGCTCTGCCATTTTTTCGTGCCGGGCCACGACGGCAGATTCTACGAACTGCTCTCCCGGCATGTCCCGGACTGGCGGAAGCTCAGCGACGAGCTCGCGGAGTCCCCCACCTGGTAGAGACCCGCCTGTTCCTCAGACCCGGCCCCGCTCTTGCCGCGGGGCTTTCTCTCAGGCCAGGAAGCGGCCCGTGACGCTCCCGGGATTTGCCGCGATGTCTTCGGGCCTGCCGCAGGCCACGAGCCTTCCGCCCTCGCCGCCGCCCCCGGGCCCCATGTCCAGCACCCAGTCCGCGCCGCGGATGAGGTCGAGATCGTGCTCGATGACGACGAGGGTGGCTCCGCCCTCCAGCAGGGACTGGAAGACATTGAGCAGAACCTGCACATCCAGGGGATGCAGGCCGATGGTGGGCTCGTCGAAGACAAAGAGACTGTCCCCCAGGATCCGGCCCATTTCCTCGGCCAGCTTGAGGCGCTGGGCCTCGCCGCCCGACAGACTGGGCGTGGCCTCGCCCAGGGTGAGGTACCCGAGACCCAGACTCTCCAGCACGGCCAGGCGCTGGCAGACGCTTCTGAGGCCCTGGCAGGCCTCGAGGGCCGAGCGGATGTCCATGGCCATGAGATCCGGCAGGGACAG
The DNA here is from genome assembly GCA_964522365.1 of uncultured Desulfovibrio sp. GTDB lineage: Bacteria > Desulfobacterota > Desulfovibrionia > Desulfovibrionales > Desulfovibrionaceae > Desulfovibrio. Next base: position 12,128 of record CAZFTQ010000013.1, on the reverse strand, counting down.
CTTCCGGCCGTCCTTCGTCCGGTGGAAGATCTCCCAGGCCTCCCGGCCGTAGCGGGCGCCCCGGCACTCGGGGCAGCTTATCTCCACGTCCGGCAGAAACTGCACGTCCAGGGAAATGACCCCCGTGCCGTCGCAGACGGGACAGCGCAGAGCTCCGGTATTGTAGGAGAAGTCTCCCGCCTTGCGGCCCCTCGCCCGGGCGTCCTGCGATCGGGCGAAAATCTTGCGCAGCTCGTCGTGCACATTGGCGTAGGTGGCCACGGTTGAGCGGACATTGATGCCGATGGGGGCCGCGTCGATGACGCGGACCCGCTCGATGCCCTCGGCTTCGATCTCCTTCACGTGGGCTGGGAGGGGCTTTCCGGCGAGCTTCGCCTGAAGGGCCGGCACGAGGCTTTCCAGCACCAGGGTGGTCTTGCCCGATCCCGAGACCCCCGTCACCGCCGTGAGCCTGCCCCTGGGGATCTCCAGGCTGAGGGGCCGCACCGTGTGGATGGCCCCCGTGGCCAGGCGCAGGCGCCCTTTGGCGAAGACCTCGTCCCTGGGCGCGCCCTGACGGGCGGGCCTGGCCCGGCCCGCCAGAAAAGGTCCCATGCGGGAGACGGGGGAGGCTTCCAGATCCTCTTTCGTCCCCTGGGCGATGAGCCTTCCGCCCTCGCTGCCCGCGCCGGGCCCCAGCTCCAGAAACCAGTCGGCAGCCTGGAGAATCTGGCAGTCGTGGTCCACCAGAAGAACGGAATTGCCGTCTTTTTTCAGGTCCGCCATGACGCCCTTGAGACCCTCGATATTGGCCGGATGCAGGCCGATGGAGGGCTCGTCCAGCACATAGAGGACGCCTGTGGTGCGGTTGCGCACGGCCCGGGCGAGCTGCATGCGCTGGCGCTCCCCCGTGGAGAGCGTGCCCGCCGCCCGATCCAGGCTCAGGTAGCCCAGCCCCAGATCGAGCAGCCGCCGCGCCGTGGCCGCGAAGGCCTCGCAGATGTTTTCCGCCATGGGCCTGAGCGGGGCGGGAAGGGAGGCGGGCACCCCGGCCGTCCAGACCGCGAGCTCGCTCAGAGGCATGGTGCAGACCTGATCCAGGGAGAGGCCCCGGATTTTCGGGGCCCTCGCCTTTTCGGAGAGTCTCGTGCCATGACAGTCCGGGCAGACGTCCTCGGTGAGAAATCTCTCCACCCGCTTCATGCCCTTTTCGTCCTGGACCTTGGCCAGGGCGTTTTCCACGGTGTAGACGGCGGTGTAGTAGGTGAAGTCCAGCTCGCAGGAGTCGTTGCCGTTCTTGGCCCTGTAGAAGATGTGCTTCTTTTCCGCCGGGCCTTCGAAGACGATCTTCCGCTCCTCTTCCGTGAGTTCCCGGAAGGGCACATCGGTGCGCACCCCCATGGACCGGCATACGTCCGTCATGAGGGACCACATGAGGCTGCGCCAGGGCGCCACGGCCCCTTCGTCGATGCTCAGGCTCTCGTCCGGCACCAGGGTGCTTCTGTCCACCCGGCGCACCGTGCCCGTGCCGTCGCAGGTCCGGCAGGCGCCCTGGCTGTTGAAGGCGAGCTCTTCGGCCGAAGGGCCGTAGAAGGCCTCGCCGCAGACCGGGCAGACGATTTTCTGATCCGCCGCCACGGCGAGGCTCGGCTCGGCGTAGTGCCCGTTGGGACAGCGGTGGCTGCCTGTGCGGGAAAAGAGCAGGCGCAGGGAATTGAGAAGCTCCGTGCCCGTCCCGAAGGTGCTGCGGATGCCGGGAATCCCGGGGCGCTGGTGCAGGGCGAGGGCCGCCGGAATGTGGCGCACCTCGTCCACCCGCGGCCGCGCCGCCTGGGTCATGCGCCGTCTCGTGTAGGTGGAGAGTGCCTCCAGATAGCGTCTGGAGCCCTCGGCGTAGAGCACGCCCAGGGCGAGGGAGGACTTGCCCGAGCCCGAGACCCCGGCCACGGCCACCACCCGGTGGAGGGGAATGTCCACATCCAGGTTCCTGAGACTGTGGACCCTGGCGCCGCGCACAAGTATGGCGGCGGGTTCGGCATCGGGGCTGCGGCTTGCTTCGGACATGGCGGGCTCTTTTTTGCGGAGGGAGGGACAGCACGGAAAACGGGATCGGTCATAGCACCTTTGCCCCCGATCGTGAACAGAGGGAAGATATGTGATCCCCGTCATGAAAAGCGGGGAAAAATGCGCTTCCAGCGGCCTTTCCGGCCGGTGTCTGTTGAAAGAAAGCCCGCCTTGGGGTATGGGAGGCGGACGCAAGGCCGGCCCCGGGCAAGGACCCCGGCCGCCTTGTCAGTTGTCTGATCGCACTGGATTTTTGGAGACTGCCACATGCCGCAACTTGTCTACGGAGTCTGGGACGGCACCGTCTTCGACAGCCGCAAAGGATCCTCCGCCACCCCTCAGGGACTGGATCTCGACCTTTTCGACAGCTTCAACGAGGGCAATCCCGCCCGCATCTTCCTCAGCGACCGGGGTTTTCTGGTTTTTGACCCCGAAGTGCCCCTGCTCTGGGCGCTCTGGAAACATTTCAGCAAGGTAGCCTCAGAATCCTGCGGCAAGTGCTCCCCCTGCCGCACCGGCGCGCCGCTTCTGCGGGATCTTCTGGCCCGCGCCGCGGCCGGCGAAGAAGGCGGCGTCCGGCAGGAAATCGAGGCCGTCGCCCGGCAGATGGCCGAGACCTCCCTCTGCGGCGTGGGGCAGACCGGCCCCGTGCCCCTGCTCGCCGCCCTCGAGCATTTCCCCGGGGATCTCCGTCCGGGCCCGAAAGGGGAGGACAGCGCCTTCTACAGCGCCATGACGAGCCCCTGCATCGAGGCCTGTCCCGGCATCGTCAACATTCCCAGATACATCGACTACATCAAGGACGGCCACGACGAGCTCGCCGCCAACACGGTGCTGCGCCACTATCCCCTGGTGGGCAGCTGCGGCCGCGTCTGCGTGCGCAGCTGTGAAAAGGCCTGCCGCCGGGGTCTGGTGGACGAGCCCGTCTCCATCCGCAATCTCAAGCGCTACGCCGCCGACCGCGCCATCGCCTCGGGCGTTCTCCGGGCCCAGAGCGCGAAAGTGACGAAATCCCGGCGCGTGGCCGTCATCGGCGCGGGCCCGGTGGGCATCTCCTGCGCCTACCACCTGCTTGAGCGCGGCTATCCCGTGGACATCTTCGAGGCCAGACCCAAGGCCGGCGGCATGATCCGCTACGGCATTCCCGTCTACCGTCTGCCCAAGGAGACCCTGGAGGAAGAGACCGGCATCGTCGAGGCCATGGGCGCGGTCATCCGGTACAATCAGCAGCTCGGCCGGGACTTTGATCTGGACGCCCTCTTCGCCCGGGGCTATTCGGCCGTCTTCATCAGCTGCGGCTGCCAGGAAGGATCCTTCCTGGGCATGGCCGGCGAAGACGTGAACCAGCAGGGCTACGAAAACGGCATCGACTTCCTCGAGCGCGTCTACGACGGCGTGGAAGCCGGCCGGCCCCCCGTGCTCCACGGCGATGTGGTGGTGGTGGGCGGCGGCAACGTGGCCATGGACTGCTGCCGCGCCGCGGCCCGCGTGGCCGACGGCAGGGTCCATGTGGTCTACCGCCGCACCGAGGCCGACATGCCCGCCGACCGCGAGGAAATCGAGGCCGCCCGTCAGGAAGGCGTGGACTTCACCTTCCTCTGCGGCCAGGACGCGCTGGTGGTGGAAAACGGCGTTCTCAAGGGCCTGCGGGTCCTGGACATGGAGCGCACCGAGCCCGACGCCAGCGGCCGGCGCGGCGTGCGGCCCATCGAAGGCTCTGAACGCGTCATCCCCTGTTCCCATGTCATCGCGGCCATCGGCCAGCGCATCGACAGAAGCATGCTCAGGGACGACGAGGGCGTGGCCAGAGACCGCAGAAACTGCATCATCATCAACGCGGCCCACGAGACGAGCCGCCGCGGCGTCTTCGCCGGCGGCGACTGCACCTCCGGTCCCAGGGCCAAGGGTCCCACCACCATGATCATGGGCATGGGCCACGCCTATTTCGCGGCCAGATCCATCGATCAGTTCCTGTCCACCGACCATGTGCCCTTCGACTCCCGCTGGCGCATGAGCGAGTGGATCGCCGGGGGACGCCTCATGGAGAGCCCCGCCCCCGTGCCGGCGAAGGAAAAGCGGCCCAGAGTGGCCCTGCGCGAAATTCCGCCGGCCGAACGCGACCACAACTTCCGGGAAGTGGAGCAGACCATGACCCGGGAAGAGGCCTGGGCCGAAGCCGCCCGCTGCATGCGCTGCTACCGCGTTCTTTCCGTGATGACGGCCGCGCCCATTCCGGGCAAGGCGTGACCGCTCTTCGCCGAAACAAGGGATCCACAAGGACGAAGTCATGAAAGCATTCATCAACGGACAGGAATACGAGTTCGCGGCCGGCGAGACCATCATGCAGGTGGCCCGGCGCAACGGCATCTTCATCCCCTCCCTCTGCCGCTACGAACCTCTGAAGCACAAGCCCGCCACCTGCCGCGTCTGTCTGGCCGAGGTGAGCGACGACGCGGGCACCCGTATGGTGACCACCTGCGACACCCCCATGGCGGAAGGCATGCGCGTGGACACCTTCTCCCGCCATGTCAGGGACATGCAACGCACTCAGGTGGAAATGATCTTTGCCGACCACGACCAGGAATGCGTCTCCTGCGCGCGGCACGGCAACTGTGAGCTCCAGGACCTGGGCGAGGCCGTGGGCCTGCGCCGCAACCGCTTCACCCGCAGGCTTTCCCCCTCCGCCGCCGAACGGCCCGTGGACGAGAGCGCCACGGGCATGATCCGGGACATGACCAAGTGCATCCGCTGCCTGCGCTGCGTGGAGGTCTGCCGCCAGATCCAGGGCGTGGCCGCCCTCACGGTGGACGGCAAGGGCCTGAGCGCCTGCATCGGCGTGGGCATGGCCGAAGGCCACGGCGCCTCGGCCTGCATCCAGTGCGGCCAGTGCACCCTGGTCTGTCCCACCGGCGCCCTGGCCGAGCGCGACCAGAACGACACGGTGCTGGACTGGCTGGGAGATCCGGAGATCACCACGGTCTTCAGCTTCGCGCCCTCGGTGCGCGTGGTCCTGGGCGAGGAGTTCGGCTTCGCGCCCGGCGTCAATGTGGAAGGCAAGATCGTGGCCGCCCTCAGGAAAATCGGCGCGGACGTGGTCATCGACACGGACTTCGCGGCGGACGTGGTCATCATGGAGGAAGGCACGGAACTGCTCGATCGCATCACCCACGGCGGCGTGCTCCCCATGTTCACCTCCTGCTGCCCGGGCTGGGTCAATTACGCCGAAAAGCACTGCCCGGCCATTCTTCCCCATGTCTCCACCACCAGGTCCCCCCAGGGCGTGCAGGGGGCCCTGGTGAAAACCTATCTGGCCGGAAAGATGGAGCTGGATCCGGCACGCATCCGGAACATCTCCATCATGCCCTGCATCGCCAAGAAGGACGAGGCGGCCAGACCCCAGCTCGCCAGAAACGGCGTGCCGGACAACGACGTGGTCATCACGGTGCGGGAATTCGCCCGCCTGCTGCGCCGCATGGGCGTGGATCTGGCGGCCGTGGATCCCGAACCCTTTGACAATCCCTTCATGAGCGCCTCCACGGGCGCCGCGGTCATCTTCGGCACCACCGGCGGCGTCATGGAAGCCGCCGTGCGCACGGTCTACGCCGTGCTCAACGGCAGGGAGCTGGAGGGCGTCGAGGCCGCGCCCCTGCGCGGCATGGAAGGCGTCCGGGAAGCCGAAATCGACCTGGGCGGCGATCGGGGCAGCATCCGCGTGGCCATCTGCCACGGCCTGCGCAACGCCCGCGTCCTCGCCGAGCAGGCCCTGGCCGGCAAGTCGCCCTACACCTTCATCGAGGTCATGGCCTGTCCCGGCGGCTGCGTGGACGGCGGCGGCACCGCCCGGGTCAAGGGGAACTACCATCCCCACGCGGCCACCCGCCAGAAGGCCCTCTACACCCTGGACCGCGGCATGCCCCGGCGCCAGTCCCACAACAATCCGCAGCTCAGGAAGATGTATGAAGAATTCCTGGAAAAACCCAATTCCCATCTGGCCCACGAGCTGCTCCACACGGGCTATTCCGACCGCAGCGACAGGCCCACGGAAAGCATCCTTGAGAACAAGGCGCGCCTGACCCTCACCGACTAGGGACAGGCGAAGCCCCAGGAAACAGGCGAGCCCCGTCCGGACAGGTCCGGACGGGGCTCCGCTTTCAGGTCCCCGCGTTCCGGCGGGGCGGGCTTCTCAAGGTGCGATCAGGCTCCGCTCTCCGGGAAGAGGCGGGCGGAGGCCGGCTCCCGTCAGCGCGGCTTTGCCGCGTTCTCCAGGGCCTGGGCCGGATCGGGCCCGGCGAGGCCTTCGGAAAAGGCCCGCAGGGCCTCCGGGAAGGGGGAGAGGGTGCGGAGGAGCACGCCCTGGGCCAGGGAGATGGCCATGCCGTAATTGGTCATGGGGATGCCTCTCCGCCGCGCTTCCCTCAGGCGGGCCAGCATCTGGGCTCTGGTGATGACGCAGGCGCCGCAGTGCACCACGGCCCGGCAGCCTTCGGGGAAATCCGACATCTCCTTGCCGGCGGACATGACGGTGTCCAGAGGGCCTCCGGCCAGTTTCGCGAGCAGACGCGGGAGCTTGACCCGGCCGATGTCGTCCTTCTGGGGGTGGTGGGAACAGGCCTCCTGGATGCAGACCCTGTCGCCGGGTCTGAGATGGCGGAGGGCCGCGGCGCCCCGGGCGAGCGGGACAAGATCGGCCTTGAAGCGGGCCATGAGAATGGAAAAGGTGGTGAGGGGAATTTCGGGCGGGGTGAGGCGGTCTGCCGTGCGGACCACCTGGGAGTCGCAGACCACCAGGGAGGGAGGCTCCTTCAGGGCCTGGAGAGCCGCCGGCAGATCCGCCTCCGTGGTGACGAGGCAGAGCCTGCGGCCGTCCAGAAGATCGCGGATGGCCTGGACCTGGGGGAGAATGAGCCGGCCCTTCGGGGCGCCGCTGTCGATGGGTACCACCAGCAGGGCGAGGCCCGTCTCAGGGAGGAGATCGCTCAGCAGAGGCGGTTCCGGAAGGCCGGCTTCCGGCAGAAGGGCCGCGAGGGCCCCGCGGACGGCGTCGAGACCCTCGCCCGTGCGGGCAGAGACGGCGATGACGGGCACGTCTTCCGGGAGTCCGGCGGGCCTTCTGAGAACAAAGCCCGGCAGATCCGCCTTGCTCGCCGCCACGGCGAAGGGGACGCCCGCCTGGACAAGCTTCCGGGCGAGACTGTCTTCGGCCTCGCCCCAGGTCCCTCCTTCGGTGAGGAGGAGAGCCGCGTCGGCGCGGCGCAGAATCTGGAGGCTGCGCTCCACGCGCCGGGGTCCCAGCCCCTCCTCGTCGTCAATGCCCGCCGTGTCCACCAGGACCACCGGCCCCAGGGGCTGGAGTTCCATGGTCTTTTCCACGGGGTCCGTGGTGGTGCCGGGTTTTTCCGAGACGATGGCCACGGTCTGGCCGGCCAGGGCGTTGAGCAGGGAGGACTTGCCGGCGTTGCGCCGGCCGAAGAGGGCGATGTGCGTCCTCAGTCCCTTGGGTGTGTCTTCCATCTCGTGCCTCCTCTGGAATGCTGCCGGAGGACTATACATCACGAGGCCATCCGATCAAGGAGGCCCCGGGCGGGCGCCGCTCCCGGCGGACGGATTCCGCCTGCGGGAAAAAGCGGGAGAAAAAGGGCTGTCTGCGGGCGGCGGAGCGCGATCCGTCCTGGAGATCCCCAGGCAGAAAAGGTGCGGCGGGAGAAGCCATGGCCTTCAGGACAGGGCGCACTTTCCCGTGGCGAAGGCCTCGCCCCACGGTGGGCAGGGCAGGGCGTCCCTGTGAACCCCTGTGATCTTGAGCGCGTCTGCGCGCTGACAGTCTCCCGTCTGGCGCACAAGGTGTCCGGGGGCGCGCGGAGAGGGACTGCTCCGAGGGTCTCGCCGCCCGCCTCTTTTCACACGAGGAGGAAAGCCTGGCCGCGGCAGGCGGGGAGGGAAAGAAAAGCGGCGGCATTCCTCACGCGAGGCTCTTTGCCTTGCGGCCTCTGTGTGCTATGAGAGGAGAAAGCGTGCCGCAGGACTTCCCCCGCGCTGGCTGGACAGACACGGCGAGAGATGCCCCCACGCTCCGCCTTCCTTTTTTTGTCTGTCTGAGGAGAGAGCCCGTGTACGATCCCAAATCGCCCCATGCCGAGGACTTCATCGACCATGCCGAAGTGCTGGCTTCCCTGGCCTATGCCGACAGGTACGCCTCTGACCGGGCCGCCGTGGAAGAGATTCTGGCCAAAGCCCGTCTGCGCAGGGGCCTGAGCCATCGGGATGCCTCAGTGCTTCTGGCCTGTGACATGCCCGATGTCACGGCCGAGATCTTCGCGCTTGCCGAACAGATCAAGAAAGACTTCTACGGCAACCGCATCGTCATGTTCGCGCCGCTCTATCTCTCCAATTACTGCGTCAACAGCTGCGTCTACTGTCCCTATCACCGCCAGAACAGGCATATTGCCCGCAAGAAGCTGACTCAGGAAGACATCGCCAGGGAAGTCGTGGCGCTCCAGGACATGGGCCACAAGCGTCTGGCCATTGAGTCCGGCGAAGATCCGGTCATGAATCCCATCGGGTACATTCTCGAGTCCATTCAGACCATCTATTCCATCAGGAACAAAAACGGGGCCATCCGGCGCGTCAATGTGAACATCGCCGCCACCACCGTGGAGAACTACCGTCTCCTCAAGGAAGCCGGCATCGGCACCTACATCCTCTTCCAGGAGACCTACAACAGGAAAGATTACGGGATGCTGCACCCGGCTGGTCCCAAGCACGACTACGCCTATCACACCGAGGCCATGGACCGGGCCATGCAGGGCGGCATCGACGACGTGGGCCTGGGCGTGCTCTACGGTCTTCATTCCTACCGCTATGAATTTGCCTCCATCGTCATGCACGCCGAGCATCTGGAAGCCGCGTACGGGGTGGGGCCTCACACCATCAGCATTCCCAGGGTCAAGAAGGCGGACGACATCGACCCCGACAGCTTCAGCAACGGCATCGACGACGACACCTTTGCCAGGATCACCGCCTGTCTGCGGCTGGCCGTGCCCTACACGGGCATGATCGTCTCCACCCGCGAGAGCAAGGCCGTGCGCCAGCGCGTGCTGCCCCTGGGCATCTCCCAGATCAGCGGCGCCTCCCGCACCAGCGTGGGCGGCTATGTGGAGCCCGAGCCCGAGGAGGAAAACTCGGCGCAGTTTGACGTGAGCGACACCCGCACCCTGGACGAAGTGGTGCGCTGGCTCATGGAACTGGGCTACATTCCGAGCTTCTGCACGGCCTGCTACCGGGAGGGCCGCACGGGCGACCGCTTCATGAGCCTCTGCAAGAGCGGCCAGATCCTCAACTGCTGCCACCCCAACGCCCTCATGACCCTCAAGGAATTCCTGGAGGACTACGCCTCGGAGGAGACCCGGAAGGTGGGCGGGCCCCTCATTGAACAGGAGCTCGAAAAGGTCACGAGCGACCGCGTCCGGGAGATTGCCCGCCGCAACCTGAAGGCCATCGAGCAGGGCAGGCGCGACTTCCGCTTCTAGGGTTTGTCAAACCGGAAAGTTTTGCGGGGGTGCGGATTCTGATTTCGTCTGACGGAATCATGCCCGCGTCTGTTGCCCGTCGGCTGTTCTCTGAACGCCCCCTTCGCCGGATCGGCGCCGGCTTTCAGGGAATCCCTCTTTCACTCCGGACATCTGACTGCCCTGGACGGCAAAGAGCCGCTCATGCACCCTGCCTGAAATCAGAATCAGCGCGGGAAGCCTGACAGAGAAAAGGACCTGCAGCAGCCGCAGGCCCTTTTTTTCGTGGATCGTCCTGGCGCGCCAGGCTTCAGTCTGGAAGTTTCAGGCTGTGGCTTCTGCCAGCCGCTTCAATGGCCCTGATGGCGCCCGCGATGTCCACGCGGTTTTTGTCATCATAGAGGGTGTAGTCCTCCCGGACGGACACGGGCGTAAAGCTCGGCATGAGGACATTGGCTCCGGCCAGAAGACCTTCGGTCTGCCCCTTTGCCGGATCCGCCGTGGCGAGCGCTGTGGTGGCCGGCAGATTGGCCCAGGGCAGGGCCAGGCGCAGGACGGAGAGGACGCGCAGGGTGAGCTCCGCCGTGCCGCCGGGATATCTGCCCAGGGGGGTGTCCTTCTGGGGCAGGAAGGGGCCCACGCCGCACATGGCTGCATGGAGTTCTCTGGCGAGGAGAATGTCATCGGCGTGGCTTTCCGGCCGCTGGCCCGGCAGGCCGATCATGAAACCTGTGCCCGTCTCGTAGCCCAGTTCCGTGAGCGTGCGCAGATGGGCCACGCGGCCGGCCAGGGTCCAGCCCGGGTGCAGGCGGGCGTAGAGATCGGGGTCAGCCGTTTCGTGCTTGATGAGATAGCGCGCGGCGCCGGCCTCGCGCCAGAGGGCGTAGTCAGCCCGGCTGTGCTCGCCCACGCTCAGAGTCACCGGCAGGCGCAGATCTTTGCTGATACGCTCGATGATCTCGGCGAGCCAGACGGCTGAGACAGGGTATTCCCCGGACTGGAGCACGATGGTGTCCGCGCCGCGGGCCGCGGCCAGGGCCGCCTGGGCGAGGATTTCCTCCCTGGAGAGGACATAGCGGGCAGGGTGGCTGTTGGCGGCCCTGAGGCCGCAGTAGAGACAGTTGCGGCGGCAGACGTTGGAGAACTCGATGAGTCCCCGGGTAAAGACATGACGGCCTTTTTCCCGGGCAAGCACTTCCTGCGCCCGCTCACGAAGTTCAGCGGTCGGCGTTTCAAAGAGGAGGGTCAGGATGTCTGATCTGTTCATGCGGGGCAGTGTACCCCAAGTTTGAGGAAAACAGAAATCAGATCTTTTTCTGCTAAGAAGCCCGCACCTGGTCAAGAATCCTGTCTCTCAGGAGATTTGCCCGGCTGAGTATCTTGTCATGGAGCTCGCGGCTGGCTGTATCATAGGCCTCTGAAACTTGCGTTTTGTAAATCTCAGACCGCCCCCCGATAACAATACGCAGCAGGGGATTTATTTGCAGGAAGAAATCTCTGATATATTCACCGGCATTGTTGTCCCAGCCTTCTATGGTCCGTGCGGATTCAGGGAGGAGGCTGTTGTTTATCCACAGGCCGAAGTCCGGGTAAATATGAAAGGCCATTTCCATCTGTTCTGCCAGAGATTGAATGATGGTCAGATCCTTTTTGAGTTTCAGGCATGATACTTGTACGCTTCTAACAAGAGCTGACTGCATGGAGTTTATTGTTTTTCGTTTGCATTCTTCATCATATGCAAAAATGAATGCTTTTCCTGTTATTTCTGAAAATTTTGAAAGAAATTTATTTTTTTCTGAGTCAAAATTATTTGAAAGATCTTTTCCAAAGCGATGAAAAGCTGTCAGTGTGCAGTTTTCAACAAGGTTGTCAAGACAGCAGGCAAGCAATTCCTCTTTGCCGGACTGCGCAACTCTTCGGCCTCCGCGCAGAACCTTTTCGACGCAAGACAGTTCAGCCTGTCTGCTTTTGGGAAAATGTTCAGAGATGCGTCTGCGCAGGGCGTTTTTTTCCTCTGCGGAAGCAATGTCACTTTTCGTCAGGGCAAAGATGACACGGTTGCCCAGCTGTTCCAGAGGCTGGAGGATGCTTTTGATTTCAAAGTCTTCCAGCCGCGATTGCTTGGCGTCAACGCAGTACAGAATGGTGTGGAACCACTCGCTGATCTCCTTGTTTCGACGAGCTGAGATTTTTCCTTCAATCAGGTTTTTCCAGCGTTCCGCTTTGTCTGCTTCGAGACCCCAGCTGTCGAAAATGGCAAACCGCGCTCCGTTATGCTCAAACCCGCACAGACGGAAGATGCCTTCGCCGGTGACTGGCCGGCCGGTGCCTGTCTTTGCGACTTCCCTGCCAAAAAGGTAGTTCAGCAGACTGGATTTGCCCACGCCTGACTTGCCGAGGATAAGGATATTTATGGGAAACATGCTTTGCATTCCGCATCGCCTCTGCAAAATCTTTTTTGTATGCGGATCTGACTGTTTGAGACCGATGCAAAAAAGGAATTTTTCTTTTTTTTGAATTTTTTTAAAGATAATGCCTCCCCAAAAGAGATTTTTTCCTCTTTTTTACTTCTTATTATAC
>CAZFTQ010000012.1:0-42670 GCA_964522365.1 uncultured Desulfovibrio sp. | reverse complement strand
CTCAATCGGCAGAGCGGGTGACTGTTAATCACTAGGTTGGCGGTTCAAGTCCGTCTTGGGGAGCCAGAAATACCGACAAGGGGGGCCGCGGGGAAAACCTGCGGCCCCTTTTTTTCCGTTTTCCGCGGGGAGCCGTCCCCGGGACGGACGGGGCGCGGAAAGCCCCTTGACCATCCGCGGGCGGGAACGCATTCTCTTCGGAAGAAGCCCGGCCTCCGGTCCCGGCCGGACCCTGTCCCCGCAAAGGCCGCCCCGTACGGATCGGCAGCCCGCGCACCCGAGGGAGATCCCATGCATCTCATCCTTCGACTGCTGAAATACTCCGCCGTCCTCTTTCTGGCGGTTCTCATCGTTCTCTTCTTCCAGTTCAACGTCTTCGCCCTGCAGCTCGCGGAGTCCTGCGCGCCGGGCACGGGCTGGCTGGTCTTTCTTGTCCTGACCCTTCTGGAGGCCCTGGGCTTTCTCCTGCTCTGGCGGGCCTGGTTCCCCAGACAGGCAAAGCTCATTCTCAGACCCGACTCCGGCCCGGCCGAACGCGAAGCCTTCGCGAAGGAGCTCCGCCGGCGTCTCAGAGACAATCCCCTGGTCCAGGCGGCGGGGATCAGTCCCTCCCAGCCGGACTTTGACGCCAGGGCCATGGCCGTGCTGGACGAAAAAGCCCACGAAATCATCAAGTCCGACGCCCGCAAGGTCTTTCTGGGCACGGCCCTGGCCCAGAACGGCCGGCTGGACGCCCTCATCGTCTTTCTGGCCCTTGCCCGCATGGTCTGGCGCATTTCCGGCATCTACAACCAGCGCCCGGCGCCCGCGGAGATCTGGAGCGTCTACACCACGGTCTCCTCGTCCGCCTTCGTGGCCTTTTCCCTGGACGCCCTGGACATTCCCCGCACGGTGACGGAGGCCCTGAGCGCCCTTGTGCCCGCCACGGCGCCCGCCATGGCGAGCACCACCATGCCCTTCCTGGGGCCCATGATGCACCACTTTTCCGCCGCCATGCTGGACGGCGCGGCCAACGGCCTGCTGGCCATCCGCACGGGCGTGCTCACCAAGAACGCCTTCTGCTACACGGGCCTGAACGCCGACTCGGCGGCCGCCCTCTCCACCCGCGAGATCCGCAGCACCATGCTGACCCTCTCCAAGGAATGCCTGGGCGACATCACGGCGGGTCTCAGCGAACAGCTCAGGGGAATGGCCGGCAGCATGGCCGGACACTGCGCCGAAAAGACGAAGAACGCCGCCCGTTCCATGGCGGACAGTCTGGCCGGCGCGGCCTCCACGGCCGGAACCTTCGTGCTGCGCGGCGGCGAAGCCGTCACGGATGCCGTGGCCGGAGGCATCGGCTCGGCCGTGGAAAGCGTCCAGCGCGGCACCGACAGCGTCTCGGACGCCGTGAGCGGGGCCGCCGGCAGCGTGCGGGCGGGCACGGCCACGGCGAAGAAATTCTTCTCCGGCGCCGGCTCCTTCCTGGGAGACATGCTCGGCCGGAAAAAAGGTCCCTCGGAGGCGGACGCCAGGGCCGCCCTGCGCCTGGCTCTCCTCTGGACCCAGGGCCCCCTCGGGCCCGGCGCGAGACTCGTCATGACGCGCTTCGTCTCCGAAAGCGGCGCCTCGACGCGCTGGCTGGACCTGCTGGACAGAGAACCCGACCTGGAGAGCCTTTCCCGGGAGCTCGCCGTCTGGCACGGCCGCGCCGACGCGGTGCTCGCCGAAATGAACGATCTCGGGCTCCCCGAGCCCGGCGCCCCGGAAAAGGCCCGGCTCTGCGAACTGGGCAGTCTCCTGGGCCTGGGCTCCGCCCTGGCCGGATACCGGCCCCGCTGATTTTTCCGGAGGCGCAGGAATGTGGCGCAAAGCCCTGCTCCATCAGCTTTCCCTGGACATGCTGCCCCTGCGGCGCAAGGGTCTTCTCTTCACCTGGAAGACCCTGGACGAGCTGCGCGCGCGGCTTCTCAGGGCCACGGCCTATGATTTCGGCGACGAGGCTTCCCTGGCTGAAAGGATCCGGGCCCTGCCGGATTCCCCCAGACCCTCCCTCTTTGACAGGGAAGAGCGCGTTCTTCCCCTGCCTCAGGAACACATGCTCCTGGAAGGAAAGACCGAAGACGGCCTTCTGGCCCTTCTCCTCACGGACCGCCAGAGCCATGTGGAGGCCTACGCCTTCCGGTACAGCGAGGAGAAGAAGCGCTGGCGCTGGCCCCTTCTGGGCATGACCTACGGGCCCTCCGGATCCGACCTGCACCGGGTGGCCGTCTACGAGCCCACGGTGCTCAGGGATCTGAGCCGCCAGGCGCAGAACGCCATGGTCCGGGAACACGCCCGGGCCGTCAGGCACGGCGCCGAAGCCCTGCTCCTCATCCGTCAGGGCCTTCTTCCGCCCATGGGCGAGGCCGGGCCGACGGCCGCCGAGCATCAGGCCCGCAGGGAAGACAAAGCCCCGCTCCCCGCCCCCTCCTCCTTTGCCAGGGCCGCCCGCACCCGCCACGAAACGGGCGGCCAGGGCAGAGGCGCCCGCAGGCAGTGAGTCCTTTTTTCCGTTTTTCCGTCAACTTATCCGAGAGGTACCCGCCATGCCCGACGACTGCATCTTCTGCCTCATCTGCGAAGGCAAGCTCCCCTCCTGCAAGGTTTATGAGAGCGACAGCCTCTACGCCTTTCTGGATCTGAACCCCGTCCACAAGGGCCACACCCTCATCATCCCCAAAAAGCACTGCGCGGACATCCGGGACGCGGATCCGTCCATCGGCTGCGAGGTGCTCTCCGCCATGCAGACCATCACCAAAGCCCTCATGAAGGTCACGGGCTGCACGGGCGTCAACATCCAGCAGAACAACGGCCGCGACTCCGGCCAGATGGTGGACCACCTGCACTGGCATCTCATCCCCCGTTTCCCGGGCGACGGCCTCAGGCTCTGGCCCCAGGGCAAGTACGGGTCCATGGACGAGATGCAGGCCCAGGCGGCGAAGCTCCGGGAAGTCCTGGGCGGCTGATCCCCCGGGAAAGAGATCGGCGGCACCCTTCGCGGGGCCGAAAAAAGCCTGTCCGTCCCTGAAAAGGCGGACAGGCTTCTGTTTTTCCCTGTCTTCGCGGCGCAGGACGCGCCCGCGAAGGTCCTGTCAGAAGACCAGGCTCTGCAGCCAGGACTCCACGCTGGATTTCGCGCCGCGGGCCTGATTGCCCGGCACGGCCAGCCCCTTGAGAATACGTGACCTGGGGCAGAGCTTTTTCAGATCGCTCAGGCTGTCCCCGAAGCCGCTTCCGCCGTGGGTGGTGAAGGGCACCACGACCTTTCCGCTCAGATCGTACTTTTCGAGGAAGGTGAAGAAGGCCATGGGCATGGTGCCCCACCAGCAGGGATAGCCCACGAAGACCGTGCGGTATCTGGCCATGTCCGGAATGTCGGTGCTGATGGCCGGACGGGCTTTGGCTCTGAGTTCCTTTTTGGCCACATCCACCACCGCGTCATAGTCAGCGGGATAGGGCTTGACGGTCCTGAGCTCCACGAGATCGCCGCCCGTGGCCTCGCGGATCATTTCCGCCACGGCGCGGGTGTTGCCCGTGCGGGAATAATAGACAATGAGCACGGCGCTTTCGGCGGCAAAGACCTCGCCGGCCGCGGGGGCGAGGCCCGCGGCAAGGCCCAGGGCAAGACCGGCGCGGACAAAGCCGCGGCGGCTTATGAGATGAACAGGTCGCTTCTGCTGCATGGACTTTCTCCCGGGCAGGGCGCATTCCCCGCCCATTTTTCCTCCCTCTAGGCAGGAAACACGGGTCCTGTCCAGACCCCATCCTTCCTTTTTCTTGCCCCTTTCTGCCGTTCGGACCCGGGTCCGGGGCCCGGAGACGTCTCCGCTCTTCCTGCATGAGGAAGGGCTGGCAGACGCGCCGCCCCGGGAAAGTCCCTCTGCCCCGCAGCCCGGAATGTCCGGACGGAACGGGGCCAAACCTGCCTGCGGGAGCCCTTGCCCCCCCCCACTTGACGAGTCCCGCAGGGGCAAAGTAAGTTTCCCTCTTCTCTGAAGCCCGTCTTCAGGCTCTTTTTCCGGTCAGTCATATGGCCTGCCGGACACTCCAGCCCAAGGATCTGCATGCATCCTGACAACGACGACCCTGCCGGGCCGCAGCCTCCGACGCCCGGTTTCCCTGAAACCCCTGCCGCCCCGCGGGCGCGCAGCCCTGAAAGAATTTCCCATCCTCCGCAGCTCCGCCTGCTTTCCTCTCCCCCGCCGTCCGGCAGGGCCCCCGGGAGGCGCCCATGAGCCCCCAGGGAACGGCCGCCCGCGCAGCCGCGGGCTTCACGGTGGACGGGACGGAAGCGGGACAGAAGCTCATGAGTCTGCTGGAGCACCGCTTCGGCCTGCCGGCCACCCTGCTCCACCGCTGGATCCGCACGGGCCAGATCCGCCTCAACGGGGCCCGCATCCAGCCCTTTGTGCGGGTGAACGAGGGCGACCTCGTCCGCATGCCGCCCTTCGCGGACAGTCTGGCGAGCCAGGCGAACGCCGCCCGCCAGCGCCAGCAGGCCCTCCGTGAGGGGAAACCCCGCCTCCCCTTGAGGCCCCAGCCCAGAAAAATCCCGGACGTGGAAGTCATCGCCGAAGACGAGGACTACTGGGCCGTCTTCAAGCCCTCGGGGCTGCCCACCCAGCCAGGCACCGGTCACGCGGACGCCATGACCCTGCGCTGCAGGAGCCTCGCCGCCCCCGGCGCCTTTGCCCCCAGTCCCGTGCACCGTCTGGACAAGGACACCTCCGGGCTGCTCCTCGTGGCCAAGAGCTTTGCCGCCCTGCAGAAAGCCCATGAGGCCCTGCGCACCCGCACGGGCCTCCACAAGGAATACCTGGTCTGGGTCCAGGGCTACTGGCCCTTTGCGGAAGACAGACTCCTGCGCCACTACCTGAGCAAGCGCCTGGTCGGCGGTCAGGAACGGGTCACGGCTTCGGACGATCCCTCCAGGGGCGTGGAGGCCCTCCTTGTGGCGAGGCCCCTGACGCGCACCGAATCACGTTCTCTCCTCCTCATCCGCCTCCTCACGGGCCGCACCCACCAGATCCGCGTCCAGATGGCCCAGACCGGCCATCCGGTCCTGGGAGACGGCAAATACGGTCAGGCCTCCCGGGATGTCCCTCTCTGCCTGCACGCCGTCAGGCTCCGCCTGGCGGACGGCAGAGAATACACGGCGCTCCCCCGCTGGCCCGGACAGCTCGCCGTGACAGGCCTCCCCGCTCCCCTGCTTCTCCCCGAGGACGACGCGCCCGCGGGGCATCAGAGCCCGTCCGAGCCCCTGCGTTCCGCGGGCAGCGCCCCCTGATTCATCTTTTCAAAGCCTTTTTTCGGAGTCCCATGCCCAGCGCCCTTCCCCAGGTTGTCCTTGTGGGCCGGCCCAATGTCGGCAAGTCCACGCTCTTCAACAGGCTCATCCGCTCCAACCGGGCCATCACCCACGACCGTCCGGGCATTACCCGCGACGCCCTGGAGGGCGTCGTGCGCCGCCGGGGCCAGCCCGAGTACGGCGTCATCGACACGGGCGGCATCACCCTGGACGAGCGGGCCGCCGTGCAGGAAGGTCCGGAAGGCATCCGGGGCTTTGAGGCCGAGATCCTGCGCCAGGTGCACATGGCCACGGACAAAGCCGCCGTCATCGCCCTGGTGGTGGACGGCCGCGACGGCCTGCTGCCCACCGACGAATATCTGGCGAACCATATCCGCCGCCTGAACAGGCCCGTGCTCTGCGTGGTGAACAAGGTGGACGGCGCCGAGCTGACCGACCGCCTGGCGGGAGAGTTTCACGCCCTGGGCTTTCCGCTGCTGGCCGTCTCGGCCGAGCACGGCCACCAGATCAACGAGCTGGCCGAGCTGCTGGGAAAAATGATCCCGGAGGAGGCCTACACCGAGGCTCAGCAGCCGCCCGCTCTCCGGCTCGCCATGCTGGGCAGACCCAATGTGGGCAAAAGCTCTCTCATCAACGCCCTTTCGGGGGAGAACCGCCTCATCGTCTCCGATGTGGCGGGAACCACCCGGGACAGCGTGGACGTACGCTTCGCCGTGGACGGCAAGGACTATGTCTTCGTGGACACGGCGGGCGTCCGGCGCCGCACCCGCATCACGGACACGGTGGAGAAATATTCCGTCAACTCCGCCATCAAATCCGCCGGCAAGGCCGATGTGACCCTGCTCACCATGGACGCCGTGGAAGGGGCGAGCGCCCAGGACAAGCGGCTCATGGACATGCTCAACACCCGGAAGATCCCCTTCCTCATTCTCATCAACAAGGCGGATCTTCTCCCCAGGGCCGGTCTCGCGGCCATGGTGAAGGAAGCCAGAGCGCTTCTGGGCTTCTGCGGCCATGTGCCCATTCTCACGGTCTCCGCCAGAACGGGCCTGGGACTTGAGCGCATTCTGCCCATGGCCGGAGAGCTCCGGGAAGAATGCCGGATCCGCGTGCCCACCGCCCAGCTCAACCGGGCCATGCAGACGGCCCTCACCACGCACCAGCCGCCCCTGGTCAAGGGCGTGCGGGCCAAATTCTTCTATCTGACCCAGGCCGAAAGCGAGCCGCCCACCTTTGTCTTCTTCGTCAACGACGCCGAGCGGGTCTCGCCCACCTATGCCCGCTACCTGGAAGGCAGCCTGCGCAGGACCTTTCAGATCCGCTACGCGCCCATGCGCGTCAAGCTGCGCTCGAGCCACAAAAAAGAAAAATGACAAGCCGGTGCAAAGAGGCAGAGGGGCTCTTCCTGAAAGGAGGAGCCCCTCTGCGTTCTGACAGACAGGCGCCGAAAGCCCCGTGGCCCCCGGGGTCCCCGGGAAAAGCCGCCCTTTCTCAGTCCGGACGGACGGTCAGCCAGCGGCCGTCGCTGATTTCGCAGTCCGGGAGCCTGGCCCGGTTGAGAATGACGGTCCCGGGTAGGGGATCGCCCATGGTTCCGGCGAAGGTCCATTTTCTGTCCCGCACAGACAGACGGAAATCCTCGACGCTGCCTGTTCCGTCGCTTTCCTTCCGGAGCGCCAGAGCTTCCTGACAGCCGTTCATGCCTGTCATCCCTGTCAAAGCGGCATCCTGGCGCCGCGCCGGAAGAAGGACCCGCAAAGGGCCTGACTTCTTCACGGCAAAAGAAGAAGGCGGAGCCCTGAAGGAGAAACATCCCTTCGGCGGGTCCCGCCTCCCTGCGCGCTGAAAAAGGCGAAAAGGCTAGATGTTCTGAGCGGGCGCCGCTTCCGCGGGCTGCCCCGGCGCGGCGGGCGCGGCGGGCGCGGCGGGAAGCGGTTCCGCGGGCTTCGGCTGAGCGGCGGGAAGCGTCTGCGAGGGTTCCGTCATGTCCGTCAGGCGTTCGGAGGGACACACCTTGACGGAATAGCTGGCGATCCCCTGCGGCGGATCCACGAAGACGAACATGAAGGGCATGGAAGTTCTGGGCAGAAGTCTCGGGAAGGCGGCCTCGATCTCCTTCGCGTCATTGAGAATCGCCGTCATTTCCTTTTCGCTCAGAAGCTCGACCTGCGTCTTTGTGAGCCGCTGGCCGGCCCTCTGGAGACGGCTGACGAGGGGCTTGCCTTCCCTGTCCAGAAGCGCGCCTTCCAGCTGAACGGCGCCGTACGGCACCGAGTCCTGATTCGCCACGCTGCCGGAAACAACGATGACGGTGGTTCCTTCAGAATTTTTCGTGAGGGTCTGCCTGGTGCCCACGAGGACGAGGGGATCGCTGGAGGTTTTCGGCTGAGTCTGCGGGGAGGCGACCTGAGAGGAGGACTGCGGCCCCTGAAGCTGACCCGTCAGCCCCTGCACCCAGGTTTTGAATTCGGGGACGGTGTGCCAGGCCACGGCCGCGCCGGCGACGCAGAGAAGCAGGAGCACGAGCCAGAGCAGACAGCCGTGGCTCCTCCTGGGCTGCTCAAATTCGGGAAGCCCCCTCTCCGTGACGCGCCTGGCGCTGAAGGAAAGAGGCTCGGGCTCGTCCGCCGAAACGGTCTCGCGGACGGGACCTTCTCCGGTCCCGCCGGAACCGGGCGCGGGGGCCGGCGTTCCGGCGGACTCATCCCCGGCGGATGTCTTTTCGGGAGCGGACAGCGGCTCTTCGGCCTTCCCGCTCCCGGTAGCACCCTCAGGGGTCTCCTCCTCCCCGGCGGGCGCATTTTCAGGAGCGGACACGGGCTCTTCAGCCTTCCCGCTCCCGGAAGCGGCCACAGGGGCCTCATCCTTCTCCGCGGCGGGCTCCCGCTCTCCGGCGCGCGGCTCTTCGGCCGGCGCGGTCCGGTCCGCCTGCGCGGAGCCGCCGGATTCCGCGGCCGGCTCCACGGGCGTCCGCTCCGGCTCATCCTGCGTGAGTCTGGCGGCCGTCCGTCCGGGCTTCTCCTCTCCGAAATCCGGACAGGGGAATTCCGTGCGGCAGACAGAGCAGCGCAGACGGGTCCCCGCCCGCACACCCTGAGGCAGCAAAAAGCGGCTGTGGCAGCCTGGACAGACAACCTCCATCACGTCCTCCCCTGTTCACAGATCCCGGGCCCGGGACTCAGTCCCGCGGCTCCGCGACGCAGATATCGGGCAGAGCCCGGTACAGTTCCGCGTAGTCAAGTCCATACCCGACGATGAACCCCCGGTCCAGACAGAATCCCGGGAAATCCACCCGCACCGGGGCCTCTCTGCGCTCGCGCTTGTCCACGAGGGCCACCAGGCGCAGGCTGCGGGGCCCGCGGGCGGCCAGGGTCTTCAGAAGAAAGGCCATGGTGCGGCCGCTGTCCACCACGTCCTCCACCACGAGCACATGTCTGTCCCGGATGTCGGTCTCCAGATCCCGCTCAAAGCGGAGCCTGCCCGCCACGCTGCCCTCGCCGTAGCTCGCGAGCCGGACAAAATCCAGGCGGAGCTCCGCGTTGTCTATCTGCCGGACGAGATCGGCGAAGAAGATGACCGCGCCCTTGAGGACGCAGACGGCCACCAGAGGCTCCCCCCGGTACTGACGGCTGATCTCCGCCGCCAGTTCGCCCACCCGGGCCGCGATGGCCTCGCGGGTGTAGAGGGGCGTCAGTGCGGCGGCGCTCACCGGGACGCTCCCCGGCCCGAGAGATCCTTGAGGACGGCAAATTCGTCGCAGTCCGGATACTTGGGACAATGCACGCAGTCAGCCCAGATCTTCTGGGGCAGAACATCCTTCTCCACCGTGACGAAGCCCAGATGGTTGAAGAACTTTTCCTGGTAGGTCAGGGCGAAGAGGCGCCGGGCGCCGAGCTCGCCGGAGTCCGCCACGCAGACTTCCACAAGCCGTCTGCCGAGGCCGGTGCCTCTGGCGTCCTCGCGGACCACCAGGGAGCAGACCTCGGCCAGATCCTCCCAGACGGGCACCAGGGCCGAGCAGCCCAGGATTTCGCCTTCCCTGGTCTCGGCCACGAAGAAATTGCGCACATGGCCGTAGAGATAGGCCAGTGCCCGCGGCAGAAGCTGACCCTTCATCGCCGCCTGCATGAGCAGGCCGTGCATGGCCTTCACATCGGCCATGTTCGCCTTGCGCAGCTCAATCCCGTTTTCCATCACCGCACAACCTTGCGTTTTTCTCCGAACGGCCCGGACTCCCCCTGAGGGGACCCCGCCGCCGGAAGCCGCTCAGCGTTTTCTGAGCAGTTCTCCGAGCATCTCCTCGAAGCCCGCCTCGTCCATGAGGCCGGCGAAGGCCCAGGCCACCCTGCCCTCGGCGTCGTAGGCCACATTGAAGGGAATGCTGCGGATGCCGAAGCCCTGCACGACGTCCGCGCCCGCCCGGTAGACAGGATAGTCGATGCCGGTGTCGGTCATGAGGACAAGCACCTTGCCCTGCGCCGACGGCTCGTCCACATTCATGCCCACAAAGGCGATCTTTCCCTCATATTTTCTGTGCATCCGCACAAGAAAGGGAATCTCGGCCCGGCAGGGTGGACACCAGGTGGCGAAAAAGTTCAGCACCACCGGCTTTTTCTGCCCCTGCACGAGCTTCTGCAGACCGGCCGAGTCCAGTTCGCCTTCCAGCGTGGCGGCCGCGGCGGGTCCGGCGCAGAGGCAGACAAGAAGGGCCAGGACCAAAGCCCTGAGACGCACGATCATAGGAGCTCCTCGTGAGTTCTGCGATTCCGCGGCCGGCGGGGCGGCGGAGACGCGCAGGCGGACGGCATGTCCCCCGCTCCTGGCGGGCGGCATCCCGCGGGGTCGGACGCGGGGCGTGAAAAAGTCCAAGCCTCCCGGAAAAGAGGCCCGGACCATCGGCGCCCTGCCCGTCAGCTCTTAGCACAGGGCAGAGGGAAACGCAAAAGGACCCGGCGGGGCTTCCTCCCCCCGGTCTTCCGTGAAAAGCCCGTGTCCGGCCCGGCTTCAGGTCCGGCTCAGGCGCTTCGCCACGGCCACGGCCTCCACGGCGTCGGCGCTGTAGGCGTCGGCTCCGATGGACTCGGCGAAGGCGGGCGTCACCGCCGCTCCGCCCACCATGACCCGGATGGGGAGCTTTCTTTCCCGCACCAGCCGCACCGTGTCCTCCATGCGGACCATGGTGGTGGTCATGAGGGCCGAAAGGCCGATGATGCCGGCCCCGTGCTCAAGGGCCGTCGCAATGATGCGCTCAGCCGGCACATCCTTGCCGGCGTCTATCACCTCAAAGCCGTGGTTGGAGAGCAGCAGTCCCACGATGTTCTTGCCGATGTCGTGCACGTCGCCTTCCACGGTGGCGAGCACCACCGCCGGGCGCCTCTCCTCGGAGTTCTTCTGCAGACGCGGTCTGAGATGGGCGAAGGCCGTCTGCATGGTTTCGGCCGAACGGATGAGCTGGGGCAGGAAATAGATTTTCTTTTCATAGAGTCTGCCCACTTCCGTGATGGCCGGGATGAGCTCGTCGCTGACGAGGGCGAAGGGATCGGCGCCCGCGGCCAGCCGCTCGTCCAGAAGCCGGATGACTTTTTCCCTGTCGCCCCTGATGACGGCGTCCCCGGGATCCGCGGCGGGTCCCGCCGCGGCCCCGCTCTCCCCGGCCTGGGCCGGGGCGGGCTTCGGCCCTCCGGAATCGGAGGTCCAGCCGGCGTAGCCCGCGATGAAGCGCTCGGCGTGGGGGTCGCGGGCCATGAGCAGATCCGCGCAGGCCACGGTCTCGCGGATGCGGCCGCTCGCCGGATTGGCGATGCAGGAGGTGAGGCCCATGCCGGCCGCCATGGCGAGGAAGTTCGCGTTGACGAGCTCCCGGGCCGGCAGCCCGAAGGAGAGATTGGAGAGGCCGATGGTGGCGGCGAGTCCCTGCTCCCGGCACCAGGCAAGCAGGCGCAGGCATTCCCTGGCGCCCCGGGCTTTGGAGGAAATGGCGAGGGCCAGGAGATCCACCATCATGAGCCTTCTGGAAATGCCGAGTTCCTCGGCCTCCTTCAGCAGATCCGTGAGAATGGCGATGCGGTCCTCAGCCGTCTCGGGCAGGGCCGCTCCCCGCATGGGCAGAAGGATGAAGGGCATGCCGAAGTCACGGCAGGCCGCGCCGATTCGGGCCATGCGGCCGGCCGAGCCGTTGACGGAATTGACCAGGAAGGACCCCGGGCACCAGGGCATGGCCGCCAGAAGGGCCTCGTCGTCCGAGGAATCCAGGGAGAGGGGCAGGCTGAAGCCCGCCGTGAGCTCGGCCACCATCCTGGGCAGGAAGACCTTCTGATCCACATTGTGGGCGCCCACATTCACATCGAGCACCCTGGCGCCGCCGTCGATCTGCTGGCGGGCGTAGTCCAGGGCGAGGCTCACGGAGCCCGCCTGCAGCTCCGCCGTGAGCTTCTTCTTGCCCGTGGGATTGATGCGTTCGCCGATGAGGACAAAGGGCTCTTCGGCGCCTATGCGGACGAGATCCTGGCGCGAGGTGAGGACGATGCCCTCGTGCCTTTCAGGCCGCACGGGCTCGACCTCCGGGCCGCCCGAGAGGAGCGCCTCCCTGAGGGCCTCGATGTGGGCCGGGGTGGTGCCGCAGCAGCCGCCCAGAAGCCGCGCGCCCATGCCCGCGAAGGGCGCCGTGAGGGCGGCGAAATCCCGGGCGTTCAGCGGAAAGACCGTGCGGCCGTCCACGAGCTCGGGCAGGCCCGCGTTGGGCTGGGCGAAGACCGGCACGGAGGAGACGGTCAGAAGACGCCGGACAATCTCCGCCATGCCCTCGGGGCCCTGGCTGCAGTTGGTGCCGAGGGCGTCCACCCCCAGGTTCTGCATGGTTTCGGCGAAAATTTCCGGGCTCGAGCCCGTGAGGCTCGTGCCGCCTTCGAAGGTCATGGAGACGATGACCGGCAGATCGCAGGCCCGGCGGGCCGCCGCGACCCCGGCTCTCGCCTCGGCCAGGTCAAACTGGGTCTCCAGGAGAATGCAGTCGCAGCCGCCTTCGGCGAGCGCCCGGATCTGCTCTTCCAGGGCCGCCAGGAGCTCCTCGGGGTCGAGATCGCCCAGGGGTCTGGCAAAATGGCCGGTGGGGCCGACATCGCCCGCCACGCAGACGGGCCTTCCCGCGCCGTCCGCGGCCTCCCTGGCCGCCTGCGCGAGGCGGATGTTGGTCTCGCGCACGCTCAGGCCGCGCTCCAGCTTGAAGGCGGAGGCCCCGAAGGTGGCCGTGGTGACCACATCCGCCCCGGCCCGCACATAGGCCCTGTGCACGTCCAGCAGTATGTCCCGCCGCTCCAGGCAGAACCTTTCGGGAGACATGCCCGCAGGCATGCCCGCCGCCTGCAGCATGGTGCCCATGCCGCCGTCAAGAAGAAGAGGCCGGGGAAGGGAGAGAAGACTGGCAAAGCGCGACTGTGTCATGGCAAACCACCGGAAAAAAGAATTAGTATATAAAGATAAATTGATATACTATGGGACAGGGCAAAAATCAAGACCGCGGCCGGACTTTTGTTCCGGCGGCGCGAAAAATCCTTGGCGGATCCCGGGCGATCCTCTGAAAGATCTTTTCTTCCGGGGGTTTGCGCGCAAGGACGGCCCCGGTGCCTCCGCTTCCGGAAAAAGCGGCCCCCTCCGGCGCCGGATCCTCCGCCCGGGACCGCGCAGACAGGCGGAAATGCGCCTCATTTGCGGGCATCTGCGCGGGCCCGGCGGGCCCCCGGCACATTGACAAAAGCGGGTCTTGTACCTAGTTCTCCCATGGATGCAGTCCCTCCCACACGAAGACCCGTCCCGCCCGGGACGGTGAGCGGAGTTTCCTCCCAGCATGGCCCCCGCCTCCAGAAAGCCTTCCAGCCCGCCCGCCGGCGAGAACCCGGCGCAGACGACCCGGGAAAAGCAGGCGCGCGACATCCGCACGCCCGATGTTCTCCCCCCGGAACCCGCCGCTCGCGGAAAGCGCGCGGGCAGGTCATCCGCGTCCTCAGCCGGGAAGGAGAAGTCCCCCGGGGCGAAGGGCGGACGCGCCCGCGGCGCTGACGGGGAGACCGTCTCCCCCCGGGCCGGCGGCAGGGCTGCAAAAAAGGAGAAGGAGACCCCGCGGGCCGTCACGGCCGAGGTGCTCGCCCCGGACGAGCCGGACCTGGAAGAAGAGGATTCCGCGGACGGCGACGTGCTGGACATGGCCGTCTTCGCCGGCGAAGACGGCCTGGAAGAGGCCGACCTGAGCGCAGAGGACTTCTCCGGCCGGGACTTCGGCCGGGACGACGCGGACCGGGACTCCCTGGACGGCTGTTACGACGCCCGCACGGACCGGTACCTGGGTCTGCCCGCCAGGGACAGCGACTCGGAGAACCTGCCGGTTCCCGCCCGCAGCCGGCTGCCCGTGCTCCGGGACGGCTTCCAGGCCTTCGTGCAGAAGCTGAACCGCTATCCCCTCCTCCGGCCCGAGGAAGAGCACGACCTGGCCGTGCGCTGGCGGGATTTCAACGACATAGACGCCCGCAACCGCATCCTGGCGGCCCACCTGCGGCTGGTGGTGAAAATCGCCCTGGAATTCCAGCGCAAGTGGATGCAGAACGTCATGGACCTGGTCCAGGAAGGCAACAACGGCCTCCTGCACGCCGTGCGCAAGTTCAACCCCGACAAGGGCATAAAATTCTCCTATTATTCCGCCTTCTGGATCAAGGCCTACATCCTCAAGTTCATCATGGACAACTTCCGCATGGTGAAAATCGGGACGACCCAGGTCCAGCGCCGGCTCTTCTACAATCTCAACAAGGAACGCCAGAAGCTCACGGCCCAGGGCTTTGTCCCCGACCCCGAGATGCTGGCCCGCGAACTGGGCGTGAGCAAAAGCGACGTCATCGAGATGGAGCAGCGCCTCTCCTCCACCGACGTCTCCCTCAACGCCCCCAGGGGCGACGACAAGGACTCTCCGGCCCAGATCGACTTTCTGCCGGCCCTGGGGCCGGGCATCGAGGAAAGCCTGGCCAGCCGGGAGGTTTCCGACATGGTGGCCGAAAAGATCCGGCTGATCCGTCCCCGGCTGAGCGAAAAGGAACTCTTCATTCTGGACAACCGGCTCTACTGCACCGGCGACAAAATGACCCTCCGGGAAATCGGCGAGCGCTACCACATCACCCGTGAGCGCGTCCGCCAGCTGGAGCTGCGCCTCCACGACAAGCTCCGCAAATTCCTGGCCGGCGAAATTTCCGACTTTTCTGAATCCTGGATTCAGTCCTGACCCCAAGCTCCAGCCCAAGGAGGCCGCGGCCGCCGGCACATGGCGCCGGCACCATCCGCCGCGGAAAGTCCGAGATGCACTCATCCTTTCCCAGGCTCCTTCTGGCCGCAGTCCTCTGCTGCCTCCAGGTGCTTCTGCTCACCGCCTGCACCAGCTGTTCGGCCAGGCACGAGGAACGCGAAAGCAGTCTCACCGAAAACGGCGGCGGGGAGCAGTCCGCCCCCGCGGCGCAGCCCGTCCGCCGGGACCCGGCATTCCGGCAGGAGGTGGAAGTGCTGCCCCCGCAGACCAGCCTCTCCCCCGCCGCGGAAATAACGGCCGCCTACCTCACCTTCCTCCAGGCCATGAACCACGGCGATGAGGAAGCCGCTCTGGCGGCCGCGGAAATTCTCGCCGGCGGCCGGGGCGAGGACGCCCTGCCCCCCGTCCTCTGGCAGGAAGGCGCCGTCTGGTTTCTGGAGCGCAAGTCCGTCAACGCCATTCCCTTCCTGAAAACCGCCCGCACAGCCGCGCCCGGAGACCTCCACCTCATGCTCCTCTACTCTGAGGCCCTCTCGGACAGCCATTTCGACAAGGAAGCCCTGGCATGCCTGGACGAGTGGCTCGCCTCCCACCCGGGCACGGCCGAAGCGCTGGTCCAGAAGGGCATCACCCTCTACCGGGCCGGCCGCCTCAAGGAGGCCGTCGCGGCCTTTGAGAGCGTCAGGAAATCCGAGAGCACGAGCTACGCGGAATTCTACCACGCCAGAGCCCTCCTCTCCCTGGGCAGACCCGCCCAGGCCCTTCAGCACGCCCGCGCCTCGGCGAAGCTCTCCTCCGATTTCGGGGAGGCCGTGGCCCTGCAGGCCTTCCTCGCCGAAAAGACCGGCGAGCTCAGGGAGGCCCGCGGCTGCTACGAAAGGCTGCTGGGCTTCAGCTACGCGCCCAAGGACATCTACCTCTCCCTCATCCGCATCTCCCTCAAGCTGAACAAGCCCTCGGAAGCCCTGGACTATTTCCGCCAGGGGCCCTCGGACGACACGGACTTCCAGCTGGGAGCGGCCGCCTTCTTCACGGAATTCCGCCACTATCTTCAGGCCTCCCGCATTCTGAAAGGACTCATCCAGCGGCCCGATCCCCCCGAGGATGCCTTCCTCTTCCTGGCCGATCTCACCTATCGCCAGCAGCACGACCTCAAAAGCGCCCTGGCCTGGCTGGACAGGATTCCCGATCAGAGCGACGCGGCCCACCGCAAGCTCATCCTCACGGCCCAGCTCCAGTCCGAAGCGGGCCTCAATGAAGAGGCCCTGGCCACCCTGCGCCAGGGCCGGGTGACCTTCCCCTCCGTCGCCGAGATCTGCCTGACCGAGGCCCGCCTGCTGGCGAGTCTCGACAGAAAGGAAGAGGCCCTGGCCGTCGCCAGCGAAGGCGCCGGACACTGGCCCGAATCCGTGGAGCTGAGCTTCACCCTGGGCACGCTTCTCGCCGAAACCGGCAAGCGCGCGGAAGCCATGGCCATCATGGAAAAAATCGTCGTCAAAGACCCCGGCAACTATCTGGCCCTCAACTATGTGGGCTACACCCTGGCTTCGGAAAACAGGGATCTGGACCGCGCCCTGACCCTCCTCAACCGGGCCAACTCCCTGGCCCCCGACAAATCCTACATTCTGGATTCCCTGGCCTGGGCCCATTTCAAGGCCGGCCATCTGGACGAAGCCTGGAAATACATCCTGGAAGCAGCCCGTCTCGACGAGCGCGGGGACCCGGAAATTTTTGAGCACTACGGCGACATCGCCGACAGAAAGGGCCTGCACCCCGAAGCCCGCGAGGCCTGGCGCAAGGCCCTGGAACGCAATCCTCCCGATCCTGAGGCCCTGCGCAGAAAACTGGGCGTCGCCCCGGACGAAAAAAAGCCATGAAGCACTTCTCCCCTCTTCCGCTCCTCCCGCTTCTTCTCGCCCTGGCGCTTTTCCTGAGCGCCTGCGCCGGCAGACAGGCGCCAGCGGATCCTGAGACCGCGCAGAAATCCTGGCAGGCCATGGCGGCAGCCTCAGCCGCCCCCGCCCCCTTCCGGGACAGCCTCACCCTGCGCTTCGGCACCGAGGGCAACACCCGGCGCGTGACGGCCGTCTTCTGGGGCAACGGCGACCGCGGCCTCAGACTGGACGTGAGCGCGGGCGTGGGCGCGGGCGTGGGCAAGCTCGCCCAGGTAGGCTCCCACTTCCTCCTCTACGCCCCGCTGGAGCGGAAGGCCTTTTTCTACGAAGGAACCTCCAGTCCCCTCTTCCGGGCGGGCATTCCCCTGCCCTTCGATCTCTTCCGTCTGGAAGCCCTGCTCCACGGCCGCTGGCTGGAAGCCTTCGGCGAAAGCTACGACAGGGTCTCCTCCGCGCCCAAAGGCTGCCTGGCCTACGACCTCTCCGGGGGTCTGGGCGGCGTCCTCACCCTGAGTCCCGAGGGTCTGCCCCAGCGCTGGAGCAGCGAAAACTGGACCATGCTCCTCGTCCTCGATGAGAAAGGCCTGATAAAGCGGCTCGATCTCACGAGTCTCAAGGGCGACAAGGCCGTGGTCCTCGTCAAGCAGCGCGAAAAGCCCGCCCCCTTCACCGAGGCGCAGATGCGCCTGGAACTCCCGGACGGCACGGAGCTGCGTCCCCTCGAAGACATGACCCGGGGCAGATAGTCCGCCTCCCTCCTCTCCCCCCAAAAGGAACCCCACATGCCCTTCACCGTGCACATAGGCTGCGACCACGCCGCCGTCGAGCTCAAGCTCATTCTCATCGACCAGCTCAAGTCCCTGGGCATCAGGGTCCAGGACCACGGCACCCACAGTCCGGCCAGCTGCGACTACCCGGACATCGCCCACGAGCTCTGCCAGGCCCTGGCCGGAGAGCCCGACAACTGCGGCGTCCTCCTCTGCGGCACGGGCATCGGCATGTCCATGACGGCCAACAGGCACCCGCACATCCGCGCCGCCCTCTGCACCACGCAGCTGCACGCCTCCCTGGCCCGCCGGCACAACGACGCCAATGTGCTCTGTCTGGGCGCCCGCCTCACCGGCGTGGAAATGGCCAAGGCCATTCTGGAAACTTTCCTCACATCACCCTTTGAAGGCGGCCGCCACGAGCGCCGCATCAGCAAGATGGCCCTCTGAACGGTTCGAAGCAAAGGAAACAGCATGCAGATCTACAATACGGCTTCCCGCGCCAAAGAGCCCCTGACTCCGGTCCGGCCCGGCAGGATACATCTCTATGTGTGCGGCGTGACGGTCTACGACCTCTGCCACATCGGCCACGCCCGCTCGGCCCTCGTCTTCGACGTGCTCGTCCGGCACCTGCGCAGGCAGGGCCTGGACGTGACCTTTGTCCGCAATTTCACGGATGTGGATGATAAAATCATCAACCGCGCCAACCAGGAGGGCCGCGACTGGCGCGAAGTGGCCGAGACCTACATCCAGGCTTTTCACGAAGACATGGACGCCCTGGGGGTGCTCCGGGCCGACAGAGAACCCCGCGCCACCGAGGTCATGCAGGACATCATGGACATGTGCGCCGTCCTCGTGGAAAAGGGCCGCGCCTATGTCACGGCCTCGGGCGACGTCTATTTCCGGGTGCGCTCCAAGGAGGACTACGGCAAGCTCTCCCGCCGCAGTCTCGACGAGATGCGGGCGGGCGCCCGGGTGGCCCCGGGCGAGGAAAAGGAAGATCCCATGGACTTCGCCCTCTGGAAGGCCGCCAAGCCCGGCGAACCCTTCTGGGAGAGCCCCTGGGGCAGGGGCCGGCCCGGCTGGCACATCGAGTGCTCGGCCATGTCCAGACCCTATCTGCCCCTGGACATCCACGGCGGCGGCATGGATCTCATCTTCCCGCACCACGAAAACGAGATTGCCCAGACCGAGGCCGCCTGCGGCTGCCGGCTCGCCAACCTCTGGATGCACAACGCCTTCGTGCAGATAAACTCCGAGAAGATGTCCAAGAGTCTGGGCAACTTCAAGACCATCCGGGACATTCTGGAAACCTGGCTCCCCGAAACCCTGCGCTACTTCCTCCTGAGCAGGCACTACCGCTCCCCCGTGGACTTCACCCCCGAAGGCATGATCGACGCCGAGCGCGCCCTCGCCCGGGTCTACGAGTCCGTGGCCTCGGCCAGACAGGCCCTCACGGGAGCGAAGTGGAAGCGCACCCCCCTGCCGGAAGACGTCCGCTCCGCCTGGACAGCCTCCGCCCGGGCCTTTGACCAGGCCATGGACGACGATCTCAACACGGCCCAGGCTCTGGGGCATGTCTTCACCCTCGTCCGCCTGGTCAACCGCCTCCTGGAAGACAAGGCTCTCAGAAAAGCCGAGGGAACCAGGGCGCTCCTGGAGGACTTCCTCGCGCAGATGGACAGCGTGACGGCGAGCCTGGGTCTCTTCGGGCAGGATCCCGCTCATTTCCTGAACGACCTGCGCGCCTGCCGCTGCCGCCGGCTCCATGTGGACATTCCCGCCGTGGAAGCGCTCCTGGCCCGGAGGGCCGAAGCCCGCGAGGCCAGAGACTTCGCCCGATCCGACGCCCTGCGCGAGGAACTGAAAGCGCTGCATGTGGACGTGCGCGACACGCCGGCCGGCCAGACCTGGGATCTGGATCCCGGCGCGGAAAACGCCGGCTAGGGAGAGGCCGCGAGGCCCAAGGAGAAACGATGGCCCTGCTGCACGGACCCCGGGACGGCCGCCCCTGGACGGCCCTCCTCTGCCTTCTGCTCGTCCTCTCTCTCGTTCTCGCCCCCGCCACCTCCGAAGCCTTCTTCTTCGGCGGCGTCACGCTCAAGGACGAGAAGGAGATGGGCCGCAAGTTTGACATCGCCGTCCGCGCCAATCTCCCCATGGTGCAGGATCCGGAGATTTCGCACTATGTGGACGATCTGGTGCGGCGCATCGTCCGCTCCGTGCCGCCCCAGCCCTTTGAGTTCAAGCCCGGCGTCATTCTGCACAACGCCATGAACGCCTTCGCGGTGCCCGGGGGCTACATCTATGTCTTCACCGGCCTGCTCATGAACTTCGAGAGCGAAGACGAGGTGGCCGGCGTCCTCTGCCACGAACTGGCCCACGTGACCCAGCGCCATGTGGCCTCCAGACTCGAGCGCGCCCAGATGATCACCGTGGGCTCCCTGCTCCTCGCCGTGGCCGGCGTGGCCGCGGGCGCCGGAGAGGCCGCCGCGGCCGCCATGGGCATCGGCCAGGCCGCCATGCTGGACTACAGCCGCAGCGATGAAACCGAAGCCGACCAGATAGGCATGCAGTACCTCATCAAGGCGGGCTACCCGCCCATGGGCCTCGTCAACGGCTTCAAGATCCTCCGGCGCAAGAGCTGGATGAACGGCGCCTCGGTGCCGCCCTACCTCTCCACCCACCCCCAGATCGGCGACCGCATCAACGGGCTTTCCGCCCGCATCCTCAAGATGCCCGCCTCCATCACCCAGAAGCGGGTGGACAACCGCCGCTTCAGACGCATGCAGGTTCTCCTCTGGGGCCGCTACGGCACGCCCGAAATCGCCTTCCAGCGCTTCAAGGGCGATGACGCCCTCTCCCTCATGGCGAGAGGCATGGTCAATTCCCGCCGCAACAACATCCCCGAGGCCACCCGCTGCTTTGACGCGGCCGTGGCGAAGGATCCTACCGACAGTCTGGTGCTCCGGGAAGCCGGCATCTTCAATTACCGCAAGGGCAGCATGCCCAAGGCCCGGGATCTGCTGACCCGCGCCCTGCAGCTGGACCGCGGCGACTACATGGCGAGCTTCTTCATCGCCCGCCTGCTGGACGACGAGGGCCGCCATGCCGAGGCCCAGCAGCGCTTCCGCCAGGTCCTGCGGGCCGTGCCCGACGACGCGGAAGTCCACGAGGCCATGGCCCGCAGCTGCGGCGCGGGCGGCGACCAGGCCCTCGCCTATGTCCACATGACCTACGCCGCCATCTATTCGCAGAACAGAAAGCAGGCCGAGCGCTACTACGCCAGGGCCAAGTCCCTGGGCGAAACGAGCCAGGACTTCCGCAGGCTCTCCGTCGTCTACAAGGAACGCAAGGAAATATGGGAGAAGATGTGATGCCCGAGTTCCACGGCACAACCATTCTGGCCGTCCGCCGCAACGGCCGCGTGACCATGGCCGGCGACGGCCAGGTCACCATGGGCCAGAGCATGGTCATGAAGCACAAGGCCAGGAAGATCCGCCTGGTGGGCGAAGGAAAGATTCTGGCGGGCTTTGCCGGGGCCACGGCGGACGCCTTTGCCCTCTTCGAGCTCTTCGAGGCCAAGCTCAAGGAATTTCACGGCAATCTCGTGAGGGCCGCCGTGGAGCTCACCAAGCAGTGGCGCAGGGACAAGTACCTCCAGAAACTGGAGGCCATGCTCCTGCTGGCCGACCGCGAGCACATCCTTCTGCTCTCGGGCACAGGCGACGTGATTGAGCCGGACGACGATGCGGCGGCCATCGGCTCGGGCGGCCCCTACGCCCTCGCGGCCGCGAGGGCCCTGCTGCGCCACACGGACATGGACGCGGAAACCATTGTGCGCAGGGCCATGGCCATCGCCAGCGAGATCTGCGTCTACACCAACGACAGTTTCACCGTGGAAAGCCTCTGACGCCGTCTGACGACCATGCCCCGCCTGCTCTCGCCGGCCGGTCCCCTGCGTCGCCGGGCCGGCTGCAAAATCAATCTGGGTCTTTCCATCACGGGCATCCGCGCCGACGGCTACCATCTGCTGGACTCCCTCTTCTATCCCCTGGAGGAGCCCTGCGACCTGCTCACCGTCAGCGCGCGGGAGGAGCCCGGCTGCACGGTGATCACGGACGAGCCCGGCATCGACCCTGAGCGCAACACCCTCACCCGGGCCTGCCGGATCTTCGCCGCGGAAACGGGTCTTCTCCCCGCCGTCAGCGTCCGGCTGGAAAAGGGCATTCCCTGGGGAGCGGGGCTGGGGGGCGGTTCCTCCGACGCGGCCTGCCTTCTGCGGGTGCTCGCGGAGCTCGCGGCGCAGGCGGGATCGCCCGTGCCGGAAGAGGTCCTGCACGCCGTGGCCGCCCGCACGGGGGCGGACGTGCCCTTCTTTCTTCAGCAGGGCCCCATGCGCGTCCGGGGCATCGGCGACATTCTCACTCCCGCCAGGGCGGAGCTTCCGGGCCGGGAGCTCCTCCTCGTCCTTCCGCCCCTGCGGGTCTCCACCCCCTGGGCTTTCCGGGCCTACGACGAAGCGAAAGCGGCCTCCGGGGCCCCTGAAGAGTCCGGTTCCGCCCGCTCCGGGTCCCCCGGCAGCGGACTGTCCGCCCAGAAATCGTTGACAGGCATGGACAAAGCGGGTAAAGGATGCTTTCCCTTATCCACGCCGGCATGGTTTGCCAACGACCTCGAGCCCGTGGTCTTCCGGCGCTATCCGGAGCTGAAGGCCCTCAAGGAGCAGCTGCTCCGTCTGGGGGCCTGCGTCGCCGCCATGAGCGGAAGCGGTTCCAGCGTCTACGGGCTCTTCGAGGATCGTTCCACAGCCAGTGCGGCGGCCGCCGTCCTTGCCTGGCCAGTCCGGCGCACCACCATTGCTGGGATGTAGCCAAGCGGCAAGGCAACGGACTTTGACTCCGTCATGCGAAGGTTCGAGTCCTTCCATCCCAGCCAACTTTTTCCGCTCAGCAACGCAGGGGGCAGACAGCCATGAACGATATGAAAATCGTCACCGGATCGGCCAATCCGGAACTGGCGCAATCCATCTGCAACCACCTTGGCTGTCAGCTGACGCCGACCCTGGCAACCACCTTCAGCGACGGGGAACTGCGCGTCGAAATCGGAGCCAGCGTCCGTGGTGACGATGTCTTTGTCGTTCAGCCCACCTGTCCTCCGGACGTGAACCGCAATCTGGTCCAGCTCTGTCTCATGTGCGACGCGCTCAAGCGCGCCTCGGCGGGGCGCATCACGGCCGTGGTTCCCTATTACGGCTACGCCCGCCAGGACCGCAAGGTCAGCCCCAGAGCGCCCATCAGCGCCAAGCTGGTGGCCAATTTCATTGCCTGCGCGGGCGCCGAGCGGGTGGTGACCATCGACCTGCACGCCGGCCAGATCCAGGGCTTCTTCGACTGTCCCGTGGACAATCTCTTTGCCGGGCCGGTCATGCTGGAGCCGCTCAAGGCCATCATTGACGGGGATCCCGTCATCGTCTCGCCGGACGCCGGCGGCGTGGAGCGCGCCCGCTCCTACGCCAAGCGCCTGGGAGCGCCTCTGGCCATCGTGGACAAGCGCCGCGACCGGCCCAACCAGGCCCACGCCATGCATGTCATCGGCGATGTGAAGGACAAGACCGCCATCATCGTGGACGACATGATCGACACGGCGGGCACCCTCTGCGCGGCCTCGGACGTGCTCATGGAAAACGGCGCCGTGAAGATCATCGCCTGCGTCACCCACGGCGTGCTCTCCGGACCCGCCATCGACCGCATCAACGCCACGGAGTCCATGAACGAGATCTTCGTGTCCGACACCATTCCGCACGGCGACAAGACGGAACGCTGCCGCAAGCTCCATGTGGTCGCCATGGGCTCCCTGCTCGGCAAGGCCATATCCAACATTCACGCCGGCTCTTCCGTGAGCGTGCTCTTCCGCTGAGGGCGCGCCGCTCAGGCAGAGACAGAAAATACGAATTTCAGCGCTTTTCGGCGCGACAAGGAGACACAAGAAATGATTATCGAAAAAACGCTCTGCGCCCGGAAGCGTGAAGAGCACGGAAAAGGCTGCGCTCACCGCCTGCGTGCCCAGGGCCTCGTCCCCGGCGTCTTCTACAACGCCAAGGGCGACAATATACTGGTGGACGTGCCCGCCCTGCCCCTGGAAAAGCTCTATTTCGAGATCGGCAGAACCACCGTCTTCAATCTGGAAATCGACGACAAGGGCACCAAGACGACCTACCCCGTCTTTTTCTGGGACGTGCAGAAGCATCCCTACAAGAAGCGCTTCGTGCACATTGACTATTACGGCGTGGATCTCGAGAAGGAAGTGGAAGTGGACGTGCCCGTGGAATTCATCGGCACCGCGCGCGGCGTGAAGCTGGGCGGCTTCCTCGAAACCTACCGCGAGACCATCACCGTGGCCGCCAGGCCCATGGAAATGCCCCACAAGATCGTCATCGACGTGACCGAAATGGGCATGAACGAGCATCTCACCATCGACAAGGTCCAGATGCCCGCCGGTTCCCGCGCCGTCTACGACGAGAACTACGCCGTGGTGGCCGTCCTCTCCAAGACCAAGGAAGTGGCCGAATTCGACGCGCTGGAAGCCCAGGCCGAGAGCGCTGCCCAGGCTGCCTCCGAGGCCTCCGGAGCCGGCGCCGAGGCGCCCGCCGCCGAATAGGCCGCAGAGAATTTTTCCGTCGGCACCTTCTTTTCACGGGAAGGTGCCTTTTTTTTGTCCGGACAGGGAGCGTCATGGACGTAAGAGGGCTTCTGGCGGGTCTCGGCAATCCCGGACCCGGATACGAGGGCACGCGCCACAACACGGGCTTTGAGTTTGTGGAAAGTCTGCTGCGGCTGGGCTGGCAGGAAGGCCAGGTTGACGACCTGAACGGCCGCCGCTTTCAGTGCGAGCTCTGGCGCGTGCGCCTGGACTGCCTGGACGGGACCTGGCTCGTGGCGAAACCCCAGACCTTCATGAATCTCTCCGGCCGGTGCGTTCAGCCCCTCCTCGCCTGGCACCGCCTGACCCCCTCGGATCTGGTGGTGGTCCACGATGAGCTCGACCTGCCGCCGGGAAGCCTGCGCTTCAAGCTGGGCGGCGGCAACGCCGGGCACAACGGCCTCAAATCCATCACGGAACTTCTGGGAACCCCCGATTTCCACCGCCTGCGGCTGGGCATCGGACGCCCGCCGCAGCGCGGCGACGTGACGAACTGGGTGCTCGGACGCATGACGGAGCGGGAAAACGAACTGCGCGCGGAAGCCATCGACGCGGGCCTCAAGGTGCTCTCCGTCTTCGCCCGGTCGGGCCTCGCAAGGGCCGTCGCCCAGGCGAACCGGGAAAGCCGCCGCATTGCCGAAAATCACGCCGAAGAACCTGAATCCTGACGCTTCAGAGCCCGTTTTTGCTCCTGATGTCAAGGACTAAGACTCTCAGGCCCGCCCTTTTCCGGGTCTTGTGGCAGAAAAATCACACAATTTTTCCTCTCCGTGTGCGCCCCCACAGATTTTCTTCTGAAATCACGAAATTTTTTCATCCCGGACGGATGCCCCATTGGCAAGGAATGACGGGAGTCCGGCGCCGGAAAAGGGTTTCCCGGGCTAAAAATATTCATAAATTTTTGCGGAGGGGGTCTGGACAAAAGCCTTTTCTCCGAGTATGAATAGAAAGTACAGCCACATTTACACAAAGGATCCCCATCCTTTCCGTTTCCCCTTATTCCCAGGCCACGCACCCCTTTTCCGGCAGCGTTTCTCCGGCATGCTTCTTCTTCCCCGCATCCGCCAATGCCGGCTCCTCTGATTCTGTCCGCCCTTCCTGAGGCGCCTCAGAGACGGACGCTGCTTCCACGGTCCCCGGTCAGCAGACGACGGCAGCGGACAGGGCTTCGCACGATGAACGAAGATCCCTGTCCGGGAACTCTCCCCGCGTTCCCGCCGCTGACGGATACTGCCCGTCCGGCAGTCTTTCCCCGTTTTCCTCGCTGATCCGCTCTCTCCTTCCGCCGCGTTCCCCCCTTGCCGCGGCGCCGGACAGGCCGCGCCCTGACGTCTGCTTCCGAAAGGAAGCCGTGCGCCGTCAGCGGCGGTGTCTGCTGATACAAGGAGTCCCCATGTACAAGGTGGACGATCTCGTTGTGTACCCCGCGCAGGGCGTGGGGAGGATCAACCGTATTGATACCAGGAACATAGGCGGAGTGCCCTGCGACATCTACATCGTGGGCATTCAGAGCAGCAACATCACGCTCATGGTGCCGGTGGACAATGCCGGCAGCGTGGGCCTGCGCCAGCTTGTGGACAAGGACAGGGCCAACGACATCCTTGAGAGCCTCAAGGCGGCCCCCGAGAAGAGCATCACGGTGGGCCAGAACTGGAACCGCCGCTTCCGCAAGTACTCCGACAAGATGAAAAGCCAGGACCTGGGCGTGGTGGCCGAAGTCCTCCGCGAGCTTCTGCTCATCGGCAGGGACAAGGAACTCTCCTACGGCGAGCGCCGCCTCCAGGAACAGGCCATGCAGCTGGTGGCCGGAGAAATCGCCGAAGTGCTCGGCGTCACCGCCAAGGACATCCGCGAAACCCTCCTGGAAATCTACAGCCCGCCGGCCGGAAACGATGAGGAAAACCCCACCCCGCAGAAGCGGCGCTAGGTTTCTTCCCCCTCCTCCCTCCGATTCCGCCGTCTTCCAACCGGCCGTTTTTTCTGCGCTCCCTCAGCGGGAGCCAGGGAACGTGTTTCTCCTCCGGGTCTCTCCCGCGCGTTTCGGCGCAGAGTTCCCAGTCCCCTCTGAAGTTCCTGCTGGACGGAAATTCACAGGGGTTTTATAGTTGACACACAAAAAAATTTTTCTCCGGCGGCACTGCCGCCGCTGCCGGATGACCCCATGCAAAAAACGCCCCCCCTGCCTGAGACTCCCTCCAGCGGCAGCCTCAATCTCACGACCCTGAAGACCCGCTCCGTGAGCGAGCTCATGCAGCTCGCCGACAGCCTGGGCATCGAAAACACGAGTTCCCTGCGCAAGCAGGAGCTGCTCTTCTCCATTCTGCAGGCGGGAAGCAGCCAGGAGAGCGGCATCATCGTGGGCGACGGCGTGCTGGAAATCCTGCCCGACGGCTTCGGTTTTCTGCGCTCGCCCCTCTATTCCTACATGCCGGGTCCGGACGACATCTATGTCTCCCCCTCCCAGATCCGCAGGTTCTCCCTGCGCAAGGGCGATGTGGTCTCGGGGCAGATCCGGCCTCCCAAGGAAGGCGAACGCTACTTCGCCCTCCTCAAGGTGCTCTCCATCGGCTTTGAAGAACCGGAAAAAGCCAAGAATCTCGTCCTCTTTGACAACCTGACTCCCGTCTATCCCACGCGGCAGATCCGCATGGAGAACGGCGCCCAGAACACGGCCGGGCGCATCATCGACCTTCTGACCCCCATCGGCTGCGGCCAGCGCGGCCTCATCGTGTCGCCCCCCAGGGGCGGCAAGACCATCCTTCTCCAGGCCATGGCCAACGCCATCATGGTCAACAACCCGGAATGCTATCTCATCGTCCTTCTCATTGACGAGCGGCCCGAAGAAGTGACGGACATGGCCAATACGGTGCGCGGCGCCGAGGTGGTGAGCTCCACCTTTGACGAGCCGCCCCAGCGCCATGTGCAGGTCTGCGAGATGGTCCTGGAAAAGGCCAAGCGTCTGGTGGAGCGCGGGCGGGATGTGGTCATTCTGCTGGATTCCCTCACCAGGGTGGGCCGGGCCTACAACACCGTGACCCCCGCCTCGGGCCGCGTCCTCACGGGCGGTCTCGACGCCAACGCCCTGCAGCGGCCCAAGCGCTTCTTCGGCGCCGCGAGAAACATGGCCGAGGGCGGCAGCCTCACCATTCTCGCCACGGCCCTCACGGACACGGGCTCGCGCATGGACGAGGTCATCTTCGAGGAATTCAAGGGCACCGGCAACATGGAGATTGTCCTGGACCGCCATCTTGCCGAACGCCGCCTCTTCCCGGCCATTGACATCAACCGCTCCGGCACCCGCCGCGAGGAGCTCCTCCTGCCCCAGGAAGTGCTCAACCGCACCTGGATTCTCCGCAAGCTCCTCAGTTCCATGCAGCCGGCGGAGAGCCTGGAATTCATCCTGGAAAAGATGAAGGGGACGAGATCCAACAAAGAATTTCTCCTGGCAATGGGCAAGTGACGCATGTGCCCCGCCGACGGGAGCGCCGCCCTCGCACGAGAGCGGCGCTCCCTGATTTTCTGAGGGCTCTCAGATCTCCGCCTCTTCCGGTCTCTCCGGCTTCTCCTCCTCCCCGAAGCTGAGCCGGGGCAGGGACTCCACGATGTCCAGCGTCCTGAGACTGACGGTGATGACGCTCAGGAGCAGATCGAGAATGTACCGGGGTCTGCCGTGCTCAGCGGCCCAGTCGTTGGGATCGTTGACGATGCCGCTCTCCCTGTCGGTTCTGACCCGCCAGCATTCCATGACCCACTCGATGGCGGATCGGCCGTTGACGGCATAGTCATAGGCCCGCAGAGGGATACGGGTGATCCGGATGGCGCTGTTGTACAGGATGGTGTCTTTCCTGCCCTTTGCGGGAAAGCGCATCTTTTCCACGCGGAAATTGCCGGATTCCGTCCCTTCCGCGATGACCCCCGGACAGGGAGGCTGATCCTCGTAGTTCAGGTGCAGTTCAGCCAGTTCCCTGCCCTTGGCGGCAAACTCCAGGAAGACGCTGACATCCTCCACCAGGGGAATTCTCGGCAGAACGCGCCTGAGGTCATGGGCAAAGCGCTTCCGGTAGTCCGGACTGTGCAGGATGCCGTAGACATAGTGGAAGACATGCTTTTTCGTGATGCTCCGGTCACGATGGCGGGAGTGGACGACGCTCAGGATCCAGTCCGTGACGCCGTCCCGGCGGACATGTTCCGCAGGCAGCTCCAGCCCCGGAAGCCTGGCGATCCGCCGGGCGTCTGCGTCCTCATAGTGCCAGAGAGGAAAGCACTGGGCTCCGGAATCCAGAATGTGCAGATCCGGGATTTTCCCTGTCATGAACACGGAAAAGTCTTTTTTTCCACCGGTTCCGCTGACGCAGATGACCCTGTTTTCGTGCGAGGGGGAAGGGAAAAGCCTCGGAATCTGACCGACCCTTTCGTTCAGATCCCTGCTGAAATAGAGCTGCTGTCGGAAAAAGGGTCTGTACTGTGATTCGACCGGATATCCCTGCTCAAAGGCAAAAATCCTTCCTTTCCGCGCGCTTTTCTCCGCATGTTCAGTCCAGCTGAACCGCCTGGGGTCCCGTATGACATCATGACCCTGTTTTGCCTGTCTGCACTGTTCATTGTAGAAAACGATTGACCTGCGGATGTTTTCCGCGAGCTTCTCTGCAGAGGCATTGAAGCACCATGCGTCCCGGTTCGTTGAGAGACCGTTTGAGTAAAAAGGTTCAAAGAAACACTCACGTCTTCTGCGCTCATTTCTGTTCAGCTTGTCACCCAGGGGGATGAACCTTCCAAAGAGATCGCTGCGCCTGGTGAGCCATTCGCCATGCTCATCGGGCTCCAGCTTCTCCCACGCAAGGCCCTCCACGGAAACGGCCTCCTGCAGGATGCGGAGCTTCTGTTCCCGGCTCAGGTACTCGCCGATGTCATGGTACCGGATGTCCGCAGGCCCTCTGTGGTCCGGCTTCCGGACCAGCAGCGTGACGGCCACCGGGGCACGGGAGCCCAGGCCGAAAATTCCTTCGCCTTCCTTCCTGCGAAGCTCACCGGAGGTACGGGCGTCGCCCCGCAGGTTGAGCACGTACACGGAGGAAAATTCCTGCTCCAGACACTTCCGAAAACCCGCAGAGGCGTTGCTGTCCAGCCAGCCCGCATTGGTGACAAAGCCTATGATGCCGCCGTTCCGGCTTTTCTGCAGACGATCTGAGGCCCAGCGGAATGCGCGGATATAGGAGTCATACAGGGATTTTTTCTGCGTTGCCTGTGACAGCGCCGCATAGGTTTCTTCGATGCGTTTATCCAGCGCCGGATAATCGGGATTCTGCGCGTTGTCGTTTGCCGACTTCTGCCCCACGGAATAGGGGGGATTGCCCAGAATGACCCGGACCGGACACTCCCCCTGGCGGCGGATGGCGGCGGAGTTGTCCCTGAAGGCTTCGCAGAGCTGAGGAGCCTCCCTGCGCTCCGCCAGCTCAAAGCTGTCCGTCAGACAGATGCCGTCGTACCTGAGATAGTCCCTGCGCTTCGTTTCGGCATGGAAGGCGCTTTCGATGTTGACATCGGCCACATAATAGGCCAGCAGCACGATTTCATTGCAGTGGAGCTCCTCTCTGTACTTCCGCTCCAGATCTTCCGGTCTGATGAGGCCGGACTGCAGAAGCCTCGCCATGAAGGTGCCGGTTCCCGCAAAGGGATCCAGAACATGAACGCCTCTGTCGCTGAGGCTCACGTGGAATTCCTTTTTCAGCAGGGCATCCACCGAGTGGAGAATGAAATCCACGCATTCCACAGGCGTGTAGACAATGCCCAGCTGCTCCACCGTCTTCGGAAAAGCCCCCTTGAAGAACTTCTCGTAGAGATTCCTGATGACATCCTGCCTGGCCTTCAGGTTGTCCAGATTTTTCAGATTGATCCGCACCGAGTCATAAAAGCCCTTCAGAACGGCCGTGTCCTTTTCCAGCCCCGCGGCCCGGAGCAGGCTGATCATGGACTCCATGGAGCGGGAGACGGAATTGCAGATGCCGAACCCGCAGCCCTTGAAGAGAACGTCAAAAACCGGACGCGTGATGATCTGCTGGGCAAGCATCTCGACGGTCTGCCCGGGCGTGACGGTCCTGTTGATGTTTGCCTGCAGATCCTTGACAAAAGAGAGAAAGGCCTCTCTCAGGCTCCCCTTTTCCCCGGTCATCTGCGTGATGCGCCCCATGATGTTGCGGGCGACGACGCCCACCTGCCGGGCCCATTTTTCCCAGTACAGTCTGTCGCCCACCTTTTCGACCATTCCGGCGTACACGGCGTCCTGAATCTCATCACCCAGCAGCGAGAGAAGACCCGCCGTCTGCTCACGCGCTTTTCTGCGCCATTCCTCCATCTCCCCTCCGGCGGGCCTGGGCCGGACAACCCGCACCTTGTCCGGTCTGGACTCGTTCAGGGCGATCTGGTTGATGAGGGCATTGAATTCCTCATCGTGGGAGCGCAGAGCCCGGAGCACCGTCCAGACACCCCGGAAGCGCTCATTGTCCGCAAGGACTTCTTCAGGCGTCAGGCCCCTGGGGATGATGACGGGAATGATGATGTAGCCGTATTTCTTCTCATCCGGCGCCCCTTTGCGGAAATTGCGCATGACCCTGCCCACGGCCTGCACGACCTCAATCTGGGAACTGCGCGGGGAGAAGAAGATGACGGCATCCAGCGCGGGGACATCGATGCCTTCGGACAGGCAGCGCACATTGCAGAGCACGCGGCACTCATGGGGATCCTCCGATTCCCTTTCCAGCCACAGGAGTTTCTCCACCCGCTCGTTGCTGCTCATGGAGCCGTCGACATGCTCAGCCTGCACCCTGACAAGGTATTTCCGTTCCGCCTCGGGCGTTTCCTTCCAGATTTCCTCAGAGGCACCCGGAAACTGCGCCGCGGTGTTCATGGAAGACCAGGGATCTCCTTTTCCGGCGACATTGGGGCAGAAGGCCAGCGCCCGGCGCATGAGCCGGGGGTCGGCATCCCAGGTCAGACCGTCGTCATCGAGGAGTTTTTTGGAAAGCCCGCTGATGCAGCCGCAGAGGTGGGAAATGAAGTCGAAGTTCAGTGTCGGATCATCAGGGTCGGCCGCCTTTTTCACCAGATTTTCCGGCAGGCAGCTTTCATCGCCCACAGTGAGGATCAGGACCTTGTAGTCCGTCAGCAGACCGGCATGCACGGCGCAATGGAATCCCAACCGGAAAAACTCCTCCCCGTAGAGCTTCGGATCGTCCATGGAAGAGAGGACATCATCCTCCGCGACGCCCGGAACGCCGGCATTGTCCCTGGCTTTCGCCTTGGCCTTCTCTCCGTAGATCCTGGGAGTAGCCGTCATGAAAAGCCGTTTTCTGACAGGGAGACAGTCCGGATCATGAATGAGCGTGAAGGCCTTTTCCTTCCCGGAACCGCCTCTCAGTCCGGCCGTCCTGTGCGCTTCATCGCAGATGACCCAGTCAAAGGCCGCCTCAGGATCCTCCTGCAGGATTTTCTCCCAGGCTGATCTGACCACTGGCAGAGACTGATAGGTGGAAAAGAAGACCAGAAGCCCCGGCTTGTCCTTGTAGAAATTGTAATTCCTGACAATTTCTTCCTCACTGGTGGTCGCAGGCCTGGCCAGATCGGCGATGTTTTCGTCGGAATCCTCCGCACTGCGGCTGCGGCTGGCCCTGGGATCGGAGCAGACGCAGATGGCGTGGATGGGGCCTGCGGCATCGGACATCCAGGCATTGAGACTCTGGTTGATGAGAGCAATGGAAGGCACAAGAAAGAGCACGCAGCCCGATCCGCCGGTTTCCTGCTCCACCAGGGAGAGCGCCGTGAAGGTCTTGCCGGTCCCGCAGGCCATGATGAGTCTGCCCCGGTCATGATCGGCATAACAGCTGTGCGCCTTCGCCAGCGCCTCCTTCTGGTGCGGCAGAAGTTCCTTCCTTGCCCGCCTGCCGGCCTTCCCCCGGTACAGAGCCTCCCAGTCCACGCTGCTGCTCAGAAAGGTTTCATAGCCCAGCAGCACGAACGGCCTGTCGGTGTGCCGTATCAGCTTTCTGGCATTGTCATTCCAGCGGTCAGACGTGGAAATCCAGTACCGGACGCTGAAGAAAGCCTCCTCCTGCCCGTTCAGGGGATCTCTGAACCGGATATTCGAATAGGCGATGAAGTGGGAGACATGATCGACCCTGATTTCCGTCTTCTCAGCGTAAAACTTGCACTGAATCGCCCAGTAGAGCCCCTGATCCGTCCTGGCGGCCAGATCGATGCCCAGATCCTGTCTTGTCTCCAGACCGGCCAGGGGAGCGAATTCCTCCCACCGCCAGACATGCGTCAGATCGCTGTACCGGGGGTCGGTTTTCAGCCAGGCCTGCATCAGGCGCTCAAATCTGTCCCCCTT
Organism: uncultured Desulfovibrio sp.; assembly: GCA_964522365.1. Lineage (GTDB taxonomy): Bacteria > Desulfobacterota > Desulfovibrionia > Desulfovibrionales > Desulfovibrionaceae > Desulfovibrio. The sequence goes on along the minus strand of CAZFTQ010000012.1, from coordinate 10,311 downwards.
TTCACGTTCCGAGAACGCCGAGGCGCGGATGTGGCTGAGGACCTCGTCAAAAGTCATCATGCGGCTCTCTCCTTTCGTGCGGTCCGTCAGTGGCCGGCACCGCAGGGACGGAGAGCCACCGGACAGAAATCCTGCCCGTTCTTTCTTCCTGCCGGAGGCTCAGGGACCGGGTCCTGTCGCCTGCTGCGGGAACATGCTTTTTCTGCCCATGCAGGGGGCAGGCTGTCAACAGCCGGCTGTCCGGCAGGCCCCTCGCCGCGGCAGCTGACGGATCCGTTCATGGACACAGGCATGCCGCCCTCCTGCGGAAAAACGCATCTCAGTCTGCCTGCGTACGGGCAGCGCGAAAGGGAAAGAGAGGGATGATCGGTTCCGCAATCCAGGGAGAAGAAGATTCTGAAACCGTCTCTCACGGACTTTGTCATGAAGGAAACAGTGAGTTCCGCTCCGCAGTCCCGTCTTCCGTGGGCAGACCGGAAGGAAAAGGAGCATGAATCTGATTCAGAGAAACAGCCTGATTGCTGCAATGGCAGCGGTCTTCCTGGTTTCCATGAGTCTCTGAACAATTCACTGAATGCTTGTTGACACAAAAAAATGAAAGTCTTATGGTTGCGTCTGAAACAATGTTCTGTGAGAAGAAAATTCATGCGGAATATTTTTCTGTCCCACAAAAAAAATGATCCAAACGAATCAATGCAATGAGATTCAGAAGATCACAAAAAAGCCTTTCTTAAAAAAAATGCCGATCGTGTCCTGCTGAAAACAGCTGAACAGCTGGGAGTCAATGCGCAGAAAGGAAAAGGAGACAGGAAAGAGAGTCACTCACCTGTGAATGTTCAATGTTTCAGAAGTGAAGATCTCCTTCATGCTGTCTGAAAAGACAAAGCCGCTGATGCAGGAACAGTTCTTTGAATCGGCATGTTTTTTGAGAACAAAAAAGGATATGAACAATGTGCAGAATTGGTTTTGTCAGTGACGAAAAAAAGTATGCGGCGGAAAAACAGATTTCCACCGCAGAAGAAGAACTGCATTTTTCTTTGCAGGATTTCTCTGTTGAATATATTGCAGACAAATTTCAAAAAAATGAACTTTACGTGTCAGATGAATATGAAAGACATCATATATGGAATAAGGATGAGAAAAATCGATTCATTGAATCCATTCTGATAGGATTGCCTGTTGCAAATATGTATTTTTCCGAGACAGACGATGGAAGGCATGAAATACTTGACGGATGTCAGAGAGTACATGCTCTGGAAGAATTCAGATCCGGAGATCTGATTCTTGAAGATCTGAAAAAGCTGACAGCCCTCAACGGTTTTGCCTATGATGATATTCCGATATATTTCAGAATGAAGTTTGATAATACCTTTCTGCGGACAGTGGTACTGTACGGGGAGACTTCTCCTGAAATGCGTCAGGACATCTTCAGCAGACTCAATGTGACAGACCGTTCAGCAAAGACAGGCGCACCGCATCAGGGAAACTGCACGGGCAGTTTTTTTGACTTCTTCAGGGAATGCACGGAAAATGATCTGTTTGAAGTTGTCTGTCCGCTGAGCAAAACGATGTACGAACGGCATGAACATATCCGTCTGGCTGCCGGATTCTTTGCTTTCCTCGAACAGCATCAGGATTTCTCACACGGCGGTGATGCTTTTCCGGACAGATATATTGAAGAGAAGAACTCCTGCTTTGACAGGAAGGCCATGAAAGCTGAGTTTGACAGAATGCTGAAGTTTGTCGGGAGATATTTCCCGTATGGCTTTGCGCAAAATGAACGTGCAAAGTCCGTTTCACGCGTCCGCTTTGAGGCCATCTCAGCCGGCGTTGCCCTGGCCCTGCGTGCACAACCGGATCTGGTGCCTGACTCCATGGTCTGGCTGGAGTCGGAAGAGTTCCGCCGGCACACCCTGACGCATGCCCGCGACCCGCAGAGCCGGGTCAGCGGACGGATTCTGTACGTCAGACAGAACCTTCTCACGGGGCAGGCCTGACGCAGGCCGATCCGGGCAGGGCAGGCACAAATTCTCTCCCCCCTGTCAGCCGCACTTCCTCAAAGGCCTTCCCGCCGTCTGACGCGTTCCGGCACGGCCTGCCCTGCGCTTTCCTGGTCCCTGTCAGGCAGGAAGCCGCTGAAAAGAAGGGCATGGCTCAGCACCCCCTGCCAGGTTTCCCCCCGGCAGAGGCTGAAAACGGCCCCTCGTCTCTGGTCCGGCTCCTGCGGCCGGGCGGCCTTCCGCTTTTCCCTCCGGTCAGGCCTCGCCCGCGTCCACGGAGACAAACTGGAAGCGTTCGGCGTCGAAGAGGCCTCTCGTGTGCACCCGCAGGCTCGGGATGACGCAGAGAGCCATGAAGCTCAGGGTCATGACCGGATCCACATCGCCGCTCACGGCCAGATCCGATGCCGCCTGCTGAATGGCCCCCAGGCGCCTCGCCACCTCGGAGGCGTCCGCCTGGGTCATGAGGCCCGCCACGGGCAGTTCCAGCCGGGCGGCGAGTTCTCCGTCCTTCACCAGGGCGATGCCGCCCCCGCAGTCCCGCAGGGCTTCCACGGCGAGCAGCATGTCGCTGTCGGAACTGCCCGCCACGACAATGTTGTGCGAGTCGTGGGAAATGCTGGTGGCAAGAGCTCCGCCCAGCAGCGCCCCCTCTCTCGCGTAGCCGCGCAGAATGCCGAGCCCGCAGAGGCCCAGGGCCTTGTGGCGCTCAAAGACGGCTATCTTGCACAGGCCCGGATTGTCCTTCGCGCTGAAGCAGCCTTCCGCGTCCAGCGCCACCTTTTCAACGGCCTGGCCCGTGCAGAGATCGTGCGGCTGCACGCGGATGATCCTGGCCCTGCCCGAAGGCAGCGGGATCCGGAGGCATCCGGGCTGAAGGGGCGCCAGATGGACGCTCCCCAGGATTTCCTCCGGCACCGGCAGCGGATCCCGGAAGGGCACAGTGCCCGACTCGTCGTGGACGCAGACCCCCGCGCACCAGACCTTCGCCACCCGGAAGTCCGTGAGGTCCTCCAGAAGGACCAGATCCGCCAGCCAGCCGGGCGCAACCGCCCCCACCCTGTCAAAGCCGAAACACCGGGCCGTGTTGAGGGAAGCCATGGCCACGGCGGTCGGGGCCGGCAGCCCCAGACGCACGGCCTTGGCAAGCACCGCATTGATGTGCCCTCTCCCCAGAATGTCCTCGGCGTGCAGATCGTCCGTGCAGAAACAGAAGCACTGGGCATTGGCCTCCGTCACCGCCGGCAGCACCTTGCTGAGACTTCTGGCGGCAGACCCCTCCCGCACGAAAACAGACATGCCCGCCTGGATGTGCTCGGCGATCTTCTCCGGATCCGTCTCCTCGTGGTCATTGCCGATGCCGCAGCCGGCATAGGCCTGAAGAGAGAGGCCCGTGAGGCCCGGACAGTGGCCGTCCACGCGCCGGCCAGCGGCTCTCGCGTCCGCCACCTTGGCAAGAAGATCCCGGTCGCCCGCGAGAACGCCGGGGCAGTTCATGACCTCGCCCAGGGAGCAGACCCGCTCATGCCGCCAGAAGGGCGCGAGATCCTCCGCCGTGAGCACGGCGCCCGCGTCCTCGAAGGGCGTGCAGGGCACGCAGGAGGGCAGAGCCACATGGATGGTCACGGGCAGCCCCTCGCCTGCCGCAAGCATGTAGCTGAGGCCGGCTGTTCCGCTCACATTGGCGATTTCGTGGGGGTCCGCCACCACCCTGGTGGTGCCGCAGGCGAGCACGGCCCGGGCAAAGGCCTCGGGCGTCATGAGGGAGGACTCAATGTGCACATGGGCGTCCATGAGCCCCGGAATGAGGGGGCGGCCCTGACAGTCCACCACCTGATCCGCCCGGGGCTCAGGAAGGTCTCTGGAGGGCACCACGGCCAGGATGCGGTCCCCGGCCACGAGCACCGTTCTGTCCGGCAGCAGAGTTCTGCCGAACACATCCACCACGCAGGCATGAACCAGAGCGAGATCACAGCTCTTTCTGCCCAGAACCTGGTCCACGGCCCGGGAGAGGGCCTGAGAATCCGACTGACGCCGCATGCCGTCTTCCTCCTTCCTCTTTTTCCGGGGCGGCGAATCCGCCCTGTCTTTTCCTGAGTTTACCAGCTTCTCCGGGCCTTGAAAACCGTCCTGCATGCTTGTCTTTCTCTCTTCTTCCCGATAAGCTGGCAGGACGCGCCCGGTGTCGCCCCGGACCGGCGCGAGCCTGTACGGAGGAGGCTGACATGAGAAGCATGACCGGCTTCGGCCGCTGCATCATGGAAAACGAGCTGCTCACCCAGCAGTGGGAAATCCGCAGCGTCAACGGCAAGCGCCTGGACCTGAAATGGAGTCTGCCCTCCCTGGTGAGCAGCCTGGAAAACCGTTTCGAGAGAATTGTCCGCCGCCACGCCGCCCGCGGCAGGGTGGAAATCTCCCTCTCCATGCACTTTCTCAACGCCGACCCCACGCTCAGCTTCGACGAGACCAGGGCCAACGCCATGCTCCAGGCCCTCAGGAACCTGGCCGAAAGCCGCGGCGACAGCTTTGACCCGCCCTACGCCTCCCTGCTCCATGTCTCCTCCCTCTGGCGCAGCGCCATGGACGATGTGGACGAAGACGTGGCCCAGACCCTGGAAAACGGCCTCACTCTGGCTCTGGAAGACTGGAACGAATCCCGGGAAACCGAGGGCGAGGCCCTGGCCCAGGATCTCCTGGGGCGGGTGCTCAGCATGGAGCAGTGGAACGACATCCTCCTGGAGCGGGCGCCTGCCATCAAGGAAGAGCGGGCCGAGGCCCTGCGCGAGCGCCTCTCGGAAGAATGTTCCGCCCTGGGTCTGGACGATCCCGCCGAGACCCGCTACCTCCAGGAGACGGTCATCCTCATGGACCGGCTGGACGTAACCGAGGAGCTGACCAGGCTCGGCACCCATCTGGAGCGCATCCGCGAACTCCTCCACGCCGAGGCCGACGCGGGAAGGCGTCTGGACTTCACGCTCCAGGAGTGCTTCCGCGAAATCACCACCTGCAGCAACAAGATCCCCGACATCCAGCTCTCCCGGCTGATGGTCGACTACAAAAACGAACTGGAAAAGTGCCGGGAACAGGTCCAGAACCTGGAATAGCCACGGCCGGAGCCCCCATGCGATTCGGAACCGCCCTCGTCCTCAGCGCGCCCTCCGGAGCCGGCAAGACGACGCTCGTCCGCCGCCTCCTGGCGGCCTGTCCTGACTTCGGCTACTCGGTCTCCTGCACCACCCGCGCCCCCAGGGCCGGAGAAAAGGAAGGCCGGGACTACCGCTTCGTGAGTCAGGACCGCTTTCAGGCCCTGCGGGACGAAGGCGCCTTCGCCGAATGGGCGCGGGTGCACGACAACTTCTACGGCACCCTCCTCGCCCCGCTTCAGGAGCTTTTCAGCCAGGGGAGGGATGTTCTTCTGGATGTGGACGTGCAGGGCGCGGCCCAGCTCAGGCTCTCCCTGCCCCATGCCTTCTTCGTCTTCATCCTGCCTCCCTCGCTGAGGGAACTGGAACGCCGCCTGCGCGAGCGGGGCACCGACACCGAAGAGACCATCGCCCGGCGTCTGGCCAATGCCAGAGGCGAAATCGCCGAAGCCCGCTGGTTTGACGCCGTCCTGGTGAACGACGATCTGGACCAGGCCTCCGCCAGACTGCGCGGCCTCTACGAGGCCGTCACCCTGCGCACCCCCCTGCACCGCAGGGCCATCGACACCCTCCTGCAGGGCGGGGTCATCACCGGCTGAACGGAGGCAGACCATGGCACAGCTCATCGCCGCTCTCGATTTTCCCGACACGGAAAGCCTCCTTGCCTGCGCCCGCCGCCTGGCGGGCGCCGTGCCCTGGGTCAAGGCGGGGCTCGAGGCCTTCACCCTGGCCGGCCCCTCCCTGGTTCAGGAGCTGAAAGCCATGGGCTTTCAGGTCTTTCTGGACCTCAAATTCCATGACATTCCCAACACGGCGGCCGCCGCCGTGCGCGCCGCCGCCCGTACGGGCGCATCGCTTCTGACCGTCCACTGTCAGGGCGGCGAGGCCATGTGCCGGGCCGCCATGGAAGCGGCCCGCAGCGCCGGACCCTCCCGCCCCCTCATCTTCGGGGTCACGGCCCTCACGAGCTTCGGACCCGGCCAGATGCCGGGCATTGAGAAGGACCCCGGCGACTTCGCCCGGGATCTTGCCCTCTCGGCCGAGGTCTGGGGCCTGGACGGAGTGGTCTGCTCGGGCCGGGAGGCGGGCTATGTGCGCGCGCACACGAAGCTCAGAATCCTCTGCCCGGGCATCCGTCCGGCCGGGAGCTCCGCCGACGATCAGGCCCGCGTCATGACCCCGGCCGCGGCCGTGGCCGCCGGCGCCGACTTCCTGGTGGTGGGCCGCCCCATCACGAGAGCCGCGGATCCCGCCGCCGCGGCCGCCGCCGTTCTGGCGGAAATGGCGGCCTCGTGAAGACCGCCCTCTGAGATACTGACATCTTCCCGGCGTCCGTCGGCACAGGAAAGACTCCGGCAAGACCTCCCTCCGGCATTCCTGCCCAGTCACGGACAGCGCTGTTTCGGATATTCTCTATGGCTTTGTGGTACATGAGACAGGGCCCTGAGCCCAAACCCTCGCCGGAAACGGCGGAAAGCCTCTCCATTTCCCCCTTTCTGCTGGACCTTCTGTGGCGCCGCGGCCTGGTGCAGGCGGACGAGATCAACGCCTACCTGGACGCCCGGCTCTCAGGACTGATCAACCCCGATCAGTGGCCTCAGGTACCCGAAGCCGCCGACTGCTTCGTGCGGGCCCTTCTGGACGGCAGAAAGCTTGTGGTCTGGGGCGACTACGATGTGGACGGCACCACCGCCACGGCCCTTGTTCTGGACGTGCTCCAGTTCCATGGCTTCAACGCCCTCTGGCACATTCCCGACCGGCACCGGGAAGGCTACGGCATCAATGTGGAGGGGATCGAGAAGCTTTCGGCCATAGGCTGCCAGGTTCTCGTCTCCGTGGACTCGGGCATCGCGGACGTCAAAGCCATCGCCAGGGCCAGGGAACTGGGCATGGACGTCATCGTCTCGGACCACCACCTGCCCCCTGACAACCTGCCCCCGGCCACCATCATCTTCAATCCCCGCATGGGCGATCCCGACTCGGTGCCCTGCCCCTATCTGGCCGGCGTGGGCGTGGCCTTCTTTCTCATGGCCGCCGTCAACCGGCGTCTTTCCGCCATCACCGGGCGTTCCTACAGAATGGACAATGTGCTCGATCTGGTGGCCCTGGGCACCCTGGCCGATGTCATGCGCCTCAAGGGACAGAACCGCATTCTCGTGCGCGGCGGCCTCGCGAGGCTCACCCATCCCCTCCGGCCGGGCATAGCCGCCCTCAAGGCGGCCTCGGGCATGCATGTGAACGCGCCCGTCAACGCCTCGGCCGTGAGCTTCAAGCTGGCCCCCAGAATCAACGCCGCCGGCCGCATGAGCCACGCCCGTCTGGCCCTGAACCTCCTGCGCAGCCGCGACTTCGAGGAAAGCCGCGATCTCGCCGAGCAGCTCAACGACCTCAACACCAGACGCCGGGAAGAAGAGCACATCATCCTGGACCAGGCGCGCGTCCAGGCCGAAGAGCACATAAAGGCCAGCGGCAGCTGCGGCCTCGTGCTCTACGGCAAGCAGTGGCATCCGGGCATCATAGGCATCGTGGCCACGAGGATCATTGAAGAATTCCACGTGCCCTGCATCATCATCTGCGACGACAAGAACACCCTCAAGGGCTCCGGCCGCTCCGTCCAGAACTTCGACCTCTACGAGTGCCTCTCCCAGATCCCTGAGCATCTTCTGGCCTTCGGCGGCCACCGCCAGGCCGCCGGCGTGCGCATCCTGCCGAGCTACCTGGAGGCCTTCCGCAAGGACTTTCAGGAAGCCACGAGGCGTCTGCTCAAGGCCCCCGGGGAGGAGAAGATCCATCTGGACGCCCAGCTCAGCTTCGCCGATGCCGGCAATCCCGTGCACCTCAGGGAACTCAGCCTCATGGAGCCCTTCGGGCCGGGCAACCAGGAACCCAATTTCGTCTCCAATCCGGTGAAGATCCTGGCGAGAACCCTTTTCCGCAACCGGCACGACAGCGTGGAACTCAAGCTGGAAGACACGGTGGACCACTGCTGTCTCACGGCCAAGGGCTGGAACATGGCCGAAAAGCTCACGCCGGACATGGTGGGACAGACCATACGCATCGTCTTCACCCTGCGGGCGGACAACCGTTTCGGGCTCATGGGACCGGAGCTCACCATCCGCGACTGGGGCCCGGAAGACAAAAGCTGGGAATACCTCCCCGCGGGCCCCGATCAGCCGGCGGAAGACACGGCCGGAGAGGACGATCTGGGCGAAGACGACGACAGCAGCACGGTCATCTGAGGACCGCCCGCCCCGCGACCGGGGTGAACCGCTCCGCGTCCCCCTCTTCCCTGGCCCGAAATTCCGGAGCCGCCGGGAAAGACAGAACTTCAGAAAAAGGCGGCGGCTCCTGCGGACACCTGCCGGACATCTCTTTCTGTGCCGGGAACCGCATCCTTTGTCTGCGCCCGGCGGAGGCTCACTCTTCGCTGAACGAGAGAGATCACGCCTGGCCGCTCCTGCAGGGAGAGCCGGGTTTCCCGCCGCTCCGGCCCGGGATCGGGAAGAGCAGGCCGCTCAGGGGCAGGGCAAGGGAGATTCCGCCTCCGTGCATTCCGGAATGCCGACAGGCTTTTTTCTCCTCCGCGGCCTTCCTCCGCGCAGCCGCCGGCATGCAGTTCCGGATACCCTTTCACTTCAGGGGATTCGCGAAAACATTTCCTTCCGGGGCAAGGCCCTGGGCTCTGGCTTTGCCGTACCAGAAGTCTGCCTGCTCCATGTCTTTCGGAACGCCCGCCCCGTGCTCGTAGCAGGCCCCGACAAAGCGCTGTGCTTCGGCATGACCCTGCTTCGCAGCCGCCTCGGCCCAGGCGAAGGCGAGCTTCGGATTGCGATCCACCGTTTTCCCTTCGGCAAAAAGCATGGCCAGGGCAAACTCCGCGTCCGCGTTCCCCAGATCGGCCGCCCTCTGGGTCCACAGAAAGGCCTGCGCCCCGTCCCTGGGGGTACCGAAGCCGGTCTTCCAGCAGTAGGCGAGCAGGAGCATGGCCTCCGGCGAGCCCGCCTCGGCGGCTCTGCCGTACCACTCCACGGCGGCGCCTGGATCCTGCTCCACGCCCAGGCCGTTTTCATAAAGCCTGCCCAGGAGGATCTGCGCCCTCGTCTCCCCGGCCTGAGCCATGGGCTCCACAATCTTCCTGGCCTCGGCATACCGGCCCAGATTGTAGGCCGTCCAGGCTTCCTCGTAGCTCCCTGCGGCCAGACCGGGGCAGGGCTGCGACACAAGAACAAGAAGGGCGAGTGCGGCGCAGAGAGGGCTCAGCGGAAAGCGGGACATGGCAATCCTCCGACGGGGCGGGACCTGCCGGCAGGTCTCCCCGGAAAAATTCTGACTCAGTCTCTTTTTTCTAGCCCCTCCCGGCCCGCCCGGCAAGCGCCCCCTTCCTGACAGAAAAAGCCTGTGGCAGGGCTGATGCGGGGGCGAGGGAGAACAGGCGCGCCGCGGCAGTGTTTCCCTTGTCTCACAGGCCTGGGTGACCGATCGGAACAGGCCTTCTCCGCGCGCGTCGGGCCGGAAAGACGCCTTCCTCTCCGGAAACGGAACCCTTCTGACATCGCCCGGCGATGCCGGAGAGAGTGAGACTTTTCCCAGGGGCTCGCACCGGAGGGCCCGACGAAGAGCGCTGCTGAGCAAGGCTCACCGGAAGGAGGGACAGGCTCCGTGCTTTCAGATGCCCGTCGCGGCGTGCGCCGGCAATTCCCGACCGGGGATGACTGCAGACATCTGAACGGGGCCGTTCCGGCAGTCTCAGACGCAGGCCCCGGGGGAAAGCCCGAAACTGACCTCAGGAACGCCTCGGATGTCCGGCTTCCTGCCGGAGCACACTCCGTCCCTGCCGGGAACAGAACCTTCTTCACCAGAACCTTGCAGGTCTTTTTGTAAAACGCCGATGACAGGTCTGTCGTGATGGGCATGGAGGGCATTGCCAAGTGTACGGAGGCTCCCCTGCATCTGGGAGATGTCCCCCCGCCCTTCCGCGAGAGCTTCCAGCACTTTTCTGGCGCGCGGGTCCACTTTCGGACTGGTGATCAGCTTGGAATGACAGTTATAGATCAGTTCGGCAATCAGATCTCTGATTTTGTCACAGGCCAGTGCATACGACCTTGCTCTGACTTCCTTCAGGGACAGGGAAATCACCGGGTACTGATTCATCCACTTCCGGCACAGTT
>CAZFTQ010000011.1:3265-46371 GCA_964522365.1 uncultured Desulfovibrio sp. | reverse complement strand
TCAGCTCCCGCCGCCTTTCCGCAGGGCCTGCCTTGCTCGGCGCGCCTCCAGAAATCCCGGTATCAGCAGCGACAGGGGACCCGAGAGAATGAGGACAATGCCGCAGAGCATGGCAAAGGGCACCCGCTCGCCCAGAACGAGGTAGGCGATGACGGGCGCAAGCACCGGCTTGAAGAGGAAGCAGAGGGCTGCCGTGAAGGGCGAGGCAAGCTGGGCCGTCATGAAATAGCAGGCGAAGCCGATGCCCGTGACGCCCACGCTCACATAGAGCAGGCCCGCCAGGGTCCAGGGGGTGAAGCCCTCCAGCAGATGCACGTCCGCCAGGAAGGCCATGCCGTGGCTTCTCAGGAAGCCCGCCAGAGGCTCCATGCCGGCGATCCAGACGAGCAGGAGAATTTCCGCGCTGCCCAGCAGGAAGATGACGCAGGTGGCGAACACCCCGGAAAATCTGTGGCAGATCTGCGTGGAATAGATCGTGTACAGCCCGAAGCTGGCCGGGGCCATGGTCGAAATGAAGATGGTCTTCGCGCTCAGCTGGGGAGCGAAGGGGGCGATGATGAGGGCCATGCCGACGAGCGCCAGGCCCACGGCCGTCATTTCGCTCCGCTTGGCCGGCACATGCAGGCAGAGGGGCGTGAAGAGAAGCACGAAGGCCGTGTTGCCGCAGCAGAGGACGGCCACCATGTTGGCCGGAGCGGCCATGACCGAGAGCTGGTAGAAGGTCATGCTCACGACCATGCCCAGAAAGGCGATGCCCGCCGTCCGGACGAGATCCTTCCCGGTGAATTTCCGGCCGAGGCGCCGGTAGTCCCTGAGGGCGAAGGGCGCGAGCGCCAGTCCCCCCAGAAGGAAGCGGGCGACATTGACCTGCATGGCGGAAAAACTCCCCGAAATGAGCTTCAGGGCCGTCTCCATGCTGGAGAAAAAGAGCGTCGCCACCGCAAGATAGAAAAAGGCTCTGTTCAAGGTCGCTCCCGCGGCGCTTCCCCTCCGCGTTCCCGGGCAGGCTTCTCCGGAAGAAGGAGCAGCCCCGCCCGGCGGCTAGAAGAGGAAGAGCGTGGCCAGGCCCAGAAAGAGGAAAAAGCCCGCGCCGTCGGTTATGGTTGTGAGAAAGATGCTGGAGGCCTGGGCCGGATCCCGGCCGAGCGCCCGGAAGATGAGGGGGATGGATCCGCCCGCCACGGCGCCCAGGACCATGTCGCACATGAGCGCGCTGCCCATGACGAGGCCCACCATCCAGCTGCCCGTGAAGAGCCAGACCCCGACGCTCGCGAGCACCCCCATGGCGAAGCCCGCCGTGAAGCCTATCTTGCCCTCGCGCAGCACGGCCCGCCAGGCCTTGCGCACGTCAAAGCGGTCCGTGGCCAGCTGGCGGATCATGACGGCCAGGGCCTGCTGCCCCGAGTTGCCGCCCTGGTTGGCCACCATGGGCATGAGCACGGCGAGCACGGCCATCTGGGCGATGGTCCCGTCAAACTTGTAGACCACCGAGGCCGAGAGAGCGGAATTGATCATGTTGACGCAGAGCCAGGGCAGACGCTTGCCCACGCTCTCAAGCCAGGGCGTGTCAATGGTCTCCTCCGGGTCCGCGCCCACCATGCCCAGCAGGTCGGCGCTCGCCTCCTCGTGCATGATGTCCATGATGTCGTCATAGGTCACCACGCCCATGAGGTGATTCTCATAGTCCACGACGGGCAGCGCCATGTAGTTGTAGTGGGCAAGCTCCCCCGCCACCTCGCGCTTGTCGGTGTCGAAGAGCACGCTCACCACGCTCTGGCCCGCCACGGCGTCCGCCAGCAGGGTGCCGGGCTTCGCCAGCATGAGGTTCTTCAGGGAGAGCACCCCCACCAGCTTGTCCTCGGCGTCCACCACATAGCCGTAATAGGGAATTTCCTTGTCCAGCTCCATCTCCTGGCGGATGTGCACGATGGCCCGGTCCACGGTCCAGTCGTTCTCCAGGAGGATGAGCTCGGTGTTCATGACGCCGGCGGCTGAGTCCGGCGGGAAGTTCAGGAGGTTGCGGAGCTCTTCCGAGTCTTCCTTGTTGAGGCGCTGGAGGAGCTGATCCCGGTGCTCCCGGTCCAGTTCGTCCAGCACGTCCGCCGCGTCGTCGGGCTCCATCCGGGCGATGATCTGGGCGGCGTCGTCCGCGTCCAGATTTTCCAGCACGTCCACGGCGACGTTTTCGTCCAGTTCCGCCAGGGCTTCGGCCGCGTCCTCCCTGGTCATGCGCCTGAGCGCGCAGACCTGGGCCGGCAGATCCAGGTTTTCCAGATGGTCGGCCAGGTCGGCCGGATGGACGAAGGCCGCCTCCTGGGCGGCGTTCCTGCAGTCGGGGGGAAGCCCGTCATGGCCCTGCCCGCTCTCCGGGCCCGCGTCCGGCTCCGCGGGACGCGTCTGACCGCCGGATTCCGGATCCGTCCCGGCCGCTTTCTCCGGCAGGCTTCCTTCCGCCCCGCCGCCCGTCCGGCCTTCCTTCAGATCCCCGTCCGCGGCGGCCGCGGACAGGGAGGCGTCCCGGCGCTCTGCCCCATTGCGGACATCGTTCTGTTCCATGGCCGCACCTCCTGCGCCTTGAAGATCCCTGTGCCCGGTGCTATGCTCCGGCCCCGGAGGACTTCTCTATCAGAAGCCCTTTTCCCGGACAAGTCGCCCGGTCCGCCCTGTCGGGCGTTTTTCCCACTGCTGTCAACGGCTTGCGATTTCCCCGGCTCTTTGCGTCCAGGGAAAAGACAGGCCTTGCGCTTCGCGCCCGTCCGCGTACCGCCGGACGGGGCAGGCCAGCCGTCCGGCCGCCGACGCCAGAGGACGGCATCGAGGCAAGTTCATGCCCAGTCCACTCGAAACCGAAGCCGCCATCGTCAGTCTCAAGAAAAAGCTCGGATCAAAAGTCTGCATTCTCGGCCACAACCACCAGCGCGACGATGTGGTCCGCCACTGCCATCAGGTGGGCGACACGCTGGAGCTCATCCGGCAGATCTCCCGCGTCGAGGCCCCGTACATCGTCTTCTGCGGCGTCTCCTTCATGGGAGAAACGGCCTCCCTCCTGGCCCGCCCGGATCAGAAAATCTTTCTGCCGGCCGGCGCGGGCTCCAGCCGCATGGCCGGCATGCCCACGGCCGAAGCCGTCGAGAATGTCTTTTCCGAACTGGAACGCCGTCATCTCCCGGCCCTGCCCCTGGTCTATGTGAACAGCACCCTGGCCCTCAAGGCCGCGGCCGGCCGCCACGGGGGCGCCCTCTACACCTCCTCCAGCCTCCGGCAGCTCCTCGCCTGGGCCTTCCGGCGCTCGCCCAGGGTCCTCTGCCTCCCGGACCGCAATCTCCCCCGCAACACGGCCAGAGAAATGGGTCTCACCGAGGCGGACTGGCACGAGCTCCAGGTGGACGAAAAGGGCCTCGCGCCGGGCGTGAGCCAGCCCCTGGACAGGCATCTGCTCATCTGGCCCGGCTACTGCCGCCTGCACCAGGCCTACACGCCCGCCATGATCAACGAGCACCGCTACGCCCACCCGGGCTGCCGCGTCATCGTGCACTCCGAGGCCCGCGTGCAGGTGGTGGACCTGGCCGACGCGGCCGGCTCCACCTCCTTCCTCATCCGGGACGCCGACGAGACCGCCAAGGCCGGCAAAACCAAGTTCCTCGTCATCGGCACCGAGCGCAATCTCGTGCAGCGCCTGCACCAGCGCCACATGAACAAGTGCACCATTCTGCCCCTGCTGGACGACGAGACCCAGTGCGACGACACCGCCGTGGTCCGCCCTGAACAGCTCCTGGAAGTGCTGCAGGGCATCGTCTCCGGCAAGGCCCGGCCCGTGACCCTCGCCGAGGAGGACCGCAAGGCCGCGGCCTCCTGCGTGACCCGCATGCTCTCCGTCTGCGGCGCCTGAGGCCCGCGCGGCCTTTCCGCCCCCGAGGCCGGCGGCCGGGACCCCTCCCCGCCGCCGCCTCTCTTCTTTTCAAGGCCTTGCCCCCGCGCCCGCCCCGCGGGCGGGCGGCGGTCCTTCCGCCGGATCTCCCTGTTCCGGCGGCTTTTCTTTCGGGAGCAAATCAGATAAGCTGTTCGCTTGCCTCTTCCCTGCCCGCTTCCGGACAGCCCCGTCCGGACCTCCGGCGGGGACCTTCTCCGACGCGCCATGAAACATTCTCTTCTCGTCTGGGTCCTCTCGGCCGTTCTCTTTCTGGCGGTCCTCGCCGTGGGCGTCTCCCTGCTGTTCAGCTCCACGGTGACGGATGTCACCCGCGCCACCCTCACGTCCGGCGCCGCCGGCGAATCGGCCGTGAACGACATCAGCTTTTCCCCGCTGACGCGGCGGCTCACGGTGACGGGCTGGCGCAGGAACATCCGCGGCTCCGACGGCACCGTCTCCTCGGCCAGCATGGGCTCCTTCAGCGCCGTGCTCCCCTTCCGGGCTCTCGCGGCCGTCACCCCCGTCCTGAGCACGCTGATCCATTCCCCCGATGACAGCGTCCCGGTCCTCTCCGATCTCCAGGTGCGGGACGTGGCCTGGTCCGGCCCCTCCTCCTCCGGCAGCTTCGACGCTCTGGACGCGGACGAGCTGCGTCTGCGCTTCGGCCTCCTCCAGCAGTACCTGGCGGGCCTGAAGCCGCCCTTCGCCCAGAGCGTGGACGGTCTGCGGGCCGGGCATCTGCGCAAGGGGAAAACGGCCATCGACTTCCACAATCCCAGGGACCCCGGCAGCCTGCGCTACGAGGCCCTGGAAGTCTGGAATCTGCGCGGCTCCAACGCCGACAGGCTGGTCCTGCACCGGCCCGCCGTGAGCTCGGGCTCCGAGCCCGCCATGGCCGCCGAAAGCCTCGAGATGGAAAAGATCCATGTCTCGCCGGCCCTCATCAGCGAGCTCGTGGCGAATCCCGTCGTCAGGCAGGGCGTCGCCGCCGGCGGCAGCGGCGTCATCGGCGCTCTCATTGACAACGGCCCCGTGGCGGCCAGGACCGTGGTCCGGAATTTTTCCCGCGGCATGGGCAGATTCACCTGCACCATGGACCAGGGCGAGGTTCTCTGGACCCAGGACCAGGCTCTGCGGCTCGACTCCAGAATCAGGGGCCTGCGCATCCCCCTGGCCGCCATCAAGGACATTCCCTTTGAGGCCCAGGGCATAGACACCATCGTCTGCGACGCGGACCACCAGTTCACGGCCGGCGAGACCGTCCATGACCGCGGCATCTTCCGCCTCAAGGACCTCGGCGACTTCAGCTGCGAGTTCACCCTCCTGCCCGGCCGGGACGCCTTCCGGGATCTGGTGCTCACCTGGCGCGACTACGGCCTCACCCCCCGAATCGCCCGCAGCATCTCTCCCGACGCCAACGCCGCGGCCATGCTCATGAAGACCATGGCGGCCAGACTCTGCCGGGCCGACAAGGGCGAGGCCAGGGAACAGTGCGCGAGGCTCGGCGCCTTCGCCGACGCACCGGGCACCCTGCGTCTGCGCACCGCTCCCGGCAAACTCCTCTCCTTCTGGGAATTCTTCGCCCTCTGGGGCAACTTCGGAAGTCTCTTCCAGGTGGAGACCGTGCCGGGCCCGGCCACCCTGCGCCAGCAGACCGAAGCGCTCTTCCCGGCGGGGGCCCGCTAGGGCATGCGGCCTCTCCGTCTCAGACGCGGCGAGGATCGCCGCCTCGCCGCGGGACACCTCTGGATCTTCTCCAACGAGGTGGACACCCGGGCGACCCCCCTCACGGACTTCGCCCCCGGCGAGGAGGCCCTGGTCACGGACAGCCGCGGCCGGGTTCTGGGCTCGGCCTGCGTGAGCCCCGGCTCCCTCATCTGCGCCCGGCTCCACGCCCGGGACGAGCGGCCCCTGGACGCGGACCTGCTCCGGGAGCGCCTGACCGGCGCCCTGGCCCTGCGAAAGGAGCTCGGACTCGGCGATTTCTGCCGTCTGGTCCACGGCGAGGGCGACTTTCTCCCGGGCCTCGTGGTGGACCGCTTCGGCGGCCACCTGACCCTCCAGCTCACCACCGCGGCCATGGAGGCCAGAAAGGATCTCCTCCGGGAGGTTCTGGACGATCTCCTGGCGCCCTCCTCCCTGCTCTGGGACAACACGGTGCCGGCCCGCCGCCTGGAAGCGCTCTCTCCGGAGAGCGTCTGCGAGGGCCCCGTGCCCGAGGAACTGGAGGTCCCGGAAAACGGCTGTCTCTTCGCGGCTCCCTGCCGCGAGGGGCAGAAAACCGGCTGGTTTTACGACCAGCGCGACAACCGGGCCCGCGTGGCGGCCCTGGCCAGTGGCCGCGAGGTCCTGGACGCCTTCTGCTACGCGGGCGGCTTCGGCGTGGCGGCGGCGAAAGCAGGCGCCAGGTCCGTCCTTTTCGCCGACGCCTCGGCGAAGGCCCTGGACTTCGCCGCCCGCAACGCGGCCCGCAACGCTCCCGGCTGCGCCGGCGAAACCCTGCAGGGCGACGCCTTCGAAACCCTGCGGGAACTGCGCCGGGCCGGCCGCCGCTTCGACATCGTCTGCATTGACCCTCCGGCCTTCATCAGACGCCGGAAGGAATACCGGGAAGGCCTCACGGCCTACCGCCGTCTCAACGCCCTGGCCTGCTCTCTCGTGCGGGACGGCGGCTTTCTTGTGACAAGCTCCTGCTCCCATGCCCTCTCAGCGGACGATCTGCGCGCCTGCGCCGCCCGCGCCTGCGCGGCCCGGGGCCTGCACCCGCGCCTTCTGCGCACAGGCTGGCAGGCGGCGGACCACCCGGTCCACTGCGCCATGCCTGAAACCGCCTACCTCAAATGTCTCCTGATCCAGACGATCGGGACCGCCCCGCGCCGCGTCTCCCAGCCAGAGGACGTCCGCCCGGAAAGGAACTGAACACGATGCTCAACAAACCCCGCCTTCTCACCCCCGGCCCCACCCCCCTTCCCGAAGAAGTCCGTCTGGCCCTCGCCCAGGACATGATCCATCACCGCAAGGACGCCTTTCACGACCTCATGAAGAGGTCCCAGATCAGGCTCCAGGAACTCTTCGGCACGACTCAGCCCGTGCTGCCCCTCTCCTGCTCCGGCACCGGCGCCATGACGGCCGCCCTCTACAGCCTTTTCTCCCCGGGCGACACCATCGTCACGGTCAACGCCGGCAAGTTCGGCGAACGCTGGGGCCAGATCGCCCTCTCCAGAGGCCTCAAGCTGGTGGAGATGGACGTGGAATGGGGCTGCGCCGTGGCCCCGGAAGACGTGGCCGCCGTCCTGGACGAGCACCCCTCAGCCAGGGGCTTCTGCATCCAGCTCTCCGAGACCTCCACGGGCGTTCTGCATCCCATCCAGGCCATCGGCGAAATCCTCCGCGGCCGCGACGTGCTCTATGTGGTGGACGGCATCTCCGGCGTGAGCCTGAGCCCCTGCCCCATGGACGAATGGGGCATCGACTGCCTGGTGACCGGCTCCCAGAAGGGCCTCATGCTGCCGCCCGGCATGGCCTTCCTGGCCCTCTCCGAGCGGGCCTGGGAGGCCTGCGAGGCCGTGCAGCCCGGCTGCTTCTACTTCAATCTGCCGGCCGAGCGCAGAAAGCTCGCCAGGGGCGAGACCAACTTCACCTCTCCCGTCAATCTGATCCAGGGCCTCGCCGTGAGCCTGGACCTGCTCCTCAAGGACGGTCTCGGAGCCGTCTACCGCCGCCAGTGGGCCCTCACCCAGATGTGCCGCCGCAGCGTGCACGCCATGGGTCTGCAGCCCTTCGCCTCGGCCAACTACGCCTGGGGCCTCACGAGCGTCATGCTCCCCAGCGGCGTCAACGGGATCAAGCTCGTGGCCGACTGCGCCGAAAAATACGGCGTCTACATCTCCGGCGGCCAAGACGCCCTCAAGGGCCGCATCATCCGCATCGCCCACATGGGCTGGGTGGACTGGGCCGATCTGGCGGCCGGCCTCTACGCCGTCAACCGCTGCGTCATTGACAACGGCGGCTTCTGCGGCTCCCGCGACTTCCTGGAACAGGGTCTGGCCTCCTACCGCGCCGCCCTGGAAGGTCCCGTGGGCACGGAGCCCCCGGCCGTCCACGACTGACCGGATTTCCCGGACGCCGGGCGGAAGGGCCCGCCCGGCGCCCGTCCTCCGCACAGCCCCCCAGAGGAGGCGGCCATGGCACCCGACCGCGAGCCTGGCGAAAACCCGGCGCCCCTGCCGGAGATCAGCTTCACCACCTTCATTCTCTCCCTGGCCTCGTCCACCCTGGTCCACCTGGGAGAAGTGCCGGATCCCGCCACGGGCAGGCCGGCTCCCAATCCCCAGCTCGCCAAGCACGCCATCGACACGCTGGCCATGCTGGAGGACAAGACCCGCAACGGGCTCACCCGCGACGAACAGGACATCCTGGGCAGCGTCATCTACGAGCTCAGGATGAAATATGTCTGTCTCTGCGGGGAGAGGAAGGACTGATCCTCCCTCCCCGCCTTCCTCAGGAAGTGCGCATATGGACAAAATTCGCGCCGGCCTTGTCGGCATCACCGGCTACACGGGCATGGAACTGGCCCGTCTGCTGGCCTCCCACCCGCGCATGCGGCTCACCATGGGCTGCTCGCGCTCCGAATCCGGCCGCAGGCTCGGGGAATACTACCCCTTCCTGGAAGGTCTCCCCGGCAGCGATGTGGTCATCAGCGTCTACTCGCCGAAGACCGTGGCCGAGAACTGCGACCTGGTCTTCCTGGCCGTGCCCCACGGCAAGGCCATGGTCATGGCCAGGGAACTGGTGGACGAAGGCCTGAAGGTCGTGGACCTTTCGGCGGACTTCCGGATCCATGACGCCCAGGTCTACGAGGCCTGGTACAAGGTGCCCCACACGGAGCGCCACCTGCTTCCCGAGGCGGTGTACGGCCTGCCGGAGTTCTACGCGGACCAGGTCGCCCGGGCCCGTCTGGTGGCCAATCCCGGCTGCTATCCCACCTCGGCGATCCTCGCCCTGGCGCCGGCCCTCCGGGAAGGACTCATCGAAACGGACGGCATCGTCATCGATTCCAAGTCCGGCACCACGGGCGCGGGCCGCAAGGCCCAGACCACCTCGCTCTTCTGCGAAGTCCACGACACCTTCCGGGCCTACGGCCTCGGCCGGCACCGCCACACCCCGGAAATCGAGCAGGAACTCTCCCTCCTGGCCGGCAGGGAACTCAGAGTCTCCTTCAACACGCATCTCGTGCCCATGAACCGGGGCATTCTCTCCACGATCTACACGAAGCTCGCCAGGCCCCTCAGTCTCGAGGAAATCCACAAAGTCTACAAGGCCTTCTACGCGCCCCATCCCTTCGTGCGGGTGCTCGCCCCGGGAGCGCTCCCCGAGACCCGCTTCGTGCGCGGCAGCCTCTTCTGCGATCTGGGACTCGTGGTGGATCCCCGCACCGGCAGACTCATCATCGTCTCGGTCATCGACAACATCTGCCGCGGCGCCTCGGGCCAGGCCCTCGCCAACGCCAATCTCCTGTGCGGCCTGCCCATGGCCGAAGGCCTCCTCCAGGCGCCCCTGCTGCCCTGAGGCCCCCTGTTCCCCCTTCTTCTCTCCGGCGGCTTTCGGGGGGTCCCGCCCCCGGCCGCCTTTCTGCGAGCCTGCCATGCCCCAGCCCGACCAAGCCCTCCTGCGGGCGGACCCCGTCCGCCTGGACAGCCTTCTCCAGGACCCGGACCTCTGCCGGCGTCTTCTGGACCGCCTGACCGGGGCTCTGGAGCGCCTGCCCGGCGGGACCATGCGCTTCATGGAAGTCTGCGGCACGCACACCGTGTCCATCTTTCAGAGCGGCCTGAGGTCCCTGCTGCCCGGGGGCGTCACCCATCTCTCGGGCCCGGGCTGTCCCGTCTGCGTCACCCACGATGCGGAGGTGGCGGCCTTTCTGGAGATGGCGGGCCGGGAGCGCGTCTGCATCGCCACCTTCGGGGATCTCCTGCGGGTGCCGGGTCCCGGAGGCCGCAGCCTCAAGCACGCCATGGCCGAAGGCGCCAGAGTGCAGATCGTCTACTCCCCCCTGGAAGCCCTGGACCTCGCCCGGAAGGAGCCGGAGACCCTGGTGGTCTTCCTGGGCATCGGCTTTGAGACCACGGCGCCCGCCGTGGCCGCCACGGTGCTCAGCGCGAGAGCGGAACGGCTGAAGAACTTCTGCGTCTTCGCCCTCCACAAGCTGGTGCCGCCCGCCCTCGAGACCCTCCTCGCGGAGGAGGACTGCGGCATCGACGCCTTCCTGCTCCCGGGCCATGTGGCCATGGTGACGGGGCTCAGGCCCTTCCGTTTCCTGGAAAGGGACTGGCATGTGCCGGGCTGCGTGGGCGGCTTCACCCCGGCGGACATTCTCCTGGCCCTCTGCCATCTGGCCGAGAGCCTGCGGGACGGAGAGCCCAGGGTGGAAAACTGCTACCCCCGCGCCGTGCCCGAAGAGGGCAACCCCCGAGCCCTCGCCCTCATGGGCCAGGTCTTCGAGCCCGTGGACGCCCTCTGGCGGGGGCTTGGCCGCCTGCCCGCCAGCGGCCTGCGCCTCAGGCCCGAACTCGCCGACCTGAACGCCCTGGAGCGCCTGGGCGTCACCCTGCGCGAGACCCCGCCCATTCCCGGCTGCCGCTGCGGCGAGGTTCTCAGGGGCCGCCTGAGCCCCCGGGACTGCCCCCTCTTCGGCCGGGCCTGCACGCCTCTGGACCCCGTGGGACCCTGCATGGTCTCCACCGAGGGCAGCTGCGCCGCCTGGTACAAATACAATTTCTGAGTCATGCCGGAAAACAGCACGGAAACCGTCGCCGCGCGCCTGCGCCGCCTGCTTGAAGAGCGCCCCTCCATCCTCGGAGCTCTGGGCATCAGCTTTGACACGCCCTCCCGCCCCGAAGAGGTGCGCGGCCGCATGCCCGTGGACGAGCGCACCTGCCAGCCCTACGGATTTTTGAGCGGCGGCGCCTCCCTGGCGCTGGCCGAAAGCCTGGCGGGCTGGGGGTCCGCCCTGCTCCTCTCCGGGGACGAAAAGCCCGTGGGCGTCTCGGTGTCCGCCAACCATGTCTCGGCCGCCCCCAGGGGCGGACGCGTGGTGGGCACGGCGAGCCTGGTGCACAGGGGCCGCACCACCCATGTCTGGAATGTGGACATCCGGGACGAGGCCACGGACAGGCTCGTCTCCACGGTCCGCGTTCTCAACCACATCGTGCCGGTCCAGGCGGCCGGCAAGTGAGCCTGCAGAGAGTCCGCATGCCCAAAAATGCCTGCCAGCCGCCGGATCGGGCCGGCGAGATGCTCCCCGCGGATCTTCTCATCCGCGCCGAGGTCTCCTTTGCCCTCTTCCGCCAGCCGGCGGACGAGCCCGTCCTCGTGCTGCAGCGCGACGGATCGGACTGTCTGGAAGAGCGCTTCGCGGATCTCAGAGGCACGGGCTTCGTGCTCTGCCCCTTCGCCGAGGGCCAGGGACACCCGGCCGTGCTCATCCGGGGAGACCGGATCTGCCGGGGCCGGGACGCCGTCATGGCCGCCATGCGGGAGCTCGCGGCGGATCTGCACGGCCGGGTCTCCACCCCGGCCTTCGCCGTGCCGGAGGTCCGGGAACTCAAGGCGAGACTCTTCGCGGCGAGGCCCGACTCGGGCTACGCCGGCGCCCTCCAGGCCTTTCTGGAGGACCTCAGACAGGGCCGCTTCGCGAAAATCGTCCTCTCGCGGGCCCAGGACATCCCCGGGGCCTTTTCCGCGGCCAGACTCTTCTCCCAAGCCTGCGAGGCCTGCCCGGACGCCATGGTCTCCCTCTGCCACAGCCGCTGCGGCACCTGGATAGGCGCGAGTCCGGAAATTCTCCTGCAGGGGAGCGGGGGCCGCTGGCAGACCATGGCTCTGGCCGGCACCCACAGCGCGGCCCAGGCCGCGCCCTGGGACGCCAAAAACCGGCGCGAGCAGGCGCTGGTGGCCGATTTCATCCGCGGCAGACTGGCTCCCTACGCCGAGGATCTCCAGGAAGGCGGTCCCTACGAGGCGAGAGCCGGCAGCGTCACGCACCTGCGCACGGATTTCAGCTTCGGGCTCAGACCCGGCAGGGAGATCCGCAGTCTTCTGCTGGATCTGCACCCCACGCCGGCCGTCTGCGGCCTGCCGAAGGAGGCGGCGCTCGAGCGCATCCTCACCGCGGAAAACCTGGACCGCCGCTACTACGCGGGCTTTCTGGGCTGGTGGGAGGACGGCCGGGCGGCCTCGCTCTATGTGAATCTGCGCTGCCTGCGCCTGCACGCGGGCGGCGTGCGGCTCTACGCCGGGGGCGGCATCCTCCCCGAGTCCACCCTGGACCAGGAATGGCAGGAGACCTGCCACAAGATGTGCACCATGCTGGCCCTGCTGGGCCGCTAGAGGCGGGGACATGTATTCGGACTCCTTCGCGGCGCGCGCGCTCACGGCGCTTCTTCCGGCCCACGGCGTCCGGCGCGCCGTGGTCTGCGCCGGATCCCGCAACGCCCCCCTCGCCCACTGCCTGGCCTCCTCGCCGGACATCGAAACCTGGCCCGCCGTGGACGAGCGCAGCGGCGCCTTTCAGGCCCTGGGGCTCGCCCAGGCCTCCGGAGAGCCCGCGGCCGTCTGCGTCACCTCGGGATCCGCCCTGCTGGACGCGGCGCCGGCTCTCGCCGAAGCCTTCTATCAGGAAATTCCCCTCGTCCTCGTCTCCGCGGACAGACCCTCGGCCTGGATAGATCAGCGCGACGGCCAGACCATGCGCCAGACGGGCGCCCTCGCCCATGTGACGCGCAGAAGCGTGCAGCTCCCCGAAGGCGACGGGGCCGAAGCCCGCTGGCAGCTGAACCGTCTCCTCAACGAGGCCCTGCTGGCGGCCCTCGGGCCGGTGCCGGGACCGGTCCACATCAATGTTCCTCTGGCCGAGCCCCTGTTCGGCTTTTCCGAACCCGGGCTCCCCGAAGTCCGCGTCATCCGCAGGACCTTCGCCCGGCGCTTTTCCCTGCCCCCGGACGCCGTCGGGGAATGGCGGGCGAGCCGCCGCGTGCTCATCCTGGCCGGACAGCTTCCCCCGGACCACGGTCTCTCCCCCCTGCTGAAAATCCTCATGAGCAGAGGGGTCGTGGCGGGCGCGGAGCATCTGGGCAATCTGGGGGATCTCTGCCTGGAGGACGACCCCGGCCGCCGGCCGGCCGACTGTCTGGATCTGCTCTCGGCCCTGCCCGAAAAGCGCCTGCGGGCGCTCGCGCCCGATCTCGTCATCACGCTGGGCGGCCATCTCTTTTCCAAGCGCCTCAAGTTCTTTCTCCGGAAGGTGCCGGGCCTCAGGCACTGGCATGTGAGCGCCGACGGGAGCCTCCCGGACCTCTTCCAGAAGCTCACGAGGGGGCTCGCCGGGACCGCCCGGGCCGTCCTCGAGGCCCTCGCCGAAGCGCCTGCCCCCGCGAGCGATCCCGGCTTTGCGCGGGCATGGAGAGAGGAAGGCGCGCGGGCGCGGAAGAAAATCGCCGCGGAGCCTCTTTCCGGCTGGTCGGATCCATCCGTCTTCAAGGCCTTTCTGGCCGCCCTGCCGCCGGACTGCGCCCTGCACATCGGCAACAGCTCCCCCCTGCGCAACGCGCAGTTCTTCTCCCTGCCCCGGGGCACCCGGGTCTACGCCAACCGGGGCATCAACGGCATTGACGGCACGCTTTCCGCCGCCCTGGGCAACGCCCAGGCGGACGCGAGGCCCCTCTTCTGCTGCCTGGGCGATCTGAGCTTCTTCTACGATCAGAACGCCCTCTGGCGCGAGACCCTGCCGGCGAACCTGCGCGTTCTGCTCTTCAACAACGGAGGCGGCGCCATTTTCAGGACCCTGCCGGGTCTGGACTCGCCCCACACCGCGCGCTTCATCGCCGGGACCAACGCCTGGACGGCGGAGCAGACGGCGGCCCGGGCGGGCCTGCGTCATCTGCGGGCCGCTTCGTCCGCCGAGCTTGCCGGGGTCCTGCCCCGGTTCATCTCGGAACCGGGCCCCAGCCTGCTGGAAGTCCGCACCGAGGCCAGGGCCGGCGCGGAGGCCCAGGCGCGGCTGCTCAAGGCCGTCACCGGCTGAACGGGCCAGGATGATTCAGAATTTTTTTTTCCCCCCCCCTCAGAAAACCCCAGGAGGCAGCCTATGCCGGCCAGAGAATGGCAGACCATCAGACAGTACGAAGAAATCCTCTTTGACTGGTACAAGGGCATCGCCCGCATCACCATCAACCGGCCCCGCTGGCGCAACGCCTTCACGCCGGAAACCACCCAGGAACTTTCCGACGCCTTCGCCTTCTGCCGGGAAAGCCAGGACATCTGCGTGGTCCTCCTCACCGGGGCGGGCGACAAGGCCTTCTGCAGCGGCGGCGACATGCACGTGAAGGACCGCGGCGGCTACCGCGGCAAGGACGGGGTCAAGCGCCTCAACATTCTGGACGTGCAGAAGCAGATCCGATCCCTGCCCAAGCCCGTCATCGCCATGGTGAACGGCTACGCCATCGGCGGGGGGCATGTGCTCCATGTGGTCTGCGACATCTCCATCGCCTCGGAAAACGCCGTCTTCGGCCAGACGGGCCCCCATGTGGGGAGCTTTGACGCGGGCTTCGGATCGAGCTACCTGGCCCGGGTGGTGGGCCAGAAGAAGGCCCGGGAAATCTGGTTTCTCTGCCGCCAGTACTCGGCGGCCGAAGCCCTGCAGATGGGCCTCGTCAACGCCGTGGTGCCCCTGGAGCGTCTGGAAGACGAATGCGTGGCCTGGGCCGAACGCATGATGGAAATGAGCCCCATGGCCCTGCGCATGATCAAGGCCGGCCTCAACGCCGAACTGGACGGCCAGGCGGGCATCCAGGAGCTGGCCGGCGACGCCACCCTGCTCTACTACCTCACCGACGAGGCCCAGGAAGGCGGCAAGGCCTTCCTGGAAAAGCGCAGGCCCAATTTCCAGGACTATCCCAAGTTTCCCTGAACCCCTGTTTCTCAGGAAGACACGGGAAAAATCCGGAAGCGCCCGGGCGCCCGGCAAGGAGTCCCCATGGGCTTAACCATCAGTCTTCACCCGAGAACGCTGCATTTCAAGGAACCCGCCGGCACCTCCCGGGGCGTCTACCGCACCCGGGAGGTCTGCTATGTCCTTCTCCGGGACGTCGAAGGCCGGCTGGGCGCGGGGGAGTGCGCGCCCCTGCCGGATCTGAGCTGCGACGCCGGTCCGGATTATCTGGAGAGGCTCGAACAGGTCTGCCGCCGTTTTGCCGCCACGGGCGATCTGGACCTCTCGGTCCCTGATAGCTGCCCCTCCATGCGCTTCGGCCTGGAGACGGCCCTGCTCCATCTGCAGGCCGGGTCGGTGCGCTTCTTTGACACCCCCTTCGCCCGGGGCGAGGAAGACATCCCCATCAACGGGCTGGTCTGGATGGGCAGCCGCGACGAGATGCTGGCCCGCATGGAGGCCAAGATCGCCGAGGGCTTCCGCTGCGTCAAATGCAAGATAGGCGGCATCAGCTTTGAGCAGGAATGCGGCCTGCTGGCCCTGCTCAGAGAGCGCTTTCCGGATCCCGGCGAGCTTGAGCTGCGGCTGGACGCCAACGGCGCCTTCACGCCGGAAAACGCCCTGGCCCGCCTGGAAAAGCTCGCCGTGTTCAGGCCCCATTCCATCGAGCAGCCCCTGCGTCAGGGCCAGTGGGACAGGATGGCCGAGATCTGCAGGCAGTCCCCTGTCCCCGTCGCCCTGGACGAAGAGCTCATCGGCGTGCCCGCGGCGCGGCGGCGGGAACTCATCGAACGGCTGCGGCCCGCCTGGCTCGTCCTCAAACCTTCCCTGCACGGCGGCAGACAGGGCTGCGCCGCCTGGATGGCGGAGGCCGAAGCGGCCGGCTGCGGCTGCTGGGTCACAAGCGCCCTGGAGAGCAATGTGGGCCTCAACGCCATTGCCCAGCTCTGCGGCACGCGGCCCTGCCTCCTGCCCCAGGGCCTGGGCACGGGCCGGCTCTTCACCGACAACTGCGAGATCCTGCCCATCGCTCTGAAAGGTCCGGCCATGCACTGCGACCCCTCTCTCCCCGAGCCGGATCTCGCTGCCTGGATAGGCGAGGCCGCCTGTGACAGGATCCTCTGAAGCAGGCCCCGCGCGGGACGAACCGGCTCAGCTGCGCGGCCTTCCCCTCACCCTGCGGGGCCGGCGTCTGGCCGGGGAGGAGCTTGAGGCCTTTCTCCGCGAGAAGGAGGAGGCCCCGGGCATTCTGGGCGATCTGGCGCGCTTTCTGCGCCGGTGGCAGGATCCCTCGCCTGCCGTCACGGTGTGCACCTCCGGCTCCACCGGCGAACCCAGGCCCTTCGCGGCCCTGAAAGTCCGCATGGCCGCCAGCGCCCGGGCCACCTGCGCCTTTCTGCGGCTGAAGGCCGGCGACACGGCGCTGCTCGCCATGCCTCTGCGCTATATCGCGGGCCGCATGGTGGTGGTGCGGGCCCTGACGGCGGGCCTGGACCTCATCCCCGTGGAGCCCTGCGCCTCGCCCCTGGCGGGACTGAACGAGGCCCCGGTCTTCGCGGCCCTCACCCCCATGCAGGTGCACGCGAGCCTGCGGGATCCCGCGGCGGCACCCAGGCTGCGGGCCGTGCGATCCCTGCTTCTGGGGGGCGGAGCCATTCCGCCTGAGCTCGCCCGCGGGATCGCGGACTTTCCCCACGAGGTCTGGTCCTCCTACGGCATGACCGAAACCCTTTCCCACATTGCCCTCAGACGCTGCAACGGACCCCTGGCCTCTGACTGGTACAGCCCCCTTCCCGGGGTGGAGACGCGCCTCGACGAGGCGGGCTGCCTCGTCATCCAGGCGCCCCGCGTGGCCGAGGGGGAGATCGTCACCCGGGATCTGGCGGAGATGGACGGCAGGGGGCGCTTCCGCATCCTGGGCCGGCGGGACAATGTCCTCAACACGGGCGGCGTCAAGGTGCAGACCGAAGACGTGGAGGCCCGTCTCGCCCCTCTGATCCCCAAACCCTTCTGCATCACGGCCGTGCCGGACGCCCGCCTGGGCGAGAAGATCGTCCTTCTCCACGAAGACGCGGGGACGGCAGAAAGTCTCGATGCCCTCTGCCGGCAGGCGCTTCCGGCCTACTGGCGTCCCAGAGCCTTTTTCCGCGTAGACGCCCTGCCCCGCACGGGCACGGGCAAACCCGCCAGACAGGAAGCGCGGGAACTGGCCCGCAGACTCGCCGGGCGGGAATGAAAGACCCTGAACCTGCCCTCCGCCGCCTGAGAGAAAACGCCCGGAGGATTGGGACTCCTTTTCTGTCCGGGAGACTTCCCTGACCGCCGGACGATGCTGAAAAAGCCCCGGGGAACACTCCGGGGCTTTGCTTTCCTTGCCGTTTTCGTCGCGATCTCCGCAACTTCCACGGCGGTATGGGGTTTTTCTCCGCCCACAGGCCGCGCCTCGGGGCTTTTTCTCTCCCTGCAAGGCGACATCCTCCGAGGTGTATGACCATGAGCGACTTTCACACTTTATGACACGCGTGCGAGTTTCCTTTGGCCAACTTACACGCGTGTTATATCGTGTGACTGAGAGGTGGCGAATTCTAAAGTCAGGTGCAAGATCAGCCCAGGCGGAGAGACAGTAAAGTTTGAAGCGTTTCCCGTGCGGGATCGCCGTCAGGGACAGTCAGACCCGCATGCGGAAGGTCGTGGAGACATTCTCCGGCGATCAGTGATCCGGCAGAGTTCCTTCAGCGTCAGGTTCAGGCTTTGCCGTACCTGTCCTGTCAGGCACGTCTTCGCCGAGTCTTTTCAGAATATCGGCTGCCTTCTGCAAGAGATCCAGTCTTTCCAGAACCGACAGACTTTCACCGCCTTCAAGCCGCGCGATTATTCCCTCGCACTCCCGTAAAAGCGACAGCCTTTCAAGTACTGTCAGTGCCATTGTCTGTTCTCCTTTCTTGTCTGCTAATGGACTGCGCCTTCTGGAAGATCGTCATCGTACTCGGGAACGGGGTCTCCCATAATTTCAAAGCGTGGTTGCGGTCTCCGCGCCAGAAGGACTTCATACAGATCCCGCGCCGAAAAGGCGTCCAGATGGAATGTGAAAGGCGCTATCAAAAGCGACGCCCCGTCCATGTTGAGTTCAAATTGCATCACTGAAACGGGGTGCCCGCCGATCTGGGGCTTCTTTTCAGGAATTGTAAAGAAGTCTTCCGCTTCTATATCCACATACATGGCATCAACCGCTTCTTCCTGCCGGTTCAGATCCGGCCAGATTATGAAAAGCCACTTCATATATTTCCTGCCTTTCCAGCCGTACCTGCGTCAGGCCGACTTTTTCTCGTACTTTTCCTTTTGCAGGGTTGTCATGGGAGAGTTTAACAGTCCCAGCATAAGATCTGCGTGCTTTGTATAATTATTGAAATATTTTTCTATAGAATCAGGATCTGTGAAAACCTGCATACCCATTGAAACAATTTCTGCAGCCTGATGTGGGAAAACTTTTCCGGCGTAGTAGTGAAACAAATCAGCTTCTACGGCGGATTCTTTTGGCGCAAAAAGAAGATACTTTCACTTTTCCGTCTTTTGCCTTTTCAAGAAGAAAATCCAGAGATACTCACCAATCTTGCACTTGAAATTAGAACTGGCAATATCTGCAGGTATTTTTGTCTCTTTCACATTTTTTACGGGGTGAGGGGATATCTGACCCATTTGAAAGGAAGAAGGGGCATCCTGCAGGACCGGCAGGTGGATCTTCACAGGTACATGCCAATCCAAAGAGACCCTTCATGGCTTTCCCTATGCCCGACGGCGCTTCAGGTCAACAGAAATCCCGGCCCCGAGCCGGCTCCAGGCCTTCTTTCCCGGAAGGATCCCGGCTGCCGGATCGTCTCAGCAGACGGCAATCCCGGATGGCTGCCTGCTCTTCCCCCGTTTCGTGACCGGGAAAGGGATCCGGAACGCCTGCACGCCGCGCCTCCCTGTGGACAGCGCACACCCGCTGGGGCAGTATGGGGCGCCCCCCTGACACGGAACCGGAGTCCGCCATGCCCGAGCAAAGCTTCCTCACGCCCGACAATGCCCAGAGCCTCAGGACCTACGCCGAGCTTCTGCCGGCCGCAGAGGCTCTCTCCCGCGCGGAGCGATGCAGAACGCTCCTCCGGAAGCGCCACGCCGGAGCGGGCGGCCTCCTTGTCACAGGCCGGGCAAACCTGCTCTGGCTCACGGGATCTCTCTGCGCCGGCCTGCTCTGGCTGCCCCTGTCGGGCGAGCCCCTGCTTTTTCTCCGCAAGGGTCTGGAAAGAGCCCGTGCGGAAAGCCCCCTCCGCCTCGTCTTCCCCTTTGTCTCCTACCGGGAGCTTCCGGCTCTCGCCGCCGAGGCCGGCTCCCCCCTTGCGGACCGCCTGGCCGTGGACAAGTCAGCCCTGAGCTGGGCCCAGGCCGAGCGCCTCATGAAGCGTCTGCCGGGCATCGTCCTGGAAAACGGAGACGATGTCCTCGTGCGGGCCAGATCCGTCAAAAGCCCCTGGGAACAGAAACAGCTGCGCGCCTGCGGCCGCATCCACGCCGCAGTCATGGACGAGATCCTCCCGGCTCTCCTGCGTCCGGGGCTCACGGAAGCGGAAATCGCCCTTCTCTATGTGAGCGAAAGCCTCCGGGCGGGCAGCGACGGTCTCCACCGCGTGGCGGGACCGGGGGAGGAGATGTTTTACGGCTACGCCGCCTGCGGAGACCACGGCAACTGCCCCACCTCCTTCAACGGTCCCCTGGGCTGTCTGGGCCTTCACCCGGCCACGCCCTTTCTGGGAAGCCGGGACCGCGTCTGGAGAAAGGACGAGATCCTCTCTCTGGACATGGGCTGCCAGAAGGCCGGCTACAACACGGACCGCACCCAGGTCTACTGGCCGGGCCGGGAGCGGGATCTGCCGGCCCCCGTTCTGGCGGCGCAGGAAGCCTGCGCCGAGATTTTCAACGCCGCTCTCGAGGCCCTCAGACCAGGGGTGACGCCGGCGGAGATCTGGGCTCTGGCCCGACGCCTGGCGGGAAAGCTGGGCGTCTCCGATCGCTTCATGGGCCTGGGCCGGGACCGCGTGCCCTTCCTGGGCCACGGAACGGGCCTCGTGCTGGACGAGTGGCCGCCCTTCGCCCGGGCCTTCCACGAACCTCTGGAGGCCGGAATGTCCCTGGCGCTGGAGCCCAAGATAGCCGTGCCCGGACACGGCATGCCGGGCATCGAACACACCGTGCTTCTCACGCGGACGGGGCCCGAACTTCTCACGGGCAGCCGGACAGGCATATTCTGCCTGGAAGACTGATCTTCCGGGAACCCGCGGCGAAAAAAGCCTCCGGCCGCGACGGACGGAGAGATCCCGCCTTTCCCGGTCCGGCGGCGGACCGTCCGGAACGCTTTCAGACAAAGAGAGAGGGACTCTCCCGTCCCTCTCATAGGGCAGGGCAGGAACCGTTTTTCTCTGGTCCCTGCTCTCGCTGTCCCTGCCCCTTCACGCTTTCTGTATAGTCCCTTTCAGCTGGCCGGACAAGAAAAATCCCCCGATCCGTGCTTTTAAAATTCACGGAATAACAGTTACTTGAAAACAAATGCACAGGCGTTCCACAACAGTGTGAACTCTTTTTTCCGACGGTTTGAAGAAGATCCGCCGGTCTTCGGGGAAAAAGAAGAACCCGGGCCCCGCCCCTGCGCGCTGACCGGATTCAGTCTCCCTTTTCCGGCAGCGCAAGAGAGCTCGGAGGAGTGATCCCGAGCAGGGCGTAGAGTTCCGCCTGGCGTCTGTCGGGAGGATCCGGCACGATCCGGCCGCCCGCGAAATCCGCCAGGTGGTTGCCCAGAAGGGCGCAGACATAGTCGGGCCCCAGGGTCCTCGGTCTTCCACCCAGGTCGAGACGGCGCTCAATCTCTTCCCGCAGGGTTCCGGCCAGAAAACTGAAGAGCCTGTACCCCCGCACGAGGGCCTGGGGGAGCACCTTCCGGGGGAGTTCTCCCTGCTCTCCCCTGGCGAGGCCCAGAGACGCCCGCCGCGTCTCCTGACACTGAGCGAGCGTCCGCAGAAGGCCCGCCGCCATGGGCATCGAGGAAAGAAAGAGCGGATCGGCGGAAGCGCCGGAAGAAGAGGGATTCCGCCAGCGCTGCAGAAAAAGCCGCTCTCCCGCCAGGACGGTCTCTCCGGCGGCAACCCGCAGGAGCCTTTCGCCGAGGGCTGTCTCTTCTCCGGTATCCGTCAGGGAGGCTCCGGCAAAGACCTTTCGCAGGGGACCTTCCGTGACCAGGGCGGCGAAGGGGATCCCCCGGACCGAAAGTTCGCGCAGGCGCTCCGCTCCGAGGCTCCTTCCGTCCGGCAGGGCGAGAAGAGGAAAGCCTTCCGGCAGCAGTTCTCCGACGGCTCCGAGTGCCTCCTCCAGGGCGGCTTCGGCCGCGCGTCCGGGATCCGCGTCCTCCGGCCCCCAGAAAAGTCCCAGAGAGCGCAGGCCCTCTTCCCCTTCCCGCAGAACGAGCACGCAGGCCTCCCGCGCGGCGAGACGGCCGTCCCCGCGCAGGCTCACCCTGCGCACCGGACGCCCGGGAGCCGCCAGGGCCGTTTCCTCGCCCTGGATGTCCAGAAAAAACACCCTGCCGGTCTTCTCCCGGCGCAGAGCCTCCGCCAGAACGGCCCGGCAGAACCTTCCGCGGAGCCCGTCCGTCCCGAGCCTCGTGAGCGCCGCCCTGACGTCTTCCCGGGAAAGCCTGGCCTGCGGATAGAGGAGGGACGCGGCGCTTCCGCTCCGCCAGGCGGAGGCATCCGACATGCTTGTGCTGCCCGTGCTCTGACGGTGGCAGAGCAGGGTCCGCAGACTGTCGGCGTCTCCGGGCGGAAGAACCCGGAGCCCCCGCTCCAGGGGCAGAGCCCGCAGACAGCGGCTGAGACACCAGACATCCCCGAAGCGCAGGCGCGTCCGCGCGGCGCTCCCCTCCCCGGCCGATCTTTCCCCGGTCTCTCTCATCCCTTTCTCCAGAGCCTCTCTCTCCGGGTCTCCCCGGCGGGCCCGGCCTCTCCCCGGGGCCCTGCCTGAGAAAGCCGCGGCGGATGACCTCCGGAGGGCCATCCCTTGCAGTGCCAGGGACGCTGCGGACCGGTGCCGGAGTCTCCCTCCTGCCGGCGGGGGAAAGATTCCGGCCGCAGTCCCCTGCCGCTCTGCCGCCCGGTCAAAGACCGCACGACGGTGTCTCCGTCACAGGAGGGCAAGGCGTTCCGCAAAAAAAAGCGCCGGAATGCGCCTGCCGGATCTTTTCCGTCACTGCCGCCGTCACTGATGTTTCCAGGGACAGACATGACCGCGTCATCCTGAACACTGAAGGCAGGGTCCTGAAACATGCGTTTCTCATCCCGGACGCTCCGGACGGATTCAGCACGCTCTTCCGGAGGAAATTCATTCCTGCGCCAGACCCGGTGAGAAGGGAAAAGCAGGGTTTGAAGACACTGGACGCTGCGGCGAAAACATCATCAGGTTCCTTCCCGGCAATGATCCGGAGACCTTTCTTCCGGATCCGCTGAGCATCTCTTCCGCAAAAGCCGTTCACTCAGAAAGACCGGGTCTGACAGGCCGGCGCGATGCCCGCTGCAGCCCGGAGTCCGTCCGGCGCGAACATCAGGCCCTGCGCCGCCTCTTCCTACCTCAATGACGGTCTGAAGTCACTCTTCAGCTTCGGTCCCGTCGCGGCGCAGGAACGATCCCGGCAGAAGCCGTCCTCTGCGAAGTCCCTGCGCGAAATCCTTCCGGAACCGGAAAAGATGGTCTAAGGTCCCCTCTCCGCCGCCGTCCGGGCCCCGCTCTCAGATTTTCCCCAGGCCGGCCGCAGCGGCAGAAAGCCTGCTCCCCCTCTCCGCGTCCTGAAATCTCCCGTCCCGGGGGTCGCTTCACACGGTCAGTCTTTCCCGACCCGCAGGTCCGGGGCAGGGCGAGTTGCGGAACGCAAGGGGCCGGGACCCGGGAAACGCAAAAAAGGTTCCTTCCGCCCGCTTCACGAAAGGAACCTTTTTTGTCTATCCAAAGGAGGGAATACAGGAAAGAGAACCGGAAAAAAAGCCAGATTCCGACCGGCCGCCCGCTGCCGCCCGGCACTCCCGTGCCCGAACCCTTCGCGCCATCGCCTGCGCCCGGGGTCCGGCGGCGATGGGAGCCCGCCGGAATATGAGGAGGAAATCCGTCTCTTTGCGGAGCGACTCTTACTCCCCGAACGCCGGGGGCGTCAAGCTCTTTTTGTGAAAAAAATAATTTTCTCCCGGAAAAACTGTCCCGAAAACAGGACAATGCCAGTGTAATAACTTGATATTTTTAATATATTTAGCTTGTGATCTTTGGCACGATGTCCCGAAAAAAAAAGGCAGACCCGGTGTTTTTCCGGGTCTGCCGTCTCTCGTGGCTGTCGGGGGGTCACGCCCGGGGACCGGGCATTATCCGCGCTGCACTTCGATGGTGCGCACCTTGGCGGCTTCGGGCTTGCGGCGGGGGATTTCCACCCTGAGCACGCCGTCCTTGGCGAAGGCGGAGATGTTTTCGGCGTCGGCGTCGTCAGGCAGGCTCAGGGACCTGGAGAAGCTGCCGTAGCTGCGTTCCTGCACATGGGCCGTGGCGTTCTCCACCGCGGCGGCCTTCTTTTCGCCGGAGATGGTGAGGACATTCTCGGCCACCCTGATGCTCACGCTGTCGGCCGCCACGCCGGGCAGCTCGATGTTCAGGATGTAGCTCTGCTCGTTGCTGAAGACCTCCAGCGCAGGAATGAAGTCGGTGACGGGCGGAACCTTTTCAGGCCATTCGGTCCGCATCCAGCCGGTGGGGAAGAAGCCGCCGAAGAGGCGGTCTATCTCATCGTGCAGACGGGAAACATTGTTGTACTTGTCTCTGGAATCCTTGTTGGCGGGGCTGTAGTAAGGCATGATGTTCTCCTTGGGAATTGTATATTCATTGAAGATAGAGTGAATGTTTGCCGGACCGGTGGAGGAGAAGCAGTTCGTTGAGGGGGATTTCTGCTTTCTTCCTCTCCTTCCTTGCCAAAAAGATAGTACCGCTCCGCGTTTTGTGAAGAGCGCCGGCAAAATATTTTTTTGAGAAAGCCCCCCTTTCCCCCGAAGGCCCTCCCAAGCCCCCGGCCGCGGCTCCTTTCCCGGGGGATCCCCGCCCTCTCCCCGGGGCGGCCTGAGCGACGGAAAGGCAGCGTGTCCGGACCGTTGCCCTTTTCCGCGGCCTGCTTGCCAAAGCCGGCCCTCCTGAGCCAAAAGAAGGGATCCGACCGGGGCCCCGGGCCCCCTGCCCTGCCCTTCCGGCCCCGGCGCCGGTCCCCAGCGAGCCTGCCATGAGCGATTTTGTCCATCTCCACTGCCACACCGAATACAGCACCCTGGACGGAGCCATCCGCCTGGACGACCTCTGCGCCAGAGCGAAGAGCTTCGGCATGTCCGCCTGCGCCGTCACGGATCACGGCAACATGTTCGGGGCCGGGCAGTTCCAGGAAGCCTGCCTCAGGCACGGGCTCAGGCCCATCTTCGGCTGCGAGGTCTATCTCTGCGCCGACCGCTTCGACCAGACGAGCGAGGCCGCCAGACGCCGGAACCACCTCATCCTCCTGGCCCGCAACGCCGAGGGCTATCACAATCTGGTCAAGATCGTCACGGCCGGCTGGCTGGAAGGCTTCTTCTACAAGCCCAGGGTGGACCGGCGCGTTCTGGCCGCCCACGCGGGCGGGCTCACCTGCCTCTCCGCCTGCCTCCAGGGCGAAATTCCCCAGGCCATTCTCTCCGGCCGCATGGACGCCGCCCGCGAACTCGTGCGCAGCTACGCCCGGCTCTACGAAGGCCACTTCTATCTGGAGCTCCAGCACAACGGCATCGCCGAGCAGCGCACGGTGAACGACGGCCTGCTGGAACTCTCCGAGAGCGAGGGCATCCCCGTGGTGGCCACCAACGACTGCCACTACCTCAACCCCGAGGACGTGGAGGCCCACGACATCCTGCTCTGCATCGGCACCAACGCCACGGTGGACGACGCCCGGCGCTTCCGGTTCCGGACCGAGGAACTCTACTACAAGTCCCCCGAGCAGATGGCCAGGGAGTTCTCCTTCGCGCCCGAGGCCCTCGCCAACACCGTCCGCATCGCCGAGGACTGCCGCTACGAAATCCCCTTCGGCAGACACTTCTTTCCCCAGTATCCCCTGCCCGCCGGCACGAGCATCGAGGCGGAGTTCCGGCGCCTGGCCGAAGAGGGCCTGGAGCGCCGCTTCCGGGAGCACCCGGATCCGCAGAGCCTGGACAGGGAAGCCTACCGCGCCCGTCTCCGGCACGAAATGGACGTCATCCTGGAAATGGGCTTCCCGGACTATTTCCTCATCGTCCAGGAATTCATCAACTGGGCAAAGAACAACGGCGTGCCCACCGGTCCCGGCCGCGGCTCGGCCGCGGGCTCCCTGGTGGCCTGGGCCATGCGCATCACCAACCTGGACCCCATTCCCTACAATCTCCTCTTCGAGCGCTTTCTCAACAGCGAGCGCGTCTCCCTGCCCGATATCGACGTGGACTTCTGCGAGCGCCGGCGCAGCCGGGTCATCCGCCACATGGCCGACATCTACGGCGAGGACTCCGTCTCCCAGATAGCCGCCTACAGCAAGCTCAAGGCCAGAGCCGTCATCCAGGACGTCGGGCGGGCTCTCGGCATGCCCTTCCAGGAGCGCAACGCCATCGTCAAGTTCATCCCGGCGGGCGACCCCAAGGCCACCATAAAGAAAGCCCTCGAATCGCAGCCCGAACTCCGGGAACGCTATGAAAACGAGCAGCAGGTGCGCAGGCTCCTGGACATCTCCCAGCGCCTGGAAGGCCTCACCCGCCAGGTGAGCATGCACGCCGCGGGTCTCGTCGTCTCGGAGCTCCCCATGACCGAGTACCTCCCCCTCTTCAAGGGCAGGCACGGCGAGCAGGTGACCCAGTTCGACGGACCCATGGTGGAGCAGACGGGCCTCGTCAAGTTTGACTTCCTGGGCCTCAAGACCATGACCCTCATCGAGGACACCCTGGTCAACATCCGCCGCGGCGGCAAGGAGGTCCCCGACCTGGACAGGCTGCCCCTCACGGACCAGGCCACCTACGAGCTCTATTCCCGGGGCGACACGGACGGCATCTTCCAGGTGGAGAGCTCGGGCATGCGCCAGTACCTGCGCATGCTCAGGCCGAGCTGCTTCGAAGATCTCATCGCCATGCTGGCCCTCTACCGGCCGGGCCCCCTGGGTTCCGGCATGGTGGACGAATTCATCAGGCGCAAGCACGGCGAAGTGCCCGTCGTCTACCCGCACCCCTCCCTGGAAAACTGCCTCCGGGACACCTACGGGGTCATCGTCTACCAGGAACAGGTCATGCAGATAGGCCAGATCATCGCCCGCTACACCCTGGGCGGCGCCGACCTGCTCAGGCGCGCCATGGGCAAGAAGAAGGCCGAGGCCATGGCCAAGGAGAGGGAGCACTTTCTCACGGGCGCCGGGGAAAACGGCATCTCCCGGGAAAAGGCCGCCGAAATCTTCGATCTCATCGAGAAGTTCGCGTCCTACGGCTTCAACAAGTCCCACTCCGCGGCCTACGCCCTCATCTCCTACTACACGGCCTGGCTCAAGGAGCACTATCCCTGCGAGTTCATGGCGGCCCTGCTCTCAAGCGAATCCGGCAACCAGGAAAAGCTGCTCAAGTACATTTCCTGCTGCCGCGACCGGGGTCTGGAGGTGCGCCAGCCCTCGGTGAACCAGTCCGCCAGAAACTTCTCCGTCCACGACGAAAGCATCATTTTCGGCCTCGGAGGCATCAAGGGCGTGGGCGAGGAAGCCATCCAGGAAATCATTCTGGGCCGGGCCGAGGGTCCCTATGTCTCCCTCCTCGACCTCTGCAGCCGGGTCAGTCTCCGCAAGGTCTCCCGCCGCGTTCTGGAAGCCCTCATCAAGTCCGGCGCCTGCGACGATCTGGGCGCCACCCGCCGGGCCTGCCTGGCCTGCCTGGACACGGTGCTCAGCCGCGCCGCGCACCGCCAGAAGAACCTGCAGGGCCCCTCGCTCTTTGATCTGGTCCCCAGGGAGAGCCAGGTCCGCTCCACGATGCCCGGCGTGGGCATCGACGAGCCCGAAGCGGGCCTGGACGAGTTCGCCGACGAGGAGAAGCTCCAGTTTGAAAAGGATGTTCTGGGCTTCTATCTGACTTCCCATCCTCTCCAGAAATACGCCCGGGAAATGCGGCGCATCTGCTGCACCTCGCTGGAAGGCGCCCGCGAGCTGGGACCCGACAGGGAGTTCACCACGGCGGTGCTCGCCACCTCCGTGCGCGAGGTCACCACCCGCGCCAAGGGCGAGCGCATGGCCTTCGTGGCCGTGGAAGATCTCACGGGCCACGCCGAGCTCACCATCTTCCCCAGAAGCTACACCGCCCAGGTGCAGGACATCCTCCAGAGCGAAGCGCCCCTCTGGCTGCGGGCGCGCACGGACAGAAATCAGGACGATGAGGGCGACGAGTCCGGCGAAAACGGCCCCGGCGAGCTCAAGCTCATCGCCTCGGAGATCAGCCTGCTGAGCGACGCCTGCCTGCGGGACTCCCGGCCCGTGCGCTTCCGGCTGCCCGCCGGCCGCCTGGGCCGCGACGACATCCTCGCCCTGCGCCAGCTTCTGGAGCAGCACAGCGGCAGCGTCCAGGTGCTGGCCGACGTGGAGCTTGAGCCGGGCGTCGTCTATGTCCTCGCCCTGGGCAGGAACTACTGCGTCACGCCGAGCCCGGCCCTCCACGCGGCCCTGGACGCCTGGGCGCAGGCGGGCGTCTGAGAAAGCCTCTTTCCCCGCTCCCGCCTGCGGGCGGGGTCTGAAATCTTCCGCGCGCCCCCGCTCCGCGGGGCGTCAGACCGTCTCCCAGGCCGCCTGCACCGCGCCCTGAAGGCCGCAGGACTCGTCGGCGAAGAGAAAGACCGGGATCCGGGCGAGCAGCCCGCCGTGGACGCCGCGGCAGAACTCCGTCCGGAAGGCCTCCGACCGCGCGAGCTCCCGCCTCCGCAGGGCGATGCCGCCCGCGATCCAGAGACCGCCCGTGGCGAGGACGGCCAGGACAAAGGATCGGCAGGCCCGGGCGTACAGGCGGGCGAAGCGCCCGAAGACGGGATTGCCGGCCCCGGTCAGAAAGGTTTCCTCCGCCTCCCGGGAGGTCCAGGTTCCGCCCGTGAGAAAGTCCGCCAGGGCCGCCAGGCCCCGGCCCGAGACGACATCGTCCGTCTCCGGGAAGTCCCGGCCCAGACGCTCAGCCAGAAAGGCCCCGAAGGCCCGCTCCTCGTCCCCTTCCAGGGCGAAGGGCATGTGCCCGGCCTCGGAGGCCAGGGGGACGCCGCCCGGCAGAAGAGCCGCGCAGCCGAAGCCCGTGCCCGCGCCCGCCACGGCCCGGACGCCGTCCGTTCCGGCTCCGCCCGCCAGGCGCTCCGCCTCCCGGCCCGCCGGACCCGCCACGGCGAAGGCGAGGGCCGTGAAATCGTTGAGCAGGCACACGGGACAGCCGAAGAGCGCTTCGGCCTCGTCCGCCGCAAGATCGAGGTCCGCGTTGACAAGGCGCGCCCGCCGCCCGGTCACGGGACCCGCCAGGGCGAGTGCCGCCGAACGCAGGCTCCCCAGAGCCTGCCCCCAGCGCGCCTCCGCGGCCCTGTGGAGATCAGCGGCCGAGCGCAGATCCTTCGCGGGCAGGATCAGCCTGTCCAGAATGACGGAACGGCCGGCGCAATCCCGGCCCGCGAGGGCCAGGCGGCAGCTGGTGCCGCCCAGATCGCCGGCAAGAACGAAGGGGCCCCGGGCCCCGGAGACGGAGGAGGAGGTCATGGCCAATGCTCACTGAACGGGATCTGGACGAATTCGCCAGATACATGGAATCCGGAGAACTGGAGCAGGACTTTCGGGACGGCTGCGAGCACGACCGGCTTCATCTGCTTTCCCTGCTGGAAAAGCTCATGGATGTGGCGGATCTGGCGGACGCCACGGCCACGAGGGTCATCTTCCGGGGAAACCTCGCCGCCCTCGCGGGCGGCCTGACGCCCGGCGGGAAGGATGAAGCGGCCCGGCCGGACGAAACCGGCCGGGCCTGAAGGCGCGGATCGGAAAACGGGCGCCGCCGCGGGCGGATCCTCTAGTCGTTGCGATCGAAGGACGTCATCTCGAGCACATCGCCCAGGAAGAGGTCGGACATGTACTGCCAGCGCACGCCCCTGGGATAGCCGTCCTGCACGGGAGCGGTCAGGGTCTCGGGCCGGTACATGAGGAAGGCCTCTCTGGCGCGCTGCTCAAAGTCGGCCAGGGCCTTCTCCATGCCGTAGGGCACATGGGAGAGCGTGGTGAGGCCCTCGGGCGCGGGCTCGCGGTATTCCATGATGATCTTGCCGAAATTGAAATCGGTCCGGAAGGCCATGTAGCGGGCGAGCCAGTGGGCGGGCTCATGGCGGTCGGTGGTGTCCCCCACCATGCCGGCGAAGGGATCGCTCGCCACGGGCACCAGATAGGTGAAGGCCGTGCAGTCCACGCCGGCGATGAATTCCTGGCCCTCGTGGGTGGCGCCCACCCTGGGCAGGATGGTGCTCCAGATGAAGTAGGGATCGGGCAGTTCGGCGTGGACGATGACGGCCATGGGCTCGGAGGGGCCGCTGCCGTAGACGACGGTGTGCACGGGGACATTCAGGGCGCCCGTGAGACTCGTGCTGGTGAGCATGGCCGTGCCGCGTCCGGCCGTGAGGACGGGCAGACCCTTGGCCTGCACGGCGACGGCCGGCCGGGAGCTCGAGAGATAGGCGGAGCCCGACAGGCCGCGCTGCTGGGCGGCCAGACAGCCGCTCAGAAGCAGGGCGGCGAGGGCCAGCAGAAGAGTATTGCGGAAGTGCAGCATGGTTCTTCTCCTCCCGGGAACGGGCGCCTCCGGGGGGCGCTTCCCGGGTGCGGGGGGCTCAGGAGGACCCGAGCATGCCCCTGCGTTTCAGTTTTTCCAGCAGCGTCGTGCGCTTGATGCCCAGGCGGGCGGCGGCGTCGGCATGGACGTAGCGCTTCTCCGCCAGGGCCTGGGCGATGAGGCCGGTTTCGATTTTTTCCAGAAAATCCTTGAGATTCAGGCCGGAAGCCGTGAGCTCGGCAAGGCCCGGCAGGACAAGGCCTTCTCCCGCGGCGCGCGGGGGCGCTCCGGCCGGGACCTGGGGCCCGTCCGGCTTCTGCTCCCCGTCCTTCCCGGCCTGGTGCGCGGCCATCTTCTCCCGCATGCGCTCCGGCACATCCTCCATGGTCACCACCGGGCCTTCCGCGCTGATGCCCATGTTCACGACGCAGTTCTGGAGCTCGCGGATGTTGCCGGGCCAGGGATAGGCCAGCAGAAAGTCCCTGACCTCGGAGGAGTAGGTTTTGCCGGGCGAGCCGTCCTCGCGGCAGAACTCCTCCATGAGCGCTTCGGCCAGACGGAGAATGTCCTCGCCGCGCTCGCGCAGAGGCGGCAGGTGGATGGTCACGACATTGAGGCGGTAGAAAAGGTCCTCGCGGAAGAGACCTTCCTGCACCATCTGTTCCAGATCCCGGTGGGTGGCGGCCACCAGACGGACATCCACCTTTCTCTCGGCGCTGCCGCCCACGCGCTCGATGGTCTTCTCCTGGATGGCCCGGAGAATCTTCACCTGGAGCACCGGGTCCATGTCGCCGATTTCATCCAGAAAGAGGGTGCCGGAATTCGCCCGCTCAAAGCGGCCGATGTAGGTGTTCAGGGCGCCCGTGAAGGCCCCCCGCTCGTGTCCGAAGAGCTCGGATTCCAGGAGATCCCTGGGGATGCTGCCGCTGTTGACCGCCACGAACGGGTGATCCTTGCGGCGGCTCAAAGCGTGCAGACACCTGACGATGCGTTCCTTGCCCGTGCCGGATTCGCCGGTGACGAGCACGGTGACATCCTTGGGAGCCACGCGCCGCAGCGAGTCAAAGACCTTCCTGAGAGAGGTCTCCTGACCGATGAAGATGTCATCGCCGTCCTGCACGCCGCACGCGCCTCCTGCAGGCCCCGCGGGGCCGTCTGAACGAAAGAACCTTCCCGGCGTTCCCGCGCCGGGACGGCGAAGGGAATCCGCCGGAGATCCTTCTACGCAGAAACCGGGCAAAAATCCAGATCCGATCCGGGAAAAGCCCCCCTCTCCCCGCCCCCGGAAAAGACGGATACGACATCACGCATCCATTGAGAATCACATGCTTTTTCAGCTCAGATCCCGCGACTCTGAAGAAGCCTGAAGGGGGTGAAAAAGGGGCAGTCATTTTTTTGTCGGCAGGGAAAAAGGCTCTTCCGGCAGGAAGGGATCCGCCGCGGTCTCCTCCCCGTCTCCGGAAAGCGGCCCCGGTCCGCCCGGGGAGCCTCTTGCTTTTGCCGTCCAGAAAGGTACTCTTCCAGGTCAGGCAGCCCGGTCCATCCCCCAGCGCCCACGGCGCTCTCCTTCCCCCGCCCGGACAGGGCCCGCCCGGGAGCAGGCCATGCACTTCTTTCCCCACCTTGCCCTCCGCGCGCTCTTCTGGGTCTTCTGCTGCGGTCTTCTTCTGCCCGCGGCTCCCCAGGCCCGCCCGGGCGAGGAAGAACTCCGCCGGCTGGAGCGGCGGGCCCAGGAGGGCGAGACCCGGGCCCGGATCCGGATGGGCGATCTCCGTCTCTTCGGCCCGGCCAGGGACCGCGACCCCGAGGCGGCCTGCCGCTGGTACGGCCTGGCCGCGGAAAAAAAGGACCCCGATGCGCTGCTCGCCCTGGGGCGCGCCTACCTGAGCGGACAGATCCCCGGCCGGGACCGCGCCGACGCCCTGCCCCTCCTCCGGGAGGCCAGACTCAGGCATGAAGCGGGCGCGAGGCTCGGCCGCCCCGAATCCCAGTACGCCATGGGACTCATCCGTCTGGGCGGCTGGGACCTGCCCCGGGACCCCCGCGAGGCCGCGGAGTGGTTTGAACGGGCCGCCCGCCAGGGACATCCGGAAGCCGCTCTGGCCCTCGCCCGTCTCCACCTCACGGGCCGGGGCGTTCCCCGGAACCGGGAAAAGGCCGCCTTCTGGTACGGCCGGGCGGCCGACCAGGGAAGCGCCCTCGGCCAGTTCGCCGCGGGCTTTCTGCTGGAAGGGGACGGGGACCTGGAAGGCGCCCGCCTGCGCTACAGGCAGGCCGCCGGACAGGGCTACGCCCTCGCCCAGACGCGTCTGGGCGATCTGTTCAGCCGGGGCGACGCCCCCGACCGGCGCGAGGCCGCCCGCTGGTACGGCGAGGCCGCCCGCTCCGGGAGCGCCGAGGCCCGGTGCCGTCTGGGCCTGCTCTACGAGCAGGGCAGGGGTCTGCGGAAAGACCCGGCCCGCGCCGAAGAACTCTACCGCCAGGCGGCCCGGGAAGGGAGCGCCTGCGGGCGCTTCCGGCTGGCGGCGCTGCTGCTCGGCGCGTCCGGCTGCGCGGACAGCTGCGGCACGATCCGAGGCCTCCTGGAGGAAAGCGCCGGGGAAAGCCCCGACGCCGCCTTCACCCTGGGCTTTCTCCATGAAACCGGCTGCTGCGCGGCCCGGGACCTCCCACGGGCCCGGCGCCTCTACGGCCAGGTCTGCCGGCGGGGTCTGCGGGAAGGCTGCGAGGCGGAAAGCCGCCTGAGCGACTGAAAACCCTTCCGCCTGTTCCGTCCCCCGAAGTGCACTTTCCCGCGGGCCCGGTTCGGGTCTGACGGAGTCCGCCGTCCAGGCGGGACGGCAGCGCGAAAGGCCG
This sequence comes from uncultured Desulfovibrio sp., assembly GCA_964522365.1. Lineage (GTDB taxonomy): Bacteria > Desulfobacterota > Desulfovibrionia > Desulfovibrionales > Desulfovibrionaceae > Desulfovibrio. Next base: position 13,715 of record CAZFTQ010000011.1, on the reverse strand, counting down.
AAAGACCGCGCCGGCCTTTTCCCTTCCACCTCCTTTTTCCGGCAGGGACCGGGGAGATTTTCCATGTTCCCGAAACACTTTCCTTTCCGCCTTCCTCTGCTCTGCTGCCTGCTGGCCGCTCTCTGCGTTTTCCAGAGCCCGCCCGCCGGCGCGGCCTCCCTGGCCGACCTGGAGGCCGCGGCCCGTGCCGGGGACGCCGGAGCCCAGCTCCGCCTGGGCGAATGCTTTTTCCAGGGCCAGGGCGTGCCCAGAAGCTACGAGGACGCGGCCTTCTGGTTCCGCAGATCCGCCGAAGGGGGCAATACGGAAGGCCAGCGCCGCTGGGGGATGGCCCTCATGGACGGCACGGGCACGGCCAAAGACCCTGAGGCCGGCCTGAGATGGATCACCCGCTCAGCCGAACAGGGCAATCTCACGGCCGTGACCAACCTGGGACTGATCTATCTCACCGGCGATTCCGTGCCGCAGGACAGGGAACAGGCCGCCCGCTACCTGCGCTACGCCGCCGAAAGGGGCAACATGCACGGCCGCTTCTTCCTGGGCGTCATGCTGGAGAACGAAGCCGGGACGGACCACGACTATGAAGGCGCCAGGCGCTGGTACCAGGCCGCGGCCGAACAGGGCCACGCCGGCGCGGAAAGCAGGATGGGGGACTTCTGCCTCAACGGCCTCGGGGGTCCCCGGGATGTGCGCCAGGCCCTTTTCTGGTATGAACGCGCCTGCGCTCACGGCATGACCGAGATCTGCGAGAGTCTGCGGCGCCTGCAGCCCTGAGCCCTTCCCTTCCGGAGGCGCCTCCTTTTTCGCGCAGGCAGGCCTCCCGCCTGCCTCCCTGCCCGCCCGGGGGCGGCTTTTTCAGGTCCCTCACGCGGCGCGCGCCCCTTTTTTCCGTCCCTTCAGCCCGCTCCCCCTGGAGCCAGGCAAGGAAACCGCCATGTATCAGATCCTCCGAACAGCCTTCTTCTGCCTCTGTCTCATGCTCCTCTGGGCCTGCCCGAGCACGGCGGACAAGGCGGCGCGGCCCGGTCTGGACCTGAAAGCCCTCTACGCCGCCGCCGAGCGCGGCGACGCCGAGGCCCAGAATCTCATGGGCCTCGCCCTCGCCACGGGAACCGGGCTCGCCAGAGACCCGGAAAAGGCGCGGGGCTGGTTTGAGGAGGCGGCGGCCAAGGGGCACGCGGACGCCCGCTTCAACCTGGGGCTGCTGGCGGACACCGGGGACGGCATGGACAAGGATCCGGCCCGGGCCCGCTTCTTTTACAGTCAGGCGGCCGCGCAGGGCCACGCCAGAGCCCAGTACAATCTGGCGCTGCTCTGGGCCGAAGGCGAAGGCGGCAGAAAGGATCCGGTCCAGGCCGCGTCCCTCTTTGAGCAGGCCGCCCTCTCCGGCCTCAACGATGCCCAGTACGCCATGGGCGTGCTCTGCGAGCAGGGACTGGGGGTGGAAAAGAATCTGGAGCGCGCGGCCAGCTGGTACGGCCTCGCCTGCGGCGGCGGCCTCCCCGCCGGCTGCGAGGACGAAAAGCGCCTGAAGGGGCGCTGAGCCGGACGGAGAAACAGGCGAAAAAGGCTTTTTTCGGCCCCGCTTCCGGCAAAAAGGGCCCCGGAACTCGACAAGAGCCCTTTTGTGAGGCAGAGTGTCCCCCAATCGTCACCGGGAGGCTTGCCATGCTCAGCGTCTTCGATCTCTTCAAAATCGGCATCGGCCCGTCCAGTTCCCACACCGTGGGCCCCATGCTGGCCGGCAAGGCCTTTGCCGGAGAGCTGACGGACAGGGGTCTGCTGGACGCCGTGGGACGCGTCCATGTGGATCTCTACGGATCCCTGGCCCTCACGGGCGAAGGCCACGGCACCATGCGCGCCGTCCTCAGCGGTCTGGAAGGCCAGGAACCGGCCACCGTGGACCCGGCCCGCATGGCCGCCCGCTGTCTGGTGCTGGAATGCGGCGGCGATCTGAAGCTGGCCGGCAGGATCACCGTTCCCTTTGACTTCGGCCGGGATCTGGAAGCCCACAAGGGTCTCTTTCTCAAGCGCCACCCCAACGCCCTGCGCATCACGGCGAGAGCCGCCAACGGCGCTCTCCTGCTCGAGAAAACCTACTATTCCATCGGCGGCGGCTTCATCCGCACGGAAGAGAATTTCGACGACGAGGAGGAGCCCTACCCGACGCCGCCCCACCCCTACGCCACGGCCACGGAACTTTTCGGGATCTGCCAGCGCGAGAAGAAGAGCGTCGCGGAAATCGTCCTGGCCAACGAATGCTTCTGGCGGCCCGCGGAAGAAGTGGACCGCAGGCTGCGGGAAATCTTTTCGGTCATGCGGGAAGCCGTGGAGCGGGGCTGCTGCACCGACGGCATCCTTCCGGGCGGCTGCGAGGTCCGGCGCAGGGCCCCCAACCTGCTGCGCCGCATCAGCGGCCTGCAGGCGGCTGGCCGGCGGGATCTCAGCCTCTGGCCCATGCTCTACGGCTTCGCCGTGGCGGAGGAAAACGCCTCCGGCGGCCGCATCGTCACGGCGCCCACCAGCGGCGCCGCGGGCGTGGTGCCGGCCGTGCTCATGTACTATACCAATTTCTACCCCCTCGCCTCGGAAGAGGGGCAGCGGGACTTTCTCCTCACGGCGGGGGCCATCGGCCTTTTCTACAAGCTCAACGCCTCCATCTCCGGCGCCGAAGTGGGCTGCCAGGGCGAGGTGGGCGTGGCCTGCTCCATGGCCGCGGGCGCCTACTGCGCCGTGACGGGCGGCACCATCAAGCAGGTGGAGGTGGCCGCCGAAATCGGCATGGAACACAATCTGGGCCTCACCTGCGACCCCGTGGGGGGCCTCGTCCAGATCCCCTGCATCGAGCGCAACGGCGTGGCCGCCGAGCGCGCCGTGAACTGCGCCCAGCTCTCGCGCCTGGAGGACGGCCGCCAGCGCGTGGTCTCCCTGGACCGGATAATCGATGTCATGTACCGCACGGGCATCGACCTGCAGGCCACCTACAAGGAAACCTCCCTGGGCGGGCTCGCCGCCGCCATGAGCGAGTCCATGCGGAAGCGGAACTAGAAAAGCCCCCTCGGGGGCGGGAGCATGCCCCCGAGGCGGAAATCTCCCGCGCTTTCCCCTCCCGCAGCCCGGACGGATCCGCAGGAAGGCCGGGCGGAGAGTCAGCGTGTCCGGCGTCGGGGAGGAAGCGGAGAAAAGCTTCCTTCCGGAGGTCTGCCCTCATTTTGTGACTTTTTTCACAAGCGGAAACCCCCGCCGGAGGAAAAAACGGACCCTGCGCGCGTATCTCCACTGTGCGCGGGGAAGGCCCCCGCGCATGCTCCCCGGAGGGGAAATCGGCCATTCAGGCCGATCAACGGGGAAACGACGGATTTTCCCCCCGCCGCGGAGTGCCGAATCCCCGCGGAAACGGCTCCTGATCGGCCCAAAAAAGGCCTTGCGTACTTTTTTTCACCGGTATATGTACTTCCCCAGAAAGGTTGTCCGCCTCTGACTACGCAAGTATTGTCGCGGCCTTAGAATTTCCGCCTCACCTGCTTTCGCGTCTGTCCTCCCGCGGGACTTCTCCGGAGCGGAACCTTTTTCACCCGGACGCCTCCGCAGGCTATCTCCCCGGCCCGGATTCTTCGTTCATCCCTTCGGGGCGGAACGGAAAATCATATATGCGTCACTGGTCCCTTCAATTCTTCTCAGGAGTTTGTATGAGAAAACTTGGTGCACTGCTCCTCGCTCTGTGCCTGGTGCTCGGCCTTTCCGGCCAGGCCTCCGCTGCGGCGAAGTATGAGCTCAAAATTCAGACGGCCCTCGGCAGTTCCTCGGTCTTCTTCAAGACCATGGAACGGATGAAGACCAACATCGAAACCCTGTCCAACGGCCAGATCAAAGTTGAACTGCTCGCCGCCGGCGCCATCGTGAAACCCAACGAAATCCTTGACGCCGTCAGCGAGAACCTCGTCAACGGCGGCATGTGGTGGACCCATTACGCGTCCGGCAAGAACCCCGCCGGCACGCTCTTCTCCGCTCCCTGCGGCGGTCTGGGCTACGGCCTCGACCAGATGAGCGTCCTCTCCTGGGTGTGGGAAGGCCAGGGCGGCAAGCTGCTCAACGAATACTATCAGGTCGCCTGCAAGGCCGACGTCATCGCCTGGATGGCTCAGCCCCACGGCCCCGAAGCCTTCGGCTGGTTCCACAAGCGCTACAACTCGGTTGTGGAATTCAACAAGCTGACCTTCCGTGCGCCTCCCGGCGTGCCCGCTGAAATCTTCAAGGAAATGGGCATGCCCGTCGTGTCCATGGCCGGCCCCGACATCATCCCCGCTGCCCAGCGCGGCGCCATTGACTCCGCTGAATGGATCAATCCCGCCGAAGACATCGCCATGGGCCTCGACCAGATCTGGAAGCACCTCTACCTGCAGGGCCTGCACCAGGGCCTCTCCATCGGCGACATCTTCGTCAACAAGACCTGGTACAACAAGCTGCCCAAGGACCTCCAGAACGTCATCGCCATCAGCATGAAGGTCTGCTGCTTCGACCAGCTCATGTCCAATGTGAAGCTGAACTCCGAAGCCCTGAGGGAACTGGTCACCAAGCGCGGCGTCATCATCGAGGAAACCCCCGCTGACTACTATCCCGCCTTCATGAAGGCCACCCGTACCGTCTTCGAGCGTTACGCCAAGAAGGACGCCTTCTTCAAGAAGGTCTACGACGCCGAAGTGGCCTGGGCCAAGCTCACCGTGCCCTTCCAGATGCGCGCCAACGGCCTGTACTACAACCTCGCCAAGGCTGCCATGGCTGACGGCATCGTCAGCGACTACCTGAAGTAGCCGCTCCCCGCCAGACCCGTCTCTTCCGAACTGCGCCGGAGAGGGGGTGCCTTCCCCCTCTCCGGTTTTTCTTGACGAGGGCGTTATGCACTCAGCAGCGTATGAGCAGGCGATGGCCCAGGTTCCGCCGTGGGCCCTCAAATGCATCGGCTTCCTGGACGGCATCAGCATCTGGGTCGGCAAAACCGTCTCCTGGCTGTGCGTCCCCATGATCTTCTGCCTCGTGTACGAAGTCATCATGCGGTCCTTCTTCACCATGCCCACCATCTGGGCCTCCACTCTCGCCGTCATGATGTACGGCGTGATGTACATGCTCGCCTCTCCCTACTGTCTGCGTGACAGCGGCCATGTACGCACGGACTTCTTCTACCACAACTGGTCCGTACGGGCCAAGGCCGTCGCCGACATCGTCCACTATGTGCTCCTCTTCTTCCCCACGCACATCGTCTTCCTCTCTCTGGCCTGGAACTTCTTCATGAAGTCCTACGAGCAGAACGAGACCTCGGTCTGGAGCGCCTGGACCCCCATCGTCTGGCCCGTCAAGTTCGCCATTCCCCTTTATGTCGTCATCACCATGACCCAGGGCATTTCCGAAATCATCAAGTGCGTCTACCGCTTCAAGACCAACACCAATCTCTGGGGCATCGAGGAAGACCTTCCCGTTGTTTCCGATGACGAACCCGGCGCCGACGCCGCTCAGAAATAGGAGACAGACATGTCAGACAACGAAATGCTGGCCATGCTGTCCCTCGCCGGGATGTTCGGCCTCTTCTGCTTCGGTTTCCCCATCGCCTACACCATGCTCTTCGCCGGCATCGTGTTCGGCTTCCTCGGCATCGGCAAGCTCGTCTTCTACCTGCTGACCGTCCAGTTCTACCAGGTCATGTGCGACGAAGTTCTCGTCGCCATCCCCTTCTTCCTGGTCATGGGCTACATTCTTGAGGGCGCGGGCCTCATGGAACGGCTTTTCAAGGCCTTCCAGAAGCTCTTCGCGGCGCTGCCGGGCTCCCTCTACATGGCGGTCATCTCCACCGGCACCATTTTCGCCGCTGCCACCGGCATCGTGGGATCCTCCGTCAACCTCCTCTGCGTCATGGCTGAACCGACCATGCGCAAGAGCAACTACGACGTTCCCATGGGCGCAGGCTCCATCGCTGCCGCCGGCACTCTGGGCATTCTCATTCCGCCCAGCGTCATGCTCGTGGTGCTGGGCCCCATCGTGGGCGTCCCGGTCACGGACCTCTTCATGGCGGCCGTGACACCGGGCCTTCTGCTGGCGAGCATCTACATCGCCTATTCCCTCATCAAATGCGCCATCTGGCCCAAGTACGGGCCGCCGCTGCCCAAGGAATTCAGGCCCAAATCCATGCTGGAGGTCTGGCGCGAAGTCTTCACCGGCGCCATTCCCCTGCTCATCCTCATTCTCTCGGTGCTCGGCAGCATCATGGTGGGTCTGGCCACGCCCACCGAGGCCTCGGCCTGCGGCGCCTTCGCGTCCATCATCCTGGTCATCATCTACAGACGCTTCACCTGGAAGGGCTTCGCCGAGGCCATGTTCGCCACGGCCAAGATGTCGGCCATGATCCTGGTCCTTCTGGCCTCGTGCAACTTCTTCGGCGCGGTCTTCGCCCGCCTGGGCGGCGCCACCTATCTCTCCAATGTGCTCCTGTCCATGAACATCTCGCCCATGCTCATGCTGGTGCTCATTCTGACCATCATCTTCTTCATGGGCTGGGCCATGGAGTGGATCCCCATCGTCCTCATCCTCGTGCCGCTCCTGCTGCCCGTGGTGGACGCCATGGGCTATGACAAGCTCTGGTTCTGCATGCTGGTGGCCGTCACACTGCAGACATCGTGGCTGTCGCCACCGGTGGCGCTGTCAGCCTACTTCATCAAAGGCGCCGTGCCCCACTGGAAGCTCATCGACATCTACAAGGGCATGTTCCAGTACATCGCCTGCCAGATCCTGGGCGTGGCGCTCATCATCTTCTTCCCCGTCATCGTCACCTGGCTGCCCTCGCTGACCAAATGACCGGGCGCGCGTCCATGTTCCGTCTCAGATTCCTCATCCCGGCTCTGCTCCTGGTCCTCAGCCTGGCCCCCGCGGCGCAGGCCGAGCCCGCCTTCTTCCAGAATTATGTCTACGGCATGCCCAAAGCCGAGATAGCGAAGATCAGCGGCATCGAGGAAGGCAGGGACGAGATGGCGGGAGAACTCCACCTGCCGGGCCAGGTCTGGCTGCAGATGCCCTGGACCGTGCGCTTCCGCTTCGAAGACGAGAAGCTCGTGGAGGTCCAGCTCTTCGCCCCCTACACCCGCACGGCCTTCAACGCCCTGCGGGAACAGATGACAAAGGAAAACAGCGAGCTTCTGGGCATCGTCCTGGACGACAAGGCTCTGGATCTCTTCCAGCTCATCAACGCGGGCGGCGTGGACGCCTTCCGGACCCGCCTCTCCCAGCTGCTCCGGGAAAAGACGCCCGGCCGCATGAGCTACCAGTACTTCTCCATGGACAAGGTGCCCAGGGAAGTGCGCGAACGGGCCACCAACATCAACCAGTTCCTGGGCATGGTGGAAAGCGACATCCGTGAGACGGAAATCATTCTCACCGGCGACGGCAAGGGATCCAAGCCGCTCTACCTGAGCGTCTCCTTCACCTTCCCGGTGCTGGATGTCTTCCGCAACCCGCCCGAGGAACTGCGCGGCAGACTCTAGACACCCCGAAACACCCTCGTCTCTCTCCGCAAAAAAACGCTCTGACTGCAACAGCGGCCAGCCCTTCCCAAAGAAAGGCTGGCCGCTTTCGTTTTGTGAAAGGAGAAAAATCCCAGACTGAGACCGATGCAAAAAGGTGCAGCAGTTCTTCCTCGCGGATAGCCCTGCCCATTTCTTCGATGTGCCTTGGACAGGGGCCTCGGAGTTTCCCTCAGGCCTCCCAGGAATCTCTTGCGCACAAACGTACGCACGCATGGGGCAGCCGACAGAAACATCTCCCTGATCGCGGGCAAGCAACTTAACGCTTCGAGATAATTCTCTTTGTAAGAAATATCAATGATCTCCCCAAGAAATGACGAAAGAGAGGGGAGAAGCAGAAACGACCGAGCAGTCTTACGTAACGTTTTTGAGAATCAGCGAAAAAAAGTTCAGGATTTGTTTTGAGTTTATGGACAAGACGAGTTTTATGATTCAAGGAATGATTAAGGCCGACCTGAACTCTATTACGTCTGGAGGAGAGAACCTTAAATTGAGAAATTATTTTCGGGGAAGAGCGAGCCAAACTCATTTTCACAGAATTTGTAAGAGATGAAGGCGGTTTCCCCTGTCTCAGAAGCATTATCTCAGTGGCAGTGAAAGGCGGAGCAAACTCTCTCGGGGCTCCCCATATTGATCCATTGTAAAGTAAATGACCAAGAGAGTTGACAAGGACCGGGTCATCCTGGTGATCTCTGTACCAGTATAAAGAAACATCCGAACAAATTTTTTCGACAGTAGGCACATCTTTGATAAATTTCAGAGAATAAAAATCATGAATAAAAATTTTTAGATATTTCTTAATTTTGATAAAAAGATCAGCATCAAATTCATTATTATCTCGAACTGGACATATAAAACCATCTTCTTCTCTATAACCATAAATTGAAGAATATGGGTGATTTGCAAAAATTGACTCTATGAAAATCAATGAAGTATTATTAGTCGAAAAATTATATCTAATATTATTTCCTTGAGACGGTAGTATGCTTCTGAAATAATAACAGTGACACTGCTTATAATGAGGATTAATTGAAACCAAAATCTTGTGTAGAGATGATTGCGTGTAACCTCGTGCCCAAAATTCAACAAAAGCAAAATTCTCAGAAAAATCTATTTCTTGAAGTAAATATTTTGTAGTTATTTTACGCTCAAGTGTACTTGATTGTAAAATATGTTGACGGCATTTATCTGAATTTTTGAAATAAGATCTCAGTTGTGTTAATTTCTCGCTATCAAAAGTAGACTTAACAGAAAAATTGAGTTCAGGAAATAGTTTTCGAAAGATGTGATGAGACATGTGCAGAGCAGAAAGCAATTTCTGATAGTTATCTACTCCGGTAAATTCACCGAAATTAGAAAAAAACTCATCATCTACATCAGAAATTTGAGAAGATAATCGCCAAGCTCTTCGTGAACCATAAATATACTTTGTTTTTATGTTTATTTTATGAAGCTTAATATATTCATCCGCAATTATTTTGAGAAAATAACCGTCTCGTGATACGAAATACAATGTTTCAAAACTACGATTTAGAGCGTCCCTAATAACCCAGGCAATATATGGAACAAGATAACATCCAACATGAGCAAAGGCGAAGTATTCTTTATCATTTAATTTATGTGAGAAACGAACACGAGCAAACAGTCCCGCAATAAGGTACGAATCATAATTATTGCAATAGCTGATAAAAGTCTTCTCGTACGAATTAAAATGCGGAATTTCATGAATATGTGGAAATATGCCAAAATTTTTTGCCATTTCTCCATCTGAAAATTTATTATCTCCATAATGATGCCATTCTCTAAAAGTATATGGCTGAAAATACAAATAAACATCCAAATAAAGTCTTGCAGATTTTTGTACGCCAGCGTCGCTGGAAATGAATATTGGAACTTTAGAAAGTACTGTACTTACCCTTTGTATCATTTTAAATATAATAGATTTAGGTAAATACATATCTGAAACGAGAACAACCTGTTCCCCATCACACACCAGCTGTTCGGCTAAATCCAGTTTGTCACGAAGAGGGATGACATTATCAAGCTCAGCGACTATTTCCCATTTTTTCAGTAATGCTGTCTGTTTTGCAGAAAGAGAATAAACATCTCTGATTCTGTCGAATATCGAATTGAAAGTTATTTCAAAATCACCAACGGATTTTTTTACATATTCACGTACATTGGCCTCTGCCTGTTTCCTGATGTTCGCATACTCATTTTTAAATATTTCAGGGAAATTTTCTCCTGACTCTCGAATCCTATCCATAACAAAATAAAATATCCCAACAGGTTCCAAAACTTTTCTGCCAATGAGCGTATCAAAAATGTCAAAACTGTAGAGTTCTGGCAATTTTGATTGTATTTTCGGATGAAAATCCAAGGTCTGTCGTATGATATCCTCACAATCATTTGGACTTGAATACGACCAGAATTTTTCTTTTATTTTATTTAGAGACTCATCTGTTTCATCTTTGATTGGAGAATCGAGAGCTTCAATAAGTTCATCAAAATTTCTGCAAATTATTCCACTTGTATTTTCATAATAGTTATAAATTAATTTACTACATTCTAATTCAAAATCAAATATATATCTTATATATTTTTTAACGCCAACATAAACAAGATCGTAATATATTGAAGAATAATCAATTATTGCAATATCTATTTTATCAAATATTTCATAAATATCATACTTGTTATCCCATATGATTATATTGTTTCTGTGTGAAATTTTGTCTATTTCGTTGATATAAAAATTTCTTCTAATCCTTTCATGAAGTTTTATAATAAGTGTTATGTTATTTTTTTCAAGTACATCAAATAATCTGTAAGGATCTGGTATCGCACTGAAAAGAAATCCTTCAGGATTTTCTTCTCTGAACGTA
>CAZFTQ010000011.1:0-3255 GCA_964522365.1 uncultured Desulfovibrio sp. | reverse complement strand
GCGCCTATATTTTCAAATCCAATATCCAAATCAGAGTAACTTCTGTTTCTCTCACGATTTTTCCAGAAGGTACATCTAGGATATCCACCTCGTATTATTTGTTTTTCAGAAAGGCATAGCTGTTCCTTGAAGTGCTTTTCCATAAAGGGAGAAGTCACTAAAAAACACATATTATTTGTTATATATTCGTTATATAAAATATATTTTTTTGCTACACCTATCGCCATTGAATAGCGGCTGTATTTCCTTTCAATGGCCTTCAGACCTATACCGTGGAAAAGGTTAAGTAATTTCGTATGCAGCAGTTCTTTTGGATAAGCTTCCTTAACTTGTTCATTTACATAAACACCAGCCCTCCTCATCAGCTCTTTGCCTTCTTCCGATTTAAATAGGCAAACTCTATATCCTAATGATTTTATATAATTATAATTATTTACATTTGCTGTTATGTAGCATGCGAAAATGTCTGGCCTGTATTTAGTAATATATATGAATAAATACTTGACATTTCCTGAAAAAGTTTCTGCGCTGTTAAAAAGCCAGATATGATCTCTAGCTACTGCCGGAGTATAATTTTTTTCTTCCTTCATTGTTTTTCTGTTGTGAATCAAAGTGTTTCTATGAGGATTGTTTTATAGGACGAATGTGAATCCTCATTAAAAATGTCTATCAATTCGGCCGCAGTTGAGAACGAACGACGGAGCGAGACAATTTTCAGCAAGGAATTCTGAACCATCGGATCCGAAATGAGAGTTATGGCTTTTTCAAAATCTTTTCGAGTACTTCGACTGCTTCCGATGAGGGTCAGTCCCTTTTCAAGGACAAGCCGGGTGGGAACGACCGGCTGTGTTTCTGTCACCCCCATGAGCAGGAGCGTCCCCGTAGGAATCAGTCTGTCTATGGCCTGCGCGATTGCGCTCTGAGCCCCCGCTCCACCAACACATTCCACGGCGATGTCCACATGCGTGGCATCCTGTCTGTCCGCGACATTGACCCTGCGTTCTGCAAATGAAAAATTTATCAGTTTTTCATCATGTTTGCCGAACACGCATATCCGCCATTCCGGCTTCAGCCGAGAAAGGGTCAATGCCATCATATAGGACATGGCACCATCGCCCCAGATACCGACACGGTTCTCGGAGGACACCCGGCAAGTGCGCTCAAGCCTGCGCATCGCCTGACAGCAGACGCTCATCAGTTCCGTAAAAACATAGGGCATGACAGGCCCGTCCGGCACGGGCAGCAGTTCACGCCTGTCCAGGCACATGACTTCCTGGCAAAATCCATCGGCGTTGCTGGATCTGAAGAAGGCTCCCTGCTGATAGTTGCTGTCCTCTCCCCAGGACGCCACGCCGCCCGGAAGAAGGACGCAAAACTTCCCTGCGGGAAGTTCTCCGGAAGGATCCAGAAGAACTTCACCCAGGGCTTCGTGGAACAAAGCCAGAGGCAGTTTTCGAGCCAGGACTTCAGGCGGGCGATTGCCCTGAAAATAGCGCTGATCCGCCGCGCAGATAGACAGATAGCGGGGACGAACCAGCACATCCTCAGATCCGGGGGTTTCCACGGCAAAACACGGCAGGAAGAGACCTGGCCGCACGAGACGGATCACCTGCTTAATCATGAGCGGAGCCCAGGAGAAACGCCGCAATGCGGAGGTCGTACTCGGTGGTGATTTTAATATTGAATTCATCGCCCCGTACCAGCGCCACGGAGCATCCGTTTTCGGCAAGAATACGCGCCGCGTCAGTTACATTGTCGAGGTACGCCGGCTCCAGCTTTTCATAGATCTTCAGGAAGGCAGTGCGTCGAAAGGTCTGCGGCGTCTGCCCCTGATACATGCGCTTTCGATCCTGAATCCTGGCAATGACGAGGCTGTCCTCCGATTCTACGATGGTGTCCGTGGCCGGGAGCACGGTATCCGCCGCGTCATAGTGATCCAGAGCGTTGATGTTTTCCTCAATAACGCGCAAGGAAACAAACGGCCTGGCTACATCGTGAGAAACAACGACATCGTCTTCCGTGACTGGAAAAACGGACTCTATATGCCTGACAGCCAGGTACAGCGATTCCTGCCGCGTATGGCCGCCTTCGCAGACACGCACCCGGGAAAAGCGCGGAGCTCTCAGCAGATCGAGAGTATGGCTCATCCAGATGGCCGGCGCCGCGACGACAATCTGATCTATGCGCGGACATGCCAGAAATTTGTCCACAGTCAGGCGCAAAATGGGTTCGCCGCCCAGTTCCAGAAACTGCTTGGGCAAGGGGGCCGTCTTCATCCGCGTACCGGTTCCTCCGGCCAGCAATACCGCAAAGTTCATGTTCTTTCTCTTTTCATGAGTTCCTGAATGAAACCGCAGAGCCGTTCCGTTGCCAGACCATCGCAGGCCGACATATATTTTTGCCATATATGTTCGTAATTTACCGTCATATGTCGGCAACGCTCCAGAAGACGCAGCAGTTCGGCTTCGTCTGCGCAGGTCGTCTCCGGAAAAAGGTCATAGGGTGAAAAGTAGAGCTCCCGCTCCTGGCTCTGGTATTCGTCAATGTCCGGAACATAAAAAATGATGGGACGCTTGAACGGCAGAAAATCAAAAAATATGGAAGAATAATCTGTGATGAGAACAGATGTGCGGCTGAGAGCTTCCAGCTCTTCACTGTCAGACCAGTCTTCCCATCCGCTGACATTCCTGGGTGTACGAACAGTGGGGTGACCGCGAAAAGCCAGACGCACATCTTCCCCCAGTTTCTGCGCAAGAGCCCCACGCAGAGCCACTGCATCCGGCAGATGAGGCAAACGACGGACATTTCCGGGCTTTGTTCGGTATGTCGGCGCGTAAAGAACTGTATAGAGCTTCGGGGGAGAGCAGTTTGCCTTTTGCAGAATCGCATCCAGACGAGGGCTGCCGAAAACCAGTGTCCGTTTCGGAGACAGACGAAAGGCTTTGGCGCAAATCTGGGCCGTTGCCATGGAAGTGCAGACAAAATACGAGATGCTGCCGTGAATTCGGGCGATGCGCCTTTCTTCATCGTTGCGCTGGTGGTTCTTGCGCATGGCGTCAAAGCCAACTTTCTTGAAGGCGCCGCCTGCGTGCCAGCATTGAATAAGAGATGTGTCAGGATGCAGTCTGGCAATTCCAGCCGGAGGGGCTGCATCGATCAGAATAACCCTGGCTCCGGCAAGGCTGAGAAGCGCCTCAATGGGGCTGTGTTCGAGCTGCTCTCGGCCGATGTGGCTGAAAGGAATGCCCCGACTCC
>CAZFTQ010000010.1:36098-47782 GCA_964522365.1 uncultured Desulfovibrio sp. | reverse complement strand
CTTCCAGCACCTGCCCGCGGGGGAGAAGGATGCCTTGCCCTCCGCGGGGAAACGCATGGTTTTTCCAGGGGGCGCAGAAAACCTTCCGCGACCTTGCAGGCGTTTTTTTTCAGGCAGGAAACCGCCGGTCCTTCTCAGAGGACGCGGAAGCGGTCGATACGGGGAAGTGTCTCATTCAGACCCGGGAAGGCCATGCTGCCGCGCAGGCGCGGTCCGCCCAGAAGGCCGCCTGCGCCATCCGCAGAGCGGCAGCGATTTCCCTGCAGCAGAGATCCCGGACAGCCGCAAAACCGGTGAAAACCTCGTTGAGCCCTCCGCCGTCCAGGGTCCGCCCAGGCGGAATTCTGCGCTTGACTTCAGAAACCCCTTCCCGCGTATCTTCCTGATATTTTGTTTCACATATGTTCAAAGAAATGAAGGACGATCATTTTTTTTGAGATTGTTTATACTTTTTTTTCTCTTCTTCTTCCATTATCAATTTTCTGCCAAGAATATAGAGCTGTAATTCAAACAGTTCTTCTTCATACTCTCTGTATCTGTCATAGAGGAGATTTTTCAGTTCAATTGTACGCGGTTCATCCCATTTGTCAGAATAAACCAAATCCTTATATTCATTCAATTCATCTTTCAGATCAAGGGGATGTTTCGACTCTGAGCCGAAGATCTTCTTGAGAATATGTGAAGAGTCAGCTCCCAATGTCCCTGGTGGAACATGGGAAACGACATTATTGTCCAATATACGGATATGCTTTCCTTCCAGAGAGCCTGCAACCTGCGGACTGTGTGTCGTAACGATGAATTGTACGTTGGGAAAAATTTCCATCAGATCAGGAAGAACTGTCTGCTGCCATGATGGATGGAGCCGCAGCTCAATCTCATCAATAAGGACAATCCCGGGCGAATCCAGGACTGTTCCGCCCCACCCCCAGTCGCTGTCCGCATTTGCCACGGCCATGCGCCGAGCCAGATCCATGACCAGCGCCAGCATTGTACGGCAGCCGCCGTCAAGCTGATCAGGAGTCAGAAATCTGTTCGTGGTATCCTTCCGGTCAAAGATAAGCCTCGGCGGCGCTCCCGCCACACAAGGTTCGTAGTATCGCCCCACACATCTGACAACCGCCTCATGCACGGCGGTCAGTTCCGGAAATTCAAACTCCGTATTTTCCTGTCTGATTCCTTCAAGAGCTTCCCCTGAGGCATTGTCAATGAACCAGGACAGCGTTCTGGAAAAGTCTATCTGATGAGAGAATGCATTTTCAAATGCAGACACCCTTCCTTTATCAGGATACCTCTTGTATTCGTAACTGTCAACTCTTCTTTCTTCACTGTAACAGGCAAAAATCGGGGCAATATTTTTTTTCTCAATTTCCTGAAAGTCTTCCTGACAATCATTGTGACAGACAATGCTATCATATTTAACAGTAAAGGCAAAAGTACTTTTTTTAATTTCTTCACCTGCCAGAAATTCATATTTCAAAACAGATAAAGGGTGTCCAGTCTGAAAATCTTTTCTTCTGAAATTCACACGTTTATCATCTATTGGAGAGACAAGATGCTTGAGAAAGACTGAAACAGCATCAAGAAGTGCCGTTTTCCCCGATCCATGTTTTCCCGTGAGAACTGTCAACTGCGGGTCAAAGTCCAGTTCAAGATTTGCAAAGCAGCGAAAATGCTCCAATTTCATGGAGAGAAGTTTCAGCGGTTCGTAAGTCATGTCTGCATCTCCTTGTCAGTAAGCCCGTCGTTGCCGTCAGGAGCACCTGCCTTGGCTGGAACTGACATTTCGTCTCTTCCGGCTTTTGCAGTTTTTCAGACTTCCGCGGTTGCCGTCCCCGGCATGGCGGAAATCCCCCTCCCCGGAACCCGGCTGCCGCGGGTGCGGCACTCCGCTTCGCCGCGCCGGAGACGCATCTTTCCGCCCGGTGAAAGAAAGAGAAGTTCATCCCGGGCGGACGGATCCCTTCTTCCGCAGTCCTTTCATGCCTGAGCTCCTGAACCCCGTGCACGACGCAGAGGGGTCAGAAGAAACGCTAGCACATCCTCGCCATCCGCTCAATGAAAAACTGCGTAAGGCGGTAAAATCCCACAATTTTTCGTACCGCATGCTCTTCTTTCCGCAGAAAGATGCCTCATTTCAGCCGCTTCTCCGGCCGCCTCCCGCATCTGTCCGCGGGGAAGAGGGATGTCCGGTCCTTCTCCAGGGGCCTGCGGGGTTTTCGCGGGCGCGCAGAATCCCCTTCCGCGCCTTGCGCACGGTTTTCCAGGGAAAAATCCGTCAATCCTTCTCAGAGGGCGCAGATGCGGTCAATTCGGGCCAGTGTCCCGGCCCGGGAAGGCCATGATGTCGTGCAGAGGCGATCAGTCCAGGAAGCCTGCCGGAGTCATGCGCCCCGCGGGGCGATTTCCTTGGAAGCCGAGGCCCCGGTCAGCCGCTTTTTTCCTTTCCAGACCTCGGGCGGACGGATCCCTTCTTCTGCAGTCCTTTCATGCCTGAGTCTCCTGAACCCCGCGCGACACGGAGGGGTCAGAAGAAACAATAGCACATCCCTGTCAGCCGCTCAATGAAAAACTGCGTAAGGCGGTAAAATCCCAGAATTTTTCTTACCGCATGCTCTTTTTTCCGCGGAAAGATGCCTCTTTTCAGGCCTTTTCTCCGGCCGCTTCACGCATCTGGCCGCGGGGAAGAGGGATGCCTGGCCCTCTCAGGGGCCTGCGGGGGTTTCGCTGGCGCGCAGAACACCCTTCCGCGCATGGCGCGCGGTTTTCCAGGGAAAAATCCGTCTGTCCTTCTCAGAGGGCGCAGATGCGGTCAATTCGGGCCAGTGTCTCGTCCCGGCCCAGGAAGGCCATGATGTCGTGCAGATGCGATCCGCCCATGAAGCCCACCAGCGCCATGCGCAGAGCAGGGGCGATTTCCTTGAAGCTGAGGCCCCGGTCAGCCACGAAGCCGTTGAAAACCTCGTTGAGCCTCTCCGCCGTCCAGGGGTCCGCTTCGGCCAGCACGGGGCGCAGATCCAGGAGTCTCGCCTGCGTCTCGGGCCGGATGTTCTTCGCCAGGGCCTTCTCGTCATAGGGGAGCCCGGCGGCCGGCACCAGCATGGGAGCAAAGGCCTTCCCCAGCTCCACCAGGGTTTTGGCGCGATCCCGGAAGAGGGCGCAGAGGGCCTCGAGACGTTCATCGGAGAGACCGCTCCAGCCGGCATCCTCGGCAAAGGGCCGCACCAGACGGGCGAGCTCGGCCACGGGCAGAGAACGCATGTAGTGGGCGTTGAGCCACTGGAGCTTGTTCGCGTCAAAGCGGGCGGCCGAGGGATTGAGGTGGCTGCCGTCAAAAAGCTGCACAAGCTCGTCCAGGCTGAAGATTTCCTGATCCCCGTGGGACCAGCCGAGACGCACCAGATAATTGACCAGGGCGTGGGGCAGCAGGCCGTCCTTTTCGTACTCGATGACGGCCCGGGCGCCGTGACGCTTGGAGAGCTTGGCCCCGTCCGATCCCAGAATCATGGGCACATGCCCGAAGCGGGGCTCGTCCCAGCCCATGGCCCGGTAGAGGAGAATCTGCCTGGGCGTGTTGGAGACATGGTCGTCGCCGCGGATCACGTGCGTTATGCCCATGTCGTGGTCGTCCACCACCACGGCCATGTTGTAGGTGGGGGTGCCGTCGGCCCGCTGGATGACCATGTCGTCCAGTTCGGCCACATCGATGCTGATGCGGCCCTTGACCAGGTCGTCGAAGACCACGCGGCCTTCCAGGGGGCACTTGAGGCGCACGCAGCGCCCTTCGCCCGGGCCCAGGCCCAGTTCGCGGCAGCGGCCGTTGTACCTGGGCTTGCGGCCCACGGCCCTCGCCTGCTCGCGCATGGCTTCCACTTCTTCCGCCGTGCAGCCGCACCAGTAGGCCTGCCCGCTCTCCAGAAGCCGCTGCACGGCGGCCCGGTAGAGTTCCATGCGCTTTGTCTGGTAGGCCGGTTCGCCTTCCCAGGAAAGCCCGAGCCAGCGCATGGAGGCCAGGATGGAATCCGTGTACTCCTGTCTGGAGCGGAGCAGATCCGTGTCCTCGATGCGGAGGTGGAAGGTGCCGCCGAAATGGCGGGCAAGCAGCCAGCAGAAAATGGCGGTGCGGGCGCCGCCGATGTGCAGATGGCCGGTGGGGCTGGGGGCAAAGCGGGTGACAACGCTCATGGGGGCTCTCTTCTTCGCCGGGAAAAACCGGCGCTTCTCTGGTTCCCGAAGACTGGACAGGGGGCGGACAGGCGCCTCCGGAAGGAAAGACGCGGCGGTTCCGGCCGGCGCGAAAAAGTTTGTACGCACTTTTGCCCACCGGGGCAAGGACGGCGGGCCCGCTTCCCGGCCGGCGGAAAGGGAGGATCAGCGCGGATTCCTCCCTCCGTCGCTCAGTACTCGTCCTCGGTGATGCCCAGCGTCTTCATCTTGTAGCGCAGTCCCGGAGCCGTCAGCGCCATCATGCGCGCGGCCCGCGCGACATTGCCTCCCGTGACGCGCAGGACATTGCGGATGCAGCGCCCTTCAAAGGCGTTCAGATTTTCCTTGTAGGGCACCATGCCGCCGCGCCGGATGTTCCCGTAGTCATAGATGCCCGGCACGCCGCCTTCCCCGGAGGAAGGACGGAGGCTTTTCTCCTTCTCGCCGCCCTTGTCGCGCCAGGCTTCAAGGAACTGCCGCGGGAGGCAGTGCCTGTCGATCACCCTGCGATCGCCCAGCAGCACGAGACTGCCCTCAATGACCTGCAGAAGCTCGCGCACATTGCCCGGCCACCCGTATTCCCGGAACATCTGCAGGACTTCGTCATCCACCTTCACATCGGCGGCATTGCTCCTGAGAAACGAGGCGATGAGCAGCGGGATGTCTTCCCGGCGCTCCCGCAGGGGAGGAACGGAAATGCCCACCACGGCCAGCCGGTAATAGAGATCCCGGCGCAGCAGGCCCTTCTCGACGGCCAGCAGCGGGGATTCGCTGAGGACGCTGACGATGCGCACGTCCACCGGTTTTTCCCGCTGGGATCCCACGCGGCGGATGCGCCTTTCCTGCAGGACCCGCAGAAGCTTCGCCTGCGCGCTCCCGGGCATGGAGTTGAGTTCGTCCAGGAGCAGGGTTCCCCCGTCGGCCTGCTCGAAGAGCCCGGGCGCGTTGACGGCGTCGGTGAACGCGCCCCTGATGGTGCCGAACAGGAGACCTTCCAGAAGATTTTCCGGAATGGCCGCGCAGCTCACCGCCACAAAGGGGCGGTTGCGGCGGGGGCTCGCCGCGTGGATGGACTGCGCCAGCAGTTCCTTGCCCGTGCCGCTTTCGCCCCAGATCATCACGTTGGCCGGAATTCTGGACGAGGCTCTGGCTTCGTCCACGACGGCGCGCAGGGCGGCGTCGTTCCCCACGATGCTTTCGAAGGTGTACCGGGTGTCCGTTTCCCCCAGAAAGGGGGGCGGCACGGAGACCTGCCTCGTCTCTCCGGCGGCCGTGTCCGTGTCCCAGCTGCAGAAGGTCAGCACGCCGTCCCGCCGCCCCTGATCGAAAAGGGGGAAAAAGTCTTCCACGGAATTGGCGATGATGTTCGTGGTGGTGCGGTAGGCGTAGGCCTTGCGGATGATGGGTTCTCCGGTGCGCAGACACTCCACGGTGGGCAGGCGGAGCACCCTGTTGGGCCGGTAGAGCTCCGTGATGTGACGGCCCACCGCGCCGCCTATCGCGGCAAACCCGTCCATCTGCTGCTGGATCCTGTTCATGTACACGCAGATGCCGGAACCGTCCACCACGCAGACGCCCACGCTCAGATGATCCCAGACGGCGATGTTGGCGGGGGTCATGACGTCCGCCCGGCTCATGTAGGGGAATTTGTCATGCGTTCCTGTCATGCCCGGCCTCCCGCGGGGGCGTCCGCCCGTGAAATTTTTCCCGTGATAAAAGAAATCTTTCCAAAAGGAAAGAAATTTTTCCAAAAGAAAAAATTTCTTTCTTCTTCCCCGAAGAGCGCGGCCGGCAGAAGATCTGCTTTTTCAAAGCATTGAAAGGGGGAAGAGGGTGGCATGATTTATGCTTGAGCACGGTCAGTCATACCCGACACCCTCGCTGGAATCCCCCAGAGACGGAACTTTCTGCACAGGAGATCGTCATGTCCGTCATTTCCTCCGGCCAGGCCGGAACCCCGCGGGATCAGGGCTACGCCATCAACTGGGACACCGTGGACGCCCGCTACAAAGAACTTCACGACTACCTCATGACCGCTCCCCAGGTCATGGATCCCGAGCGTCTGCGCTGCCTGCTCGATGTGTACGAGGAATTTGCCGGAGAATCCGTCGTCTACATCCGCGCGAAACTTTTCGAGCGGGTGCTTCTGACCAAGAAGATCTTTCTCGACGGCAACCCCATCGTGGGCACCCTCACAGGCATCCGCTGCGGCGTGAATCCCTACCCGGAATGGAACGTTTCCTGGATCAAGGACGAGATGCAGCTGGCGAAGATGACCTCCCTCGGCGAGATGAAAATCCCCAGGGAGACCGAAGATCTGCTCAAACAGGTCTACAGGAAGTGGAAAAACCGCACCTGCATCGCCCTGAACAACAAGTATTACAAGGACAAGTACGGCGTTGACCCGGCCCAGTACTCCCGGGCCGGCATGTACTACGACAACGTGTCCGTGGCCTCGGGCTCCGGCATCGCCGACTACCCCAAAGTGCTCAACAAGGGCCTGCGATGGGTCATCGACGACATAAAGCAGCGCCTGCGTGACTGCCCCACCACCCTCGTCAACAAGGACAGGCACGATCTCTACCGCGCCATGATCGTGGCCTGCGAAGCCGTGGTGGCCCACTCCCGCCGCTACGCCGACCTGGCCGAAAAAACGGCCGCTGAGACGGCCGACCCCAAGGACAAGGCGGAACTGCTTGAAATCGCGGAAATCTGCCGCCGCGTGCCCGAATTCCCCGCCCGCAACTTCCGCGAAGCCATCCAGTCCTTCTGGTTCACCCATCTCGCCATCGAAGTGGAGCAGATGGCCTGCGCCACGTCTCCCGGGCGCTACGGCCAGTACATGTATCCTTTCTACAGAAAGGACATCGACGAGGGCAGGCTCACGCAGGAGCAGGTCATCTCCCTCCTGAAATTCCAGTGGATCAAGCACATGGAGCTGGGCGAATACCAGGGCGGCTCCTACGCGAAAACCCTCTCCGGGCACACCGGACAGACCATCACCATCGGCGGTCTGGACGCCTATGGACGGGACGCCAGCACCGAGCTGGAAGAGCTCCTGCTCGAGACGCAGATCCGCGTCTGCGGCATCCAGCCCACTCTCACCCTGCTCTTCCATCCGAAACTGAAGCAGTCCTATCTGAACAAGGTGGTCGACTGCATCCGCGGCGGCTCCGGCCAGCCCCAGATCCTCAACAACACCGTCGTCGTCGCCCGGAACCTGGCCCGCTTCGCCCAGTATCCCGAGGGCATCACCCTTGAGGACGCCCGCAACTGCGGCAACTTCGGCTGCGTCTCCACCGGCGTCTGCGGCAAGGGCAGCTACATCACCCAGGAAGATCAGCCCTGCCTGGCCAAGGTGGTGGAGCTCATGCTCTACAACGGCAAGGATCCGCGCACCAGAAAGGTGGTGGGTGCGGAGACGGGCGACCCCTGCTCCTTCACCAGCTTTGAAGAAGTGTACGACGCCGTGAAAAAGCAGCTCAGACACCTCTTCACCATTTCCCGCCACCACTCCGATCTCAGCCAGATGGCCCGGCTGCAGGTCGTGCCCAGCGTCTTCCGCTCCGTCATGTACGAGGGCTGCGTGGAAAAGGGCGTCTGCGAGGAAGCCGGCGGCACCCGCTACTCCCAGGTGAACCCCATCATGACGGCCGGCATCGACGCCGCCAATTCCCTGCTCGCCATCAAGCATCTTGTCTTCGACACGAAGAAGCTCACCATGGCCCGGCTGCTGGAAGCTCTCAAAGCCAACTTTGAAGGCCATGAAGACATCCGCAGAATGTGCTACGACGCTCCCAAGCACGGCAACGACTACCCGGAAATCGAGGACTTCGTGCAGCGCTTCTACCGGGATGTGGACGAAATCCACAGCTCCGTCGGTCCCGACTGCTTCGGCTTCCGCACGCCGCTGGACGCCTACTCCCTGTCCTACCACAACTACTTCGGCTCCCTCATGGGGGCCCTGCCCACCGGCCGCAAGGCGGGCGTGGCGCTGACCGACGGTTCGGTCTCGGCCATGCCCGGCACCGACCACGAGGGCGTCACCGCCCTCATCAAGTCCGGCGCCGAAGCCATCGACACCGTGCACTACGGCGCCAACCACTTCAACGTGAAATTCCTGCCCTCCGCCCTGGAAGGGGCGAAGGGGGCCCGCAACCTCATCGCCCTCATCAAGACCTACTGCGATTTCGGAGGCTCGCACATCCAGTTCAACTGCGTGAGTTCCAGGACTCTGCAGACGGCCCAGAACGAGCCTGAAAACTACAAGAATCTCGTGGTCCGCGTCGCCGGTTTCAGCGCCTACTTCACCCGTCTCGACCGCGGCGTGCAGAACGAGATCATAAAGCGGACGGAATACGCGTCGTAACCCTCTCTCCTTCCGGCGGCGGGATTTCCCCACCACGGAAATTCCGCCGCCCTGTCTCCCGCCCGGCGGCGATTTCGAGCGACCCATGTTCATCGTTGACGCGGATGACGAAATCCTCACAAGGCTCCGGAAGCTGCTGGAAGAGGAAGACGAAGGGACCTGCGTGCGTCTGCGCGCGTACAAAACCGGCTGCGGGTGACACCCCGTCCTCGTGCCCGGTCTGGGCATGGATGAAATGGACGAAACCGAGGACGAAAGAACCGATGCGGGAGGGGTGCCCTTCATCGCGGACCCGGCTTTTCTTTTCCAGTTCGGCCGCAGGTTCAGACTTTCGTTCAGCAACGACAACCGGCTCGTGCTCACGGCCCTCGGTTCCTGAGGGCGCCCGGGCGCGGCCCAGAGGAGATACGGCATGTTCAGTGTGCAGATTGACGATTCCCTGCTGGAAAAACTTCGCGGAATGCTTGACGAAGAAGTGGAGGACTACGTGCGGATCCGCGAATACCGGCTCGGCGGCGGCTGCCGTACCCGCATCATCCTCGGCCTTGGCATCGACGAGATGAACGAGGGGGAGGACGTGGAGATCGACGTCCGGGGGGTTCCCTTCATCGCCGATGCCGACCTTCTGCTCCGCTACGGCCGCGAATTCGCGGTGTCCCTTGAGGACGGTCAGATGACGGTGCAGGCTCTCTCCCCCGCCGAGGACTGATCCCGGCAGCGCCGCGACGGCAGGAAAACGAGATGGAGAACAGGGAACTGCACGAATTCCTCATGCGGGAGCTCCGGCTGACGCACAGCCCCGTGGGCATCAGCTTCTTCCACGATGAAAAGGAACTGGCCGCCTTCCGCGGCAACGGCGTCTGGCACGAGCCCGTCCGCCCCCTCACCTTCTGTCAGGCCGAGCTGGGCGCCCGCATGGAGGATCTCGTCGTCCTTCTCGACATGAAAAAGCTCTGGTGCTCCGACGCCCGCTGCGTCTTCGGCGCGGATCCGCTCACCGACGGAACCGCCCGGGGGCTTGCGCGCTTCAGCCGGGACGCCGGCCAGGCCCGGAGCTTCGCCGAAACCAAGCCGCGTCTGACCGAGGCCCCGCTGGCCGTGGCCCTCAGTCCCCTGCGTCTGCAGCGGGGCGTGCCCGATGTCCTGCACTTCTGCTGCGACAATCTCCAGGCCTATCACCTCGTCGCCGACTGGATGGCCGTGCGCGGCGTGCATCCCTTCCGCCCCTCCATGACGGTCAATTCGGCCATCTGCGGCGGGACGGCCTGGACCTTTCTCCATCGGCAGGCCAACCTGACGCTCGCCTGCCCCGGAAGCTACAACTCCGGCAAGATGGAACGCGGCGAAATCAATGTGATGATTCCCGGCGCAGACATGGAAGCTCTTGTCCGGCGCATGGCGGAACGGGTAAGCAGGACCGGCGGCGTTTCTCTCACGCGCTCCGGACACCCCTTCCCCGGAGCGGACATCTGCCAGAACTGTCCCCTCATCCTCTTCAGGAAGGGGAGCGGGACGGCCCATGCTGAGCCCTGACGGCAAAGCAGCGTACACTTTTTTACAAGGAGGTCTTATGTCCAGCAATCCTCAGGAGACAGGACACGACGGATCACTGCAGAAAAGCCTGTCTCCCATCCAGGTATGGGCGCTGGCTCTCGGCTCCATCGTAGGATGGGGATGCTTCGTTCTTCCGGGTGACAGCTTCCTTCCCAATTCGGGACCCATGGCCGCCCTCATCGGCTTCGCCGCGGGCGCTTTTCTGCTCATGTTCGTGGCGCAGGCCTACGCACACATGATCAATTACTGTCCGGTCGCCGGCGGCGAATACGCCTACGCCTACATCGGCTACGGACCCACGCCTTCCTTCATCTGCGGCTGGATGCTCGCTCTTGGCTATCTCTCCATCATCTGCATCAACATCTCAGCCTTCGCGCTGCTCTTCCGCTTCCTGCTGCCCGGGGTCTTCGACTTCGGGCCGCTGTACAAAATAGCCGGCTGGCAGGTGTACACGGGCGAAGTGCTTCTCATGATGGGCATCGCCGCCTTCTTCGGCATCATGAACTACCGCGGCATCAACATTGCCGGCGCCCTCCAGGTCTTCCTCGCCTTCATGCTCTCCGGCGGCATTCTCTGCCTCTTCTTCGGCACCGTTTCGCTGGACACCTTCTCCCTGTCCAACCTGAAGCCCCTCTTTGCCGAATCACGCCCGGCCCTGTCCTCGGTCCTGGCCATCCTGGCCATCGCGCCCTTCCTCTTCGTGGGCTTTGACACGGTTCCCCAGGCGGCCGAAGAATTCAACTTCCCCTCCGGCAAGGCCAAGAAGATCATGCTCGCCGCCATCGCCTGGGGCGGCTGTCTCTACGCCATGGTGACCTTCTCCTGCGCCTCGGCCATTCCCTATCCGGACATGCTCGCCCGCATGGCCGAACTCAAGGCCGCCGGCAGCACCGCCTGGGCCACCGGCGAAGTGGCCCGCATGGCCTTCGGCAACCTCGGCTCCCTCGTCCTTGCCTGCGGCGTCCTCGGCGCCGTGTGCACGGGCATGAACGGCTTCTATGTGGCCACCACCCGTCTCTTCCTGGCCATGGCCCGCGGCAAGATCCTCCCGCCCTGGTTCGGCGCCATCCATCCCCGGTACGGATCTCCCTACAAGGCCATTCTCTTCACCATGGCCATCTGCCTTCTGACCCCCTTCGCCGGCCGCGCCGTGGTGGGCTGGATCGTGGACATGAGTTCCGTGGGCACGGCCATCGCCTACCTCTTCACCTGCCTGACCGCCGTGAAGGTTCTGAAGGCCAGCAAGGCTCCCGGCTCGTCCATGCCCATCTTCTACGCCAATGTGGGCGCGCTCGTCTCCGTCGTCTGCATCGTCCTCCTGCTCGTGCCGGGCTCCCCGGGCTACATCGAACTGCCCAGCCGCATCCTGCTGGCCATCTGGGCGATCATGGGCGTCATCTTCTACTTCAGCTCCAGGAAGCACTGGGCCGAACTGCCGAAGAAGGAACTCACAAACGCCATCTGCGGCACCCCTGACATGCCCACCTACTTCAAGTAACAGACCTCTCTCTCCTTCCGGCCCGCCTCCCTGCAGGAGGCGGGCTTCTTTTTTCCCGCC
>CAZFTQ010000010.1:23360-35998 GCA_964522365.1 uncultured Desulfovibrio sp. | reverse complement strand
CCCGCCGGCATTGCCGACCCCTCGTCGCGGCAGGCCTCTGAAGGCATGGAGGCTGTCCTTCCGGGGGACCCGGCGAGGGCGCCCCGCCGGCCCCCGTGACATGATCCTTTCGTGAGAGAAAGGGCGCCGCATCGGGCGCTCGGCGTTCTTCATCCTCGCGGGACAGCCCCGACCGGTGGACAGCCCCGGGAAAAAAGATCAAGATGCGGCCCCAGAACGCCCGCAGGAGGACTTTCCCATGGCCATCTATGTCTCCGGCTCCCTCGCCTTTGACCGCATCATGCAGTTCGGCGGCAATTTCAAGGATCATCTGCTGAAGGACAGGCTGGATCAGATCAACATCAGCTTCTCGGTGGAGAGCATGATCGAGCGCCGGGGCGGCTGCGCCGGCAACATCGCCTACACTCTGGCCCTGCTGGGCGAAAAACCCCTCATTCTCAGCTGCGCCGGCCGGGACTTCGCGGGCTACGCGGCCCATCTGGGAAAGATGGGGCTTTCCACGGAGGGCATCCGCGTCGAGCCGCGGCTCTTCACCGCCCTCTGCTTCATCACCACGGATCTCTCGGGCAATCAGATCTCCGGCTTCTACCCCGGCGCCCTGGCCAGACCCTCCGACTATGTCTTTCCGGAACTCTCCGGCAGGGATCTCGCCATCGTCTCGCCGGGCAACATGGAAGACATGGCGGGCTTCCCGGCCCGCTACCGCGAGGCCGGCGTCCCCTTCCTCCTGGATCCCGGCCAGCAGCTCCCGGTCTTCACCAGAGAAATCATGGTCGAAGCCTGCAGGGGAGCTCTCGCCTTCATCAGCAACGACTACGAGCTCGGCATGACCCTGAAGCTCCTGGGCGCGAAGGAAGAGGATCTCCTCGAAAGCGTTCAGTGGATCGTGACCACCCTGGGCCCCCGCGGCTGCCGGGTGCGGGGCCGCGACGGCACGGACGAAATCATTCCCGCCGTTCCCTGCCGGGAGGTGCTGGATCCCACCGGTGCGGGCGACGCCCAGCGCTCGGGCCTGCTCTTCGGGCTCGCCCGCGGCCTGAGCCTCCCCGAGGCTCTCCGCTACGGCGCCGTGACGGCGAGCTACGCCATCGAGTGCCGGGGCACCCAGGAACATTTCTTCACCAAAGAGGACTTCCGGGCGCGCTACGAGGCCGCCTTCGGGCCCATGCCCGTGGCGCTCTAGTCCCTGACTCCTTCATCCGCCGGGCGGCGGGGAAAAACCCGTCCCCGGAACCGCGGTCTTCCGCCGCAGCGGGCGCGTCAGCGCCCGCTTCCTTTTCCGGGCGGACGGCGGCGGACGCGGCGCCGGCGGAGGAGGGGAGACGTCTTCCTTCCGCCCTCCGTTTCCGCGTCCGGAACCCGGCGATCCACCCACCAGCGTCTGTCCACCCGGCCGAACCACCAGCGGCTGTGGTGGCTGCGCAGCATCCTTTCCGCCACGGCCCTGGCCTCGGGCGTCGTGAGGCGCTCCAGGGCCGAGCGGATCCACTCCGCCGCGAAGGCGTTGCCGCCGTCCAGCTCCACCTTGAGATTGAAGAGCATGTCGAGCTGATCGGCGTCCCGGGCGAGCCTGGCCTCCAGGCTTTCGCGGGCCTCGAATTCGTCAAAGAAGCCCAGGATCTCTTCTTCCAGGCCCGTGCCCGCCGCGGCGTCCGCCTGAGCCCGGCGCTCCTCGGAGGAGGTGTAGCGCTGGTGCATGTAGTTGAGATCCGAGGTGCGGGCCTCGTGGAGATCGTGGAAGAGGCCCATGAGCGCCGTGCGCTCCGCGTCGGCGCCGGCGAGCTTCGCGAGCGTCCAGCCCATGAGGGCCACGCGGAAGCTGTGCTGGGCCACGTCCTCGGATCCCGATCCCAGAAAGGACCAGCCCGTGCGCGGGGTGCGGCGCAGCATGCCGGCTTCGAAGAAGAGATCCGCTATCCTGTCCAGACGATCGGAGAATTCCCGGTCCCTGCGCGAGCTCACTCGTTCTCTCCTCTGTCCGTTTCGTACTGACGGAGTTTCTTGTGCAGCGTGCCGCGGGTGATGCCCAGCTGGCGGGCCGCCACGGTCTTGTTGTCGCCCGTCGCCCGCAGGGTCTCCTCGATGGCCCGGCGCTCCAGTTCTTCCAGGGAAACGCCGGCGAGGCTGTCCGCGCCCTGGCGGGCCAGCTCCTCGTCCGTGATGCCGGCGATTTCCTCCGGCATCTCCGGCCCCATGATGATCTCGCCCCGGCAGAGAATGACGGCCCGCTCCACGGCGTTCTGGAGCTCGCGCACATTGCCGGGCCAGCCGTAATGCAGGAGCCGGTCCATGATCTGCGGCGAAAAGCCTTTGACATTCTTGTGGTTGCGGGCGGCGAACCGGGTCAGGAAATGGGTGGCCAGAAGGGGGATGTCGTCCCTTCGGCTGCGCAGGGGCGGAACCTCGAAGCTGATGACATTGAGCCGGAAGTAGAGATCTTCCCGGAAGCGGCGCTCGGCCGCTTCCTGGCGCAGGTCCCTGTTGGTGGCCGCGATGACCCGCACATCCACATGCTCGCTTCTGTCCGAGCCCACCCGCTGGATCTCGCCCTGCTGGAGCGCCCGCAGGAGCTTGGCCTGCACCGGAAAGGGCATCTCGCCGATCTCGTCCAGGAAGAGGGTGCCGTGGTCCGCCTGCATGAAGCGGCCTTCCCGGCGCCTGTCGGCGCCCGTGAAGGCGCCCTTTTCATGCCCGAAGAGCTCGCTTTCCAGCAGCGTTTCCGCGAGGGCCGCGCAGTTCACCGTGACCAGGGGCTTGTCGCGGCGCAGGCTCTGGGCGTGCAGGGCCCGGGCCACCAGTTCCTTGCCCGTGCCGGACTCGCCCGTGACGAGCACCGTGGCTTCCGTGGGCGCCACCGTGCGGATCATGGCGAGCATGTCCGTGATGGCGGCGGAGCGGCCCAGAATTTCGGGACTTTCGTTTTCCTCGGCCAGCTGGCGGCGGATCTCCTTGTTGGCCACGGAGGCCTGGGCCACATTGCGGGCCAGGGTTTCCCGGAGGAGATCGAAGTCCAGGGGCTTGACGAGGTAGTCGCAGGCCCCCACGCGCAGGGCGTCCACCGCCGTCTCCACCGAGGAATAGGCCGTCATGAGGATGACCGGCAGGGAGGGATTGTAGCTCAGAATCTGCTTCATGGCGGCGATGCCGTCGGTGCGCGCCATGCGCACGTCCGTGAGCACGGCGTCATAGGCCTTTTCCCTGACCTTCTGCACGGCCTCGTCGCCGTCGTCGGCCTCGTCCACCGCGTAGCCCCAGGACTTGAGCATGAGCCTGAGCATGCCGCGGTGGGCGCCGTCGTCGTCAACCACCAGCACGGTGGCCGGACTTTTTTTCGGACGTTCCATATTCCCCTTCTTCCTTCAGAACTGTCCCGCCGGGCGTCAGGCCCCCGCGTCCTCCCGCTCCCCTGCCGGAGGGAGCCAGACGCTGAAGCAGGTGCCGCCGGGATGCCGGTCGACGGCGAGCTTCGAGCTCACGGAAATTTCGCCGTGAAGAGCTTCCAGAATCTTGTGCACCGTGGCGAGGCCTATGCCCGTGCCCCTGGCCTTGGTGGTAAAATAGGGATCAAAGATGTGGCGGAGATTCTCGGGCGGGATGCCCGTGCCCGTGTCGCGGACCTGCAGACAGAGACGGCCTTCCCGCACGGAGAGCGACAGCGTGAGTCTGCCGCCGTCGGGCATGGCGTCCAGGGCGTTGAGACAGAGGTTGAGCACGGCCTGCCCCAGGCGGTCGGGATCGGCCATGGCCGGCGGACAGTGCCTGGAGAGATCCAGAATGATGCGCACGCCGCGGGACTCGGCGTTCTTGGCGATGAGCCGCGCCGTGTGCCGGATCACTTCCTGCAGGTCCACGGGCCTGAGCACCACGTCCGTGGGCTTCGAGAGGCCTATGAGCTCGGTGATGACGCGGTTGAGGCGATCGGCCTCCTGCACCATGACCGCGGCGGCCTCGCGGTCGTCGCTCCCCTCGGGAAAGCGCTGGGCGAAATAGGTGGCGTAGCCCTTGATGGAGCTCAAGGGATTGCGGATTTCGTGGGCCACGCCGGCGGCCAGGTTGCCCACGGCGGCCAGCTTTTCCTTGCGGCCCACTTCCTCTTCCAGCACGGCCACCCTGCCCTGGGCGGCCTTTTCCCGGAGCCTGGACCGCCGGGCCCGCTGGGTGCAGTAGAGCGCGAGCAGCGTGGCGAGCCCCACCAGCAGGGAGACGCCCACCAGCATGGTCATGTAGGCCCGGTTCTGGGCCCTCGTGATCTCAAAGGGCGAAATGTCCATGCCCAGAAAGATCATGGGCACGGGCATGTCCCTGAGACGGCTTCTTCCCGCCCGGAAACCCGGCGGGTCCCCCGGCTGGAAATTGCAGTAGACCACAAAGCAGCGGCGGCCTTCCATCTGCATGATGCTCCAGCGCTTCTCCCCGCGGGGCGAGAGCTGGTGGATGGTCTGCTCCGTGGCTTCCCGGCCGTCGATCAGGAGCACTTCCCCCACCCGGCTGCGGTTGGAGTGGGCGAGGATGGTTCCGTCGGGCATCGTCACCGCGATGAAGCTGATGTCGCTGCTCTGGACCACCTGCTCCACCAGAGACTGGAGCCGGATGCCCACCTGGGAGCGCATGCCCGTGCGCAGCACATTCTCGAAGGCCGTGACCAGGGAAAAGCCCTTGTCCGCCAGAAGGCGCGTCAGGTTGTTTTCGTTGCGCTCCACGGAAATGAGCGCCGGAAAGCTCACCATGACGGCCAGGGTGACAAAGGCGAAAAAGAGGAGAATGCCCACGGGCACGCGGGCGAGATTGTCAATGGAGAACAGCCTGGAAAGCAGGCCGGCCTGCCTGACATTGCGGGGGGTCTGGGGACCGTCATCGGGCACGGACGGGTCTCCGGAAGAGGAAAAGCCTTGTCTTGTCATACTAGCCAAAAGCCTCCGGGCAGTCCAGAGGCGGGGAATGGCGCGGTCTCCGTGCCGAAAGACGCGGGCCCTTGTTCATCTCCATCGCCGCCTCCCCTGCCGGCGGCGCCCATGACGACTGCGCCCCTTCCCTTCTTCCTCCTTCTCCCCGGCGCGCCCCTCCTCACGGGCTTTCTCCCCGGGGCGCGGCTGCGCGCGGGAATGCCCCTTCCGCCGGACCCGTTTCGAGCTCAATGCCGCCGTCCCCGCCCCAGACAACCCTGGAGGGCACAAGGCCCAGCCGCGCCAGCGCCTCTCTTTCTCCGTCCCTCCGGCCGAAGATCAGGCCCTGCGTTCTCCGGGGCAGAAAGGCCCGCGTCACGCTTTCCCCTTCCGGAAGCGCCCGCTCCAGGGCCAGCCTGAACGCCCGGACGCGCACCCTGGCGCCCAGATCCGGATCTCTCGGTCCGGCCAGCACCTGCGCTTCGAAAGCCTCCTCCCTGGCCACGCCGATCCGGATGACCGGCACGTCTTCTTCCTGTGCCAGGAGCAGTCCCTCGGCCAGCGCTGCCAGCGTCCCTTCTTCGGACCAGGGGGCGTAGCGTCCCCGCGCGTACATTTCCGCCAGCACGGTTCCCCGGACGACCAGGCAGGGATAGAAACGCAGGAGCGCGGCGCCCAGCGCCAGCGCCTGCCGCACGTCCGCAAGAAAACCCTCAGCCGTGCTGCCGGGGAGCCCCGGAAGGAGCTGTACCCCGCAGGGCAGTTCCGCCTTCTGTACCAGAATCTGCGCGTCCCTGGCAAGCCTCGCGCCGTAGCCTCTCCCCGAGGCCGAAAGCACCCCCTCGTCATAGCTCTGGATCCCGAGCTCCACGAGTCCGCAGCCTTCGTCCCGCATCCTCGCGAGCAGATCCGGGGAAAGGGCGTCGGGCCTGGTGGAGCACCTCCAGGAGGAGACGAGCCCCTCCCGCAGAAAGCCCCCCGCCGCCCGGAGACAGGCCTCCAGGTCCGCCTGCGCCTGGGCCGTGAAGGTGCCGCCGTAAAAGGCGAGCTCGGCGGGCGGAAGGCCTTTCTCCCGGCGCAGCAGAAGCATGGCGCGGGCCTTTTCGAGGCGCGCCGCCAATGGCGCCGGCTTCTCGCCCGTCTGGAGGTTCTGGGCGCAGTAGAGGCAGCGGCCCGGACAGCCCGCGAAGGGGAGAAAGACGGGGACGACGGCCGGGACTTCCGGCGGGAGGGGAGAGGGGAGAAAAAGTCGGGCCATGGAAAAAGGTCTGCGCCGCGCAGGGCGGGATGGAGGTCGGTTTCCCAGCCTAGCCCGCCCTTCTTCCGGGCTCAAGGAAAAAAAGATCGCCTTTCAGAGGAGACGTCCGGAAAAAGGCGACGCCTCAGGCCCCGGCCGGGCCGCCCTCCCCGTTTCCTCTGGATTTCCGCCTTTTTCCGGGCTATAGAGGGGACGTTTCCGGGCGGGCCTTTCGCGCCCGCCTCCCTCCTCACCGCCTGCCGGGAGACCCCATGCCCTTTGACAGCCATGTCTTTGTCCTGCTCTTTCTGCCCTTCCTCCTCGCCGCCTGGCGGGTGGTGGCCATCGTGCGGCGGGAGCAGCTGAGCCTTGTCCTGCTTGTCTTCTCCCTGCTCTACTGCTTCTGGGCCAGTCCCGCGGCCCTGGTCCTTTTCGGCCTGCTCGCGTCCGTCAACTATGTCTTCGGACTGGCCCTGGCGGCCCCGGGCGAGCGCGAGGGCTCCCTGCGGCGCAGGGGGCTTCTGGGCCTCGCCGTGCTCGTCAACCTGGCGCCTCTCGTCCTCATGCGCTGGGGTCCGGCCCTCTCCGGCCTGCTGACGGGCCTGCCCCACGAGACATCCCTGGCGCAGGCCCTGCCCGCGCTGCTGAGCGCGGCCCCCGCGGAAGGAGAGAGCTTCGTCCTTGAAACCGCCCGCTGGGCGGGCTGCTCCTTCTGGTTTCTCATCCAGACCGCCTGGCTCTGCGGCGTCTACCGCCGTCACACCGAGCCCGAGGGCTTCTTCCGCCACTACCTCTTCTCCTTCTCCTTTCCCACCCTTCTGACGGGCCCCGTGGTGCGCTACGAGCAGATGGGACCCCAGTACGACCATCTGAACGCGCCCTCCCTGGATCTCCTGGCCCGGGGGCTCGGGCTCTTCATCGCCGGTCTCGCCAAGAAGCTCCTTCTGGCCGACTGGCTGGGCCGCCTGGCGGATCCGGCCTTCGCCGCCGCCTCCCAGGGCCTGCCCCTGAGCTGCCCCGAGACCTGGCTGGGGGTGCTGGCCTTTTCCTTTGAAATCTATTTCGACTTTTCCGCCTGCGCCGACATGGCCCTCGGCTGCGGTCTCATGCTGGGTCTGCGCCTGCCCCGGAACTTCGCCGCGCCCTACAGGGCCACGGGCTTCATCGAGTTCTGGCGGCGCTGGCACATCACCTTTTCCGCCTGGCTCAGGGACTGCGTCTTCCAGCCCCTGACCGGCCCCGCTCCGGGCCCCTGCCGTCTGGTCTTCTCCGTGGCCCTGGCGCTCCTCGTGACGGGGCTCTGGCACGGCAGCGCCCTCACCTTCCTGGTCTGGGCCGGCCTCCACGGCGTCTTTCTGGCCCTCAACGCGGCCGTCCGGGCTCTCTGCCGCAAGGCGCCCCTGGAGGGACTTCTCTCCACCCTGCCCGCGCGTCTGTTCTGCACGGCCCTCACCTTTGTTCTCGTGAGCCTCTGCTGGACGGTCTTCCGGGCCGATTCCCTCTCCCACGCGGCGGCGCTTTTCGCCGCCCTGGCCGGACAGGGGACCTGGCCTGCCGCCCTCACCCTGCGCGACCTCCTGCCGGGCCTCGTTCCCCTGAGCCTTTCGGCCCTCTGCGTCTTCGCCCTGCCCACGGCCCACGACATCTTCCTGGGCTGCCGGGACGGCTCGCGGCCCTGGCCGGCCTTTTCCTTCAGCCTGCCCTGGGCCGTTCTCCTGGCCGCGGCCACGGCCCTTTCCCTCTGTCTCATGGACGCCGCGAGACCCTTCATCTTCTAGCAGGGCCCTGCCGGACGGATCCGGCAGCGCCACGGATACCCCCGCATGGACGACACCTCTCGAGACCGGACCCCGGCGAGCTCCTGGCTGCGCCGCTACCTGCTCCTGCTCGCGGCCTGCTGCGCCCTCCTCCTCTGTCTGGCCGCGCCCCTTTCGGCGCTCTGGATCTATCTGAGCGGCGACGCGGGCGTGGACCGGGCCGTGAGCGCCCAGCAGAAGGGCTTCGCCCTCTTCGGATCGGGCCTGAGCGCCACGCCCTCGGACGATCTCGTCTACAAGCTGGCCCTCTGCCGGGCCGTGAAGCCGGACATCCTTCTGGCGGGCTCGGCCGGCATGGGCTCCCTGCGGGGCGGCGTCTTCCTCAGCCCCATGGTCAATCTGGCGGGCACGGCGGACTCCCTCTCCTCCCTCCGGGAAAGCCTGGACGCGGCCCTCGCCGTCCACAAGCCGGACGTCGTGCTCATCGCCCTGGACTTCTGGTGGTTTTCCACGACCTGGGAGCCCGACCCCTTCGCGCGTCCCGACCGGCCCCGCAATGTCTACGCCCTCAGCCCGGACGCCCTGCGCATGCCCTGGCAGGCTCTTCTGGACGGCAGGCTGAGCCTCGCCCAGTTCTGCTTCCTGGACTTCAGGGAGGGGCGCTTCGGCCTGCGGGCCCAGTTCGCCGGCGACGGCTTCGGGCCGGACGGCGCCTGGCACCCCTCCTCCCTGCTGAGCCGGACGGGTTCGCCCGACGCGGGCTTCGCCCGGACCCTGGACCGCCTGGAGCGGGGCCTGCGCGAGTTCGCCCCCCAGGCCTCGCTGAGCGCCACCCATCTGGACGCCTTCGCGGACATCTATTTCCGGCTGCGGGGCCGGGGCATCACGCCCATGGTCTTCCTCTCGCCCCTGCCCGGGCCCGTCTGCGACGCCCTGAAAAAGCGCGAGGCCCTCTATCCCCATCTCTACAGCCTGCGCCAGGCCCTGCAGGCCAGGGGCATCACCGTCTGCGACACCTCGGATCCGCGCTATTTCAACGGGGTGGACTGCGAGTTCCAGACCGGCACCCGGGCGGGCGAGGTGACGGCACTGAGGGTGCTCAGAGAACTGACGAGCACCTGGGGCGATCTGCTGCGCCGGATCCGCGTGGAGGAAGTGAACCGTCTGGTGACGGAATGGACCGGCAACGCCGCCATCCGGGACGAGAACCTGCCGGATCTTTTCGAAGAGGACTTTCTGCGCCTGGGCTGCGTGAAGAAGGGCCGCTGAAGAAAAGGGCCGGAAACAGAGCGAAGCCGGGGAGTCCATCGACTCTCCGGCTTCGGCGTTCAGGGGAGAAAAAGGGGGCAGGCTATCTCTTGTCGAAGAAGATGAGGGCGATCATTTCCAGATCTTCGCTGCCCGTGTTGAGGATGCCGTGCTGCTCGCCGGACCAGCAGATGGTCACGTCGCCGGCCGAGACCTGGACCTCGGTGCCGTTGTCGTTGTAGGTGGCCGTGCCGGAGAGGATGCAGTAGACTTCGCATTCCTTGTTGTGGCGGTGGGTGCCGATGCCCACGCCGGGTTTGAGCACGATCTGGTTGAAGAGACGGCCGGTTTCGTAGAATTCGCCGGCGTTGAGGATCTGGCGGGCGTCGATGCTGCCCGGGCCGCCGAACATTTCCTTGGTGAAGTGGACGCGGTCCTGTGCCTTGCGGATCATGGAATACCTCCGGAGCTTGCCCCCGGCCGCGGGCCGGGGAAGTTTGTCAGGATTTCCGGGACTGGGTCTGCCGGGAAGCGATCACGCGCTTCTGGGCCGGGCGGCGCAGCGCCCTGGCCCGTCCGGCCTGTCTGGCGGCTTTCGCCGCCTTTCCGAGGGGTGCCGCGGACGCGCCCTGTCTCAGGTGCACGTCCATCTGCGGGAAGGCTATTTCAATGTGCTCTTCGGCGAAGCGCCTGTTGATGGCGAAGCGGAGTTCCGAGGCCACGCGCTGGGCCAGATCGTAGTCCTTGACCCAGAAGAGCAGGGCGAAGTTCAGGGTGCTCGCGCCGAATTCCCTGAACTGCACCGAGGGCTGGGGGAAGGCCAGGATGTCGGTGTTCCTGTTGGCGATGTCCAGGAGGGTCTTGGAGACGAGCTGGGTGTCGGAGCCGTAGGCCACGCCCACCTCCACCTGCTGGCGCCTGGAGCGGCTGCTGCTGGTCCAGTTGGTGAGATTGCCGGATATGAAGGTGGAGTTGGGCACGTAGATGGTGGCCGAATCCGGGGTCTCCACCAGGGTGGAGCGGACGTTGATCCGCTTGATGCGGCCCACGATGTCGCCCGCCTGGACGATGTCGCCCACCTGGAGGCTGCGGCTGAAGATGAGGATGATGCCCGAGACGAAGTTGTTGACCAGGTTCTGCATGCCGAAGCCGATGCCCACGGAGAGACCGCCGGCGATGACGGCGAGATTGCTCAGGTTCATGCCCAGGGAGCGCAGCACGAAGAAGCCGAAGAGACACCAGACCGCGTAGAAGTAGGCCGTCTGCAGGGGCGTCACCAGGGAGGAGTCGACGCGGAAGCCGCGCTCGGGCAGGCGGTTTATGAAGCTCTGCCCCATGCGGGCCGCCGTGCGGGCCAGGAAGAAGGCCGTGGCGATGAGGAGGAGCTGGACGAAGTTGAGCTGGGTCTCGCCGATGCTCACGCTCTTGAAGATATAGAACTGCAGCAGATCCATGCCGCCCGGCAGGGTGGCGAGCCAGAGGGAGACGATGGTCAGGGAGAAGAGCAGGACGATGGGCGCGGCCAGGGCCAGAATGAAGCTCGCCAGCATGGTGCGGGCGTCGTCGCTGGTGAGGGATTCGTTGAGCTTGGAGATGAAGGACAGGGAGGCGGCGGAGATCTGCACGGCCACGGAGACGGAGGAATAGAGCAGATAGAGGGCCATGCTGTAGAAGTGCAGCCCCAGCAGGCAGAGGATGAGGCAGGGCCAGAGGATGAGGGGCTGGAGGTCCATGATGGACTTCTCCATCTGCATGCTGCCGATGTCCAGATCCCGGTGGCTCTTCTTGCGGCACCACCAGAGGCTGACGAGGAGACTCACGAGCCAGAGCACCAGGGTGACGAGCCTGGGCAGCGGCAGGTAGATGAAGAGGTAGGCGCAGAAGGTCAGGGGCAAGAGCGCCAGGAGAGGCGAGTAGCGGCGCTGCACGTCCGGGTGCTTGACCCGCCGCAGATCCCAGGCCATGGCTATCTGGCCGCGGATGAGACAGATGTTGCCGATGGCCATGAAGAGCCGGAAGGGCTCCATGGTGGGCGGCACGGAGGCGGCGATGAGGGCGACCCCCAGCACGTTCCAGGGCAGGCTGCAGCGCTTGGTGTGGGACAGAATCTCCGGGAAGGGGTGAAGCAGGGTGTTCACCATGAGCAGGCTCAGCGCCCCCAGAGCCAGGAGGGAGATGGCGAAGCGCGTCACCGCCCCCTGCCACTGGGAGGAGGTGATGGGCAGCTCCACATAGCGCCTGAGGCTCAGGCCCATGCCGAAATAGCTCAGATTGTGGGGAACATTGGCCCACTCGTCCAGGGAGAGCCAGGCCACGGGGGGCTGGGTGTAGTAGCTCGTCCAGAGCAGGGGGAGCTGCCTGGAGATGTCCGCCCTCGTCTCGGCCACGCGGTCGATGAGGGATCGGGCGGGCGCCAGGGCGGTCGCGTAGCGGGTGATGACGGCCGCGAGCAGGAAGCGGGCCGTGTTGATGCGGTTGATGTATTCCGTGGTCTCGTCGTGGTGGGACGCCGTGAAGTCCGTCATGTTCTCGGCGGAGGCGTCCAGCTGCTCAAGGAGCTTCTTGGCGTTGACCTGGGGCACTTCGGCCTGGAGCAGGAGGCTGCGCACGAGATCCAGGGAGATGCCCAGACGCCTGTTCACGGCCTCGAGGGGGCTCGGCCACTGGCGGAACTCGCTGAGCATGAGGAGCAGACGCCGGATGTCCTGCTCCACGGGCCGGATCTTGTCCAGAATGCTCGTGTCCGTGAGAAAGGTCTCGCTCAGGCGCTCGGCCTCGGCGATGACGGCCGTGACCATGGTGCGCTGGCCGGCCCAGATGTCCTTGAGGGGATCGTCCTCGGATATCCGCGCCACTTCCCGGCGCTTCTTCTCCGTGGCCTCCTCCTGCCGCTGCTTGAGCTCGGCCTCGCGGGCCTCCTTGGCCTTGAGCGCCTCCCGGGTCTTGTCGGCCGCCTCCTTCTCCTTGGCCTTGAGCGCCGCTTCCGGGGTCTGTCCCTGCGCGCTCTCCCCGGGCTCCGCCTGGACCTGAAGGGCCAGACAGAAAAGCAGACAGGAGAGCATGGCGCAGACGAGACCGGCCCGCCGGAAGGAGAAGAAACGCCGCATGGGAAAAGGCCTCCGGTACAGGAGAAAAAGGATCGGCCGGCGCTTGGCGGCGGCCGCAGGCGGCCTTTTCCATACACGAAGGCAAGGGCTTTGCAAAGTCCTGTTTTTCCCGCTCCCCCGGGGAAGCCGCCCGGTTGACGGAACCCCGGGAAGCGCCTTCCCTGGAGCCCCGGGCCGGCCGGGCTGCCCCGGGTCCCCGTCAGACGGAAGCGCCTGCCGGAAAAACCGCCTTTTCCCGCCGCAGCCGGACGCCCGCCGCCCCGCAGCGGCCCTGACTCCCGGCTTTTGGTCCCGGTTTTCAAAAACAGTCAAAAATTCCCACGGTCTGACACTTCCCGCAGCTCTTCTGTCTCCGCTTCGCCGCCCGATCACACAGAAAAAATGATTCTTCCGTCCGGGATGCCCC